>JASJBB010000160.1 GCA_030066735.1 Woeseiaceae bacterium | reverse complement strand
GCGCCGTGCAAACCTGTCGCGGTTCACACACGCACTCGGTGGTCGACGTGGATGACGACCGCATCATCGTCTACAACTCTGGCACCTCGACCATACGCGACGAAGAGGAGCTCGAGGGCTGTTACGACCTGCCCGGCGACATGCGCACGGCGTTGTTCCGCATCGATGTCATCGAGATTCCGATCGACGACCCGGCCAGCGCGCGCATCACGAGCAGTCCCGCAGTGTTCGCCGATCCCGAAGACGAAGGCGTGCTCGCCGGCCTCTGGCGCGGCGGCGAGCACGACGACGAGTCGCAGGAAACCGAAATGACCGACCAGTGCCACGACATCACGGTGTTCCCGGACATGGCGCTGGCGGCGGGCGCCTGCTCGGGCAACGGCATCCTGTTCGATATCTCCGACCCGCTCAATCCGCAGCGCCTCGACGCGGTCGTTGATCGCGGCTTCGCCTACTGGCACTCGGCAACGTTCAGCAATGACGGCACCAAGGTGCTGTTCACCGACGAATGGGGCGGCGGCAGCCGGCCGCGCTGCCGCGCCTACGATCCGCTCGACTGGGGCGCCGATGCCATCTACGACATCGTCGACAACAAGCTCGTCTTCCGCAGCTACTTCAAGCTGCCCGCGCCGCAGGTCGAACAGGAGAACTGCGTCGCGCACAACGGCTCGATCATCCCGGTCCCCGGCCGCGACATCTTCGTGCAGGCCTGGTACCAGGGCGGCGTGTCGGTCATCGACTTCACCGACTCGGCCAACCCCGTCGAGATCGCCTACTTCGACCGCGGACCGCTCGATGCGGAGAAGCTGATTCTGGGTGGCTACTGGTCGACATACTGGTACAAGGGCAGGATTTACGGCACCGAGATCTACCGCGGTCTCGACGTGTTCGAGCTGTTACCGAGCGAACACCTGAGTGCGAACGAGATCGAAGCCGCCAGGCTCGCGATGCAGGGCGACGAATTCAACCCGCAGACGCAGCATCGCGTCACCTGGCCGGACGCGCCGGCGGTTGCGATGGCCTACGTCGACCAGCTCAGCCGCAGCGGGCACATGAACGAACGACTGGCCGCGGAGATCGAAGCCGCTCTCGCAGGGCGAGACGCTCGCACGCTCGAACGCCTGATTGAAATGACGGAGCCCGGTAACGGCGACGCCCGGGCGGCGCAACGCAAGGCGTCGCTCGCCGCTGTGCTGACCGGGATTGCCGCGACCTGGTGAGACCAGCCGGCGCTAGCCGGTGAAGGCGTCGATCTGACGGCGTGTAACGTCCAGCATCGCCTGGCCGTCGAAATACGCCTGGTACCACTCGGCGGTCCAGTCCAGCGCCGTCTCCAGCGAAACGCGCGGGCGATAACCCAGTTCGGAGACCGCTTTCGAAATATCCAGTTTCAGAAAGTGCGCCTCGTGCGGATGCTCGCCGGTATCGACGTTCCATTCCAGCGCGTCGAAATTCCGGCTGAGCCGCTCGACCAGCGCCGAGACCGGCTGCGTGTCGCCGATCGCCGGCCCGAAATTCCAGGCGCCGGCGAACCGGTCGCCGTCCTCGAAAACGCGTTCTGCCAGCATCATGTAGCCGGACAGCGGCTCCAGGACGTGCTGCCAGGGGCGAATCGCGGCGGGGTTGCGAATCTCGACGGGCCGCCCGGCCTCGATGGCCCGCACCATGTCCGGTATCAGTCGATCATCGGCCCAGTCCCCGCCGCCGATCACGTTGCCGGCACGAGCCGAGGCCACGGGCAACCGGTCGCCAAAAGACTGCCGGTAGGACGTCGTTACGAGTTCGGCGCACCCTTTGCTGGCGGAGTACGGATCATGCCCGCCCATGGCGTCGTTCTCGCGATAGCCCCAGACCCACTCGCGGTTTTCATAGCACTTGTCGCTCGTGACAACGACAACGGCGCCCACGCTGTCTGCGCCCCGGGCGGCCTCGAGCACGTGCGCCGTGCCCATGACGTTGGTGTTGAACGTCTCGACGGGCGTGCTGTACGACTCGCGCACCAGCGCCTGGGCCGCCATGTGGATGATGATTTCGGGGCGGCTGGCCGCGACGATCGCCTGCACGGCAGCCAGGTCGCGAATATCGGCAATGCGGGAGTCCAGATGCTGGTCGAGGCCCAGCAGGCTGAACATCGCCGGATCGGTGTACGGTTCGAGCGCCATGCCTGTTACGTCGGCGCCAAGCTGCACGAGCCAGGTCGACAACCAGCTGCCTTTGAAACCGGTGTGACCGGTCACCAGGACGCGTCGACCGCGCCAGAACTCCCCGGCCGTCACTACGCCGGCTCTTGTTCCGGTTCCGAAATGGCAACGTTGGTGGTTTCGCCCTCCATGCGCGCCACGATCGTCGCGCAACAGGCGTCACCCCAGACGTTGATGCTCGTGCGGGCCATGTCGAGGATGCGATCGAACACGAGCAGAACGCCGAGCGCCTCGATGGGCAAGCCGATTGCCGACAGGATGATGGCGATGGCAACGAGTGAAGCTGACGGTACGCCCGCCACGCCGATTGACGTCAGCAGCGCGATCGCGACGATCGAGAACTGCATCGCGAACGTCAGCTCCAGCCCGTAAGCCTGGGCAAGAAAGATCGCGGCGGCGCACTCGTACAGCGCGGTGCCATTCATGTTGACCGTCGCGCCGAGCGGCAGAACGAAACTCGCGACTTTGTTGGACACGCCGATGTTGTCTTCGACGCATTCCATCGTGACGGGCAGCGTCGCCGACGACGACGCTGTCGAAAACGCCGTCAGCATGGCCTTGCCGGCGCCCTGTATCGTCTTTAGCGGTTTGACCCTGCCGACGAAACGCAGCAACAGCGGCAGCGTCATGAACGCGTGCACCGCCAGCGCGAGCAGCACGACGATCGCGAACACGGCCAGCGGCCCGGCCGCCTTGTAGCCGGCCTTGGCGACGACGCCTGCCACGAGTCCGAACACGCCGATTGGCGCGAATTTCATGATCCACTCGGTCATGCGCATCATGACGTGGAAGACGGCGTTCCAGAAACGGTACAACGGCTCGGCATATTCGTTGTCGAGACGCGTCATGAAGTAGCCGAACAGGATCGCGAAGAAGATGATGGCCAGCATTTCGCCGTTGGCGGCCGCCTCGACCACGTTCGGCGGGATCATGCGCAGGAAGATCTCGGCAACGTCCTCGAGCCCCTTGCCGCCAACCAGCTCTTCGAGTTCTTCGGTCGAGGCCTCGAGCGCGAGCATATCGCGCGCGGGCTCGCCGTCGACGATACCCGGCTGGATTGCGTTGACGAGTATCAGGCCGACCATGATGGCCGCCAGCGTGGTGGTCGCATAGAACAGCAGGGTCTTGCCGCCGAGCGCCCCCAGGTTGCCTCCCGAGCCGATTCCCGCGACGCCAACAATGATCGACGACGTGATCAGCGGCACGATGATCATCTTTAGCGCATTCAGGAACATCGTCCCGATGTAATTGAATATCGCCACAAAACGTACGCCGCCGATCGTGGGCTCGACGCCCGTGGCGGTTTGCGTATTGAACACCCAGCCACCGACGATCGCAGCCAGGATGATGGCGATCAGGATCTGCCAGTGCAGCTCGAGTTTGCGCATAAGTCCCCCTGTTGCAGCGCCCCGTGGGCGAGGCACTTCTTATTCTGCCCTATCGCAAGGCCGCCCGCTGAGGCGGGCTCCTGCTAGAACAGGTCTTGCGCGGCCAGTGCGTCCTCGCTGATCACGATGTCGGCCCGATTGTACAGCGCCTCGACGAAAGCGATGAACTCCGACGTGCCGGCCTGCGCCGCCAGCTCCAGCTTGCCGGCGTCACGGTCGGCCAGCGGGATCGATTCCGGGCGTCCCGGCAACACGGCTTCGAGGCTGAACACCGTGATGCCACCCGTGGAATTGGCGACGCTGCCGCGAGTCGGCGCGCCCTGCAGCGGCTTCTTCGCCGTAAACACCTGCGCCATTACGTTCTGGTCGACCTGCGTGTCCTGCCGGCCGAGCAACATGGGTTCGGATACGGCAGCGCCCGCAGCCTCGGCCGCTGCGCCGAAGTCCTCGCCATTATTGAGAGCAACAAGCAGCCGTTCGGCGCGATTGAAGATGATCGTCTGGGCCTCCTGCGCGCGGATGGCGGCGTCGATCTGGTCACGCACCTCCTCGAGCGGCAGCCGCGACGCCTCGTAGCGCTGCGAAACCTTGAAGATCGCGGAGCGGTTGGCGTCGAGTTCGACAATTTCCGAGATCTGGCCATCGAGCAGCACCGAGGCATCGAACACCGCGTCGATCGCCGCCTGGTTCGAGCCGATCGGTTCGCCGCCCGAACGCGTGAAGCCGGTTGCGGTCTGCACCTCCAGGCCCGTGGCCACGGAAATCGACTGAATGTCGGGCGCGTCGAACAATGCGTCCGACACCTGGCCTTCGAGGTCGCGGAACGCGACCTCCGCCTCGCTGACACGGAGTTCGCTCAGAAGCTCGCCACGTACCTGCTCGAGCGGCAGCGGACCCTGGTCGAGAATTTCGTCGAGCTTGACGACATGGAAGCCGAAGTCGGTCCGCACCGGACCCTCGATGTCACCCACGGCCATCGAGAATATGGCCCCGCCCAGTTCGTCGGACAGCTGCGTTCGCGTCATTACCCCGAGATCGCCGCCGTTGGCCGCGGTCAGCGTGTCATCGGAGTTCTCCGCCGCAAGCGTTTCGAACGATTCGCCGGACTCGAGCCGCGCAACCAGGTCGTTGGCCTGCGCCTCCGCCGCGTCCGCGTCATCCTGGCTCAGGATCAGGATGTGCCGCGCCCGGCGCTGTTCGTCCTGGAGGTAACGATCCTGGTTGTCCAGGTAATACTCGTACAGCGCGTCCTCGGAAATCTCGACGCTCTCGGCGACGACATCGCGGCGCACCTCGATGAATTCGACGTCAGCCGACTCCTCAGTCAGGAACATCGTGTCGTTGATATCGTAGAAGGTGGTAATCATTTCCTCGGTGACGTCGACCCCGGCCGCCACGCTCTCGATGTCGAACGACGCCAGCGACACGAGCCGCTGCTCGGCGATGAGATTCAGGAAACGCCGGTAATCGGCCGGCGTGATAATCGACGAACCGGCAATAGCGCGCTGCAACTGGTTGGTGCGCATGGCATTACGCTGGGCGCTCTTGAACTGCGCCGGGGTCATCCCGGTCTGCAGCAGCAACGCGTTGGCAGTCTCTTCGTCGTAGGCGCCGTCGAGCTGAAATTCGGGAATGCTCATGATCGTCCGGTCCAGCATGTCGTCGGAGATCTGGTAGCCCTGGTCGATAACGTGCATGTCGACCAGGCGCTCGCGCACGAGCTGCTCCAGCACGCCCTGGCGAATCTGCAGGCGGAACTCCTCGGGCAGGTCCGCCAGCGCCGGGTTGGCCTCCATCTGGTTGCGGTAGGCCTGCTCGAACTGGCCGATGCTGATTTCACTGCCATCGACCTTGGCGGCGAACGCCCCGCCCAGGAAGTCATAACTGCCATAGCCGAGAAACAGGAACGGGATGCCAATGAGGGCCAGGATTGCAAAGGCAATCCAGCCGGTGAACTTTTCGCGGATTTTCGTGAGCATATCTGGAACTTCGAGGGGTTAAACGAGGCGGAGGATTCTACTGAATCGCCTATGTCATTGCGAGCGTAGCGAAGCAATCCGGAGGTACCTTCGCCGGCTGCGCCCAAAAAGAAAAAGCCCCGCCCGAAGGGCGAGGCTTTTTCTTTTAGTGGCGGAGCGGACGGGACTCGAACCCGCGACCCCCGGCGTGACAGGCCGGTATTCTAACCAACTGAACTACCGCTCCGTGTCCTGGTGGGTGCTGACGGGATCGAACCGCCGACCCTCGCCTTGTAAGGGCGATGCTCTACCAGCTGAGCTAAGCACCCGA
>JASJBB010000041.1 GCA_030066735.1 Woeseiaceae bacterium | reverse complement strand
GAAGGCATCGTCACCGAAGTCAACCAGTCCTGGCTGAAGCTGTTTCGCGCAGCTCACGACGACGAAGTGATCGGCATGCCGCTGATGGACAGCTTCGACTCCGAAAGCCACGCCGCCGTCAAGGGCGCACTGGTCGCAGCAATCGCCGGCAAGTGGGCCGCCGACGAAAAGCTGATCGCAAAGTCGCCGGTGATCAGCGACGACTCCGGGGAAGTCCACCTCGAGTTCAAGAAATTCGCCTTTGACAACGGTCCGTGCGTACAGGTCAAGGTCAAGGCGCCCGACAATGCCAGGGAACCGACCAAGCTCGTGCACGATGCGCTGCAGCGCGATCCGGCCACCCTGTTGTTCCACCGCTCGCAGTTCATCGAACGCATCGAGAAACGGCTGGCTCGAAAGCCTTCGTCGGGCACTCACGTTCTCGCCTACGTCAAGGTCGACAAGTTCGGCGACGTCGTTAAGAAGGTGGGCATCCTCAATTCCGACGAGATTCTCGGCCAGTTCGCCGAGACCGTTCGCAAGCGCATGCATCCACGGGACGTAGCCGGCCGATTCGAAGGCACCGCGTTGATGGTGCTTCTGGAGCGCGGCAGCGCACGCGACGCCGAAGTCTGGGGCAAGCAGCTCTGCGAGAGTGTGCGCAAGCTGACCTTCGAGGTCGAAGATCGATCCACGCAGCTCACCTGCACGGTCGGCGTCTGCGCCGCCAACGAGGTCTACGGCACTCTCGAAGCGTTCGTCGCGGCGACGGTCGACGCCTATGACGCTGGCAGGGAAGCAGGCGGCAACACCGTGATGCTCAATGAGAGCGCCGACGAGGATTCCAAGCAGCAGGAGTTCGACGCCATCTGGGTCAAGCACCTGAAAGCGGCGCTGATGGACAATCGTTTCCGGCTCGCTCAGTTGCCGATTGCCGGGCTGCGCAGCGACGGCATCGAAATGTACGACCTGCTCGTGCGCATGCTCGACGAACAGGGCAATTCGGTACTGCCGTCGGAGTTTCTGCCCGCGGCCGAGCGCAGCAACATGATGAAGAACGTCGATCGCTGGATGATCAAGGCGGCGATCAATTTCTGCGAGGAATCGGAGGCCGACCGGGTATTCGTGAGGCTCTCGAAGCAGTCGATCCTCGACAAGACAACCATCCCCTGGATGGACCAGGAATTCGAAAAACACAGCTTCGACTGCACGCGCCTGGTGATGCAGGTTCCGGAGCGCGATGCGGCAAAGCACATCAAACAGACGCGCGCGATCGTCAACAAGCTGCGCAAGATCGGTGTCGGCTTCGCCCTGGAGCATTACGGCGTCGACCGCGAGAAATTCCAGATTCTCGATATCCTCAAGCCCGACTACATCAAGGTCGACGGCGAACTCATGCACTCGCTGATGACTGACAAGGAAACGCAGCAGGCCGTGGAGAGAATTGTCCGGGCGGCTGCCGAGCGCGACATCAAGTCGATTGCCGAACGCGTCGAGAACGCCAACGCGATGGCCGTGCTGTTCCAGCTCGGTCTCGATTTCATGCAGGGCCATTATGTCAACGAGCCCGAGGTCGTCCTCGAGGATACCGAGAACCGCAAGCAAACGTCTCTGGCCGAATTGGCCGCAGCTAACTCTAACTGACTGTTTTGAAAAGAAATAAAAAGTGTGACGAAGGTCACGCTTCGGTGTTCGACCTGTGCGCTAACGAGCGCCGTATTCCGGAAACTAGAATAACCGGACCTGTGGAACAGGCCGCATAAAGGGGTACAGGGAAGTGAAAAACGTCTTTAGTCTCAAAACGGCACTGGTCGCTGTCGGCGGCACGATCGCCGCCGCACCCGCATCCGCCCTGGAATTGGGCGAAGTCACGGTCCATTCATCGCTCGGCCAGCCGTTGCGCGCCAGCATCAGCTACGCGCTAGGGCCTAACGAGGCCATCTCGGATTCCTGTGTGTCGCTGCTTCCCGCGGCGCCCGGCGGCGGGCTGCCCTCAGTCGACAAGGGTTCAATGATCGTCACGAATGGCGTCATTGCAATCACGGGCGCCAGGGCCGTGCGCGAACCCATGATGACGCTGCGAATCCGCATTCGCTGCCAGTACACCCCGCAACTGGTTCGGGACTACCTGCTGTTCATCGATCCGGTGGAGCCCCGGGGCACACCGATCGCGGCGCCGACGGCCGCACAGGTTGCATCGCAACCGCAGCTCGCACCGCCGCCCGTCATCCGCCAGGCCGCTCCCGCCCGGCGTCAGCCAGTCGTGCAGGCCACCATTGCAGGCGGCTCGCGCTACCAGGTGCAGCCCGGCGATTCGTTGTCGGCAATCGTGCAGCGCATCGAGAACCGGTCTGTCGGGCTGTGGGCTGCCGTTGACGCCATCTTCACGGCAAATCCCGATGCGTTCCTCGACAACGACCGCAACAAGCTCAGGGCCGGCAGCTGGCTGACTATTCCGAGCTTCGGCGCGTCGGCTTCGGAGCCCGCCGAATCGACGGTCCCCGCCGTGGCGGACACAACAAGTCCGGCCCGGACCAGCAGCGTGTACGAACCCGCCAGCGTCCCGGCGCCGGCGCCGGCAGGGATCGAACCGGTTGCTGCCCCGGAAACGCCGGTGCAGGAACCACTCAACGACCTGCAACCCGGTGACGTCATCGTCGGCACCGACAACCCGATCGTGGAAACGGTCGGCATTCCGGAGACACAGCTCGAGGCGCCGGCGGCGACGTCGAGCGCGCCCAACGTACCGGTTGCCATTATTCGCCAGCCCACCCCGACGGCGACGGGCAGCAACAACTGGCTGTTGTGGCTGGGCGGCGCCGGGATTGCTCTCTTTCTCGGGCTGGTGCTGTTCGGCCGGCGCCTGTTCGACCGCTTCGGCCCGACGTCCGCGCCGCGGACTGCCTCGCAACCCGATGCCGAGTCAGCCGAGGCCGTTGCCGACCCGGAACTCGAGATCGACGACGACGATCCGACGGCCGAGAACCTCGCGCTCGACGCCGACCTGTTCATCGGCACCGGTTTGCAGGAGGGCGCGCAGGTCGACGTCGCCAGTGACTTTGCGTTTGCCCCGAATGCCGAACTGGATATCGAACTGACCGAGGAAATGGCCGGCAATGACGGCAAGGAAGAAACGGATATCATCCCGCCGATCAACATCGACGAGAGTTCGATCCTCGACAGCGAAGTGTTGCCCGAAGACGAGGACGAAGACGAAGATGACGAGTACCACATGTCCGTGATCGTCGATGCGACCAAGATGCCAGACCCTGCCGACGTCACCGAGCGCGACCTCGAGGCTGTCGCGGTCGATGATGGCGACGAGACGTTGATCACCGGCGACTACACGGTGAGCCAGGAAGTCGACTACAAGATCGTCGAGCAGGACTACGAGGACGAACTGTCGGCTACGCAGGCCCTCAACGCCGAAATCCAGAAGGCTGCCGAAGAGCTCGCAACCGGCATGGACGATGACGTCGTGGCGGAGGACGACACCGAAGAGAAGCCGCTGGCCACGGTCCACGAACTTGACATGACTGCGCCGCTGCCGCGGGGCGAGGACGCGGAATCGATCTGCGACGACGACGATACGGGCGTCAACCCGACCGTGAATCTCGACGCGACCGACAAGACCGTCGAGATGAAAAAGAAAGGCAGCAAGACGGGGTAGCTACTCGCCAGGCGCAACGCCGACCAGCCGGTCGACCTTGCGCCAACCCCTCGGCAGCAGGCCGCCGCGGAGTGCGCGCTCGCCGTAATACGGTTCCGAGTCGGCCCACTTGATCGTCATCATTCGCGTGCCGCTGTAGACCTGCAGATCGCCGTCCTCGGGCACGACCGTCGCCGCCACCAGTTGTTCCTCACCGGCCTTGTATTTCCTGGCCGGGATATTCAGCAGCTTGTTGCCCTTGCCTTTGGCCAGTTCCGGCAGGTCGTCCATCTCGAACATCAGCAGGCGGCCTATGCTGCTCACGGCCGCGATCAGGCACTCCGTATCCTTCGGCACCGGCGCAGGCACGACAGCCCGGCCGCCGGGCGGGACGCGCAGAATCGCCTTGCCGGCCTTGTTGCGGGTCACAAGGTCCGCGAGCGTCGCGATAAACCCGTAGCCTGCGTCGGATGCCAGCAGGTATTTCTGTTCCGCATCACCGATCATGGCGCCGCAAAATTCGGCGCCATCGGGCGGCTTGAAGCGGCTGGACAGCGGCTCGCCCTGCCCGCGCGCTGACGGCAGCGTGCCCGCCATGACGCTGTAGACGCGCCCGGTACTGTCGACGAACATCGCCAGCTGGTTGCTGCGCCCGCGCGCGGCCGCCAGGTAGCCATCGCCCGACTTGTAGCTCAGGGTCAGCGGGTCGACCTCGTGTCCCTTGGCCGCGCGGGCAAACCCGCGCCGCGAGAGGATGACGGTTACGGGCTCGCTCGATGCGAGCTGCGTCTCGTCGAGTGCCTGCGCCGCCTCGCGTTCGACAATCAGTGTGCGGCGCTCGTCGCCATAGGCCTCGGCGTCCTGGAGTATTTCTTTCTTGATCAGCGTCTTCAGCCGCGCGGCGCTGTTGAGGATTTTTTCGAGAACGTCGCGCTCTTCGTTGAGCTCGTCCTGCTCGCCCTTGATTTTCATTTCCTCGAGCTTGGCGAGGTTGCGCAGGCGCAGGTTGAGGATCGCCTCGGCCTGCACGTCGCTGAGTTTGAACTTCTTCATCAGCACCGGTTTGGGCTCGTCCTCGGTGCGGATGATGTGGATGACCTCGTCGATGTTCAGGTACGCAACGAGCAGTCCGTCGAGGATATGCAACCGGTCCAGGACGATCTGCAGCCGATGCTCCAGCCGGCGCTTGACCGTCTGCTTGCGGAACTTGAGCCATTCCCGGAGCAGGCCGACGAGGTCGAACGTCTGCGGCCGGCCGTCGAGCCCGATCACGTTCATGTTGACGCGAACCGTGCGCTCGAGCGATGTCGTCGAGAACAGGTGCGACATCAGCTGCTCGACATCGACGCCGCGCTTCTTGCTGATGACGATGCGAATCGGCTCCTCGTGATCCGATTCGTCGCGCAGTTCGTCCACCTGCGGCAGCTTCTTGGCACGCATCTGCGCGGCAATCTGTTCCTGTACCTTGGCGCCGGAAATCTGGTGCGGCAACGACGTGATGATGATGTCGCTTTTGTCGACTTTGTAAGCCGCACGGACGCGCAGCGTGCCGTTGCCGGTCGTGTAGATCTGGCGGATGTCGTCACGCGGCGAAACGAGTTCACCACCGGTCGGGAAGTCGGGGCCTTTGATGTGCTTCATGATCGCCGCGACGGTGGCCTTCGGGTTGTCGATCAGGTGCACGAGTGCGCTCGCGACCTCGTTGAGGTTGTGTGGCGGCACGTCGGTCGACATGCCAACGGCGATACCCGTCGTGCCATTGAGCAACAGGTTGGGCAGTCGTGCCGGCAGCACGACGGGTTCGCTCAGCGTGCCGTCGAAATTCGGGACCCAGTCGACCGTGCCCTGCCCCAGTTCCTGCAGCAGGCTCTTCGAATAGGGCGCCAGCCGCGACTCGGTGTAGCGCATGGCGGCGAACGATTTCGGGTCGTCGGTCGACCCCCAGTTGCCCTGCCCGTCAATGATCGGGTAGCGGTAGGAGAAGTCCTGGGCCATCAGGACCATGGCTTCGTAACAGGCCGAGTCGCCGTGCGGATGGAACTTGCCGATGACATCGCCGACCGTGCGGGCCGATTTCTTGGGCTTCTGCCCTGCCGAGAGGCCGAGCTCGCTCATCGAGTAGATGATGCGGCGCTGCACGGGTTTGAGGCCATCGCCGATCTGCGGCAGCGCGCGATCGAGTATCACGTACATCGAGTAGTCGAGGTACGCCTTCTCGGTGTAATCCCGCAGCGACTGCTGTTCGACGCCTTCGAGGTTCAAACTGTTTTGCATACTCATATTTCAGCCACGTTCATACTTCTGCCAGGTTGCCCTTGGTCTCGAGCCATTTGCGGCGGTCCTTCGCGCGTTTCTTCGCGAGCAACATGTCCATCGTCGCATCCGCCTTATCCTTGCCCGCTATGGTCAGCTGCACGAGCCGGCGCGTGTCGCGGTTCATCGTGGTCTCGCGCAGCTGGGCCGGGTTCATCTCGCCGAGGCCCTTGAAGCGCGTAACCGTGACCTTGCCGCGCTTCTTTTCGGCCTCGATGCGATCGAGGATGCCCTTGCGCTCGCTGTCGTCGAGCGCGTAGTACACGTCCTTACCCACGTCGATGCGGTACAGCGGCGGCATCGCCACGTACACGTGCCCGGCCAGCACCAGTTCGCGGAAGTGCCGCAGGAACAGCGCGCACAGCAGCGTTGCGATATGCAGGCCATCGGAATCCGCGTCGGCCAGGATGCAGATTTTGTGGTAGCGCAGGTTGTCGAGGTTGGTGTCGCCCGGGTCGACACCGAGCGCAATGCTGATGTCATGCACCTCCTGGGAGGCGAGGATTTCGCCCGAGTCGACTTCCCAGGTATTCAGGATCTTGCCGCGCAGCGGCATGATGGCCTGCGTGGTACGGTCACGCGCCTGCTTGGCCGAACCGCCCGCCGAATCGCCCTCAACCAGGAACAATTCGCAGAGTTCGGGCTCCTGAGAGGTGCAGTCGGCGAGCTTGCCGGGCAGCGCCGGCCCGGACACGATCTTCTTGCGCACCACCTTCTTCGCGGCCTTGAGGCGCTTTTGCGCCTTGGCGATGGCGAGTTGCGCGATCAGGTCGCCCGTCTCGGGATGCTGGTTGAGCCATAGCGAGAACTGGTCCTTGATGACGCCTGCGACAAATGCCGCGGATTCGCGCGAGGACAGGCGTTCCTTGGTCTGCCCAGAGAACTGCGGATCCTCGAGCTTGGCGCTGAGGACGAAGTTCAGCCCGTCCCACACGTCCTCCGGCGCCAGCGTGACGCCACGTGGTAACAGGCTGCGAAAGTCCGCGAACTCCCGGATCGCGTTGGTGAGGCCCGTGCGCAGCCCGTTGACGTGGGTGCCACCCTGCGGCGTCGGAATCAGGTTGACGTAGCTCTCGGTGACGGCCGTTCCGGCGCCTTCATTGGCCTGCCATACCAACGCCCAGTCGACAGCTTCATTGTTGCCGGCCAGGCTACCCGAGAACGGGTCGGCCGGGAGCAGTTCACCGCCGCCGATCTCTTCGAGCAGGTACTCCTCGAGACCGCCCGCGTAGAGCCATTCGATCTTTTCCTTCGGCTTCTCGACCTTGAGCCGCACTCGCAGCCCGGGGCACAGCACGGCCTTGGCCTTCAGCGCATGCTTGAGGCGTGCAACCGAGATTTTCGCGGAATCGAAGTACTGCGGGTCCGGCCAGAAGCGGATCGTCGTACCCGTGTTGGCCTTGCCGACCGTTCCAACCTGCTCGAGCTTGCCGCGCTTCTTGCCGCCGGCAAAGCTCATGTTGTATTCCTTGCCGCCGCGCCGAATCCAGACTTCGAGGTTTTTCGACAGCGCATTGACGACCGAAACGCCGACGCCGTGCAGCCCACCGGAATACTGGTAGTTCTTGTCCGTGAACTTGCCGCCGGCATGCAGGCGGGTAAGGATCAGCTCGACGCCGGGAATCTTCTCTTTCGGGTGCTTGTCGACGGGCATGCCCCGGCCGTCGTCGTCGACTTCGACGGAGCCATCCGCGTACAGCGTGACGTCGATCTTCTTGCAATAGCCGGCGAGCGCTTCGTCGACGCTGTTGTCGACCACTTCGTGGGCGAGGTGATTGGGCCGGGATGTGTCGGTGTACATGCCGGGCCGGCGCCGTACAGGCTCCAGCCCGCTCAGGACTTCAATGTCCGCCGCGTCGTATCGTTTTGCCATCTGCCCTTTGCCAGAGGTTGCTCAAGCGTAGCTCGCGCGATTCTAGCCTGATTGACTCGGGTCTGCACCTGCGACACGCTTGCTTGCAGCCAATCTATACGAAGCGGAGATTTTCCTGATGCCGAAGTCGATCCTTGTTGCAGTGCTACTGGTCGTTGCCCCGCTCGCGTCCGCGAACGAGCAGATCATGGAGGCTTTCAGGTCCACCATCGGCTCCTGGGAGGGCGAACTCTACTACCTCGACTACCAGTCAGGGCAGCGCTTCGGTATCCCGATGCGAGCAGAGGTCGAAGCCACGCCGGACGGCGCTACGCTCATTCGCAACCTGACATGGACGGATCCCGGCAACCTCGTCTACGCGGTCGTCCTTTCGACGATCGACCGCGACACGGGCGAACTGGTCGAGGCCTACTTTCGCAACGGCAAGGCCGAGTACCTGCGTTACGACATGGCTCGCGCGAACATCGAGTCCGCAACGAAATGGAAAATCGAGTTCGAGCAGGACGGGACGGACGCCAACCGCCCGGCGCGCATTCGTATCACGACCGAGCGCGATGGCAACCGGTTGACCGGCAAAAAGTCCGTCCGATTCCTCGACGAGGACAGCGAACAGTTCTTCGAGCGCAATGGCTCGGATCTGCGCCTAGTCGAGGTCGCCGAGCAGTGACTGCCTGATGTTGTCGGCGACCGGCGCGATCTCGACCTGGTAGTTCTCGTGGTCGATACCCGCGGCCAGCGACGCGCCATCCTTGAGGGCCTTGACCATCTCGGGTGTCAGCTCGAAGCGCAGGAAATGCACGGCTGAGGTCTTCTGCTCGTCGGCACGCTCGAGGTCTTCGTCGGCAATCGCGAACACGCGATCGAAATCTGCAACCTGCACGTACACGCGATTCTCGACGTCGACGAGCTGCGCGAGCATCGCGCGACGCTCCTCGACCTCGGGAAATTCCACCATGAACGTGGCCTTCCAGTTGGAGCCGTCGGGAATCAGCGGGTTGTAGGCTTCGAGCTCGTCATTGATGCCTTCTGCTTCGAAGATCCGTTCGATACGCAGCATTTCCTGGATCTGGTACTGCATCGTCATGCGGTCCTCGAAATACAGGGCCGCATTGGTGCCGAGCGCGAGGCGCCGGTTGCGCTTGTGCTCGAGCACCTGCTCGCGAAACTCGGCGCGAACCGTGGCGTACTGCTCCAGGCTGTAGAGGTCTTCACGTGTCAGTTTTTGCATGTTCATCACAATCCGTAAGCGTGTTTCAGGAGCCCCATCGGGTGCTCGCCCTTGCGATCTTCGAGATCCTGCGAAATCTGGTCCGCGGCCATCGGGCAATCGCTGATGAAGTGGTCGGTCTCGGCCTTCTTGACCCGGTTGACCACTGGGCGGGCGATCTTCTTCGAGATGTCGTGGTACTCCTTCTTGACAGCATAAGTGCCGTCGTGACCGGAGCAGCGTTCGATCGCCTCGACCTGGGTGTCCGGCACCAGTTGCAGCAGGTCGCGCGTCTTCAGCCCGATATTCTGCACCCGCAGGTGGCACGGCACCTGGTACGACACCTTGCCGAGCGAGTTCTTGAATTCGGTGTTCAGCTTGCCGTCCTTGTGCCGCAGCATCAGGTATTCGAACGGGTCGTACATCGCGTCGCGCACCTTGATGACGTCCGGGTCGTCGGGGAACATCAGCGGCAGCTCCTGCTTGAACATCAGCGTGCAGGACGGAATCGGCGTCACGATGTCCCAGCCGGCATCCACCATAGCGGCCAGGATCGGGATGTTGGTTTCCTTGGCCTTCTGCACGGCCTCCAGGTCACCCAGCTCGAGCTTGGGCATGCCACAGCACACCTCTTTCTCCGCGATGGCCATGGGAATGCCGTTGTGCCGGAACACGTCGACGAGGTCGGTATCGATCTCGGGTTTGTTGCGGTTGCCGTAACAGGTCGTGTAGAGCACGACCTTGCCGCGCGTCGCCTCGGTCGGCTCGGCGCCGTCACCAGGGGCATTGCGATAATCCTTGAGCTGCTTGCGCGCCGAGTTCGAGTGGTAGTCCGGTATCGGCGCATCCTTGTGCACGCCGAGCGCGCCCTGCAGCAGGCTGCGGCCGAGCTTCGTCTTGTTGGTTGCATTGACGATCTGCGCGACAACCGGGATGCCGGCCAGGCTGCCAACGCGGTCGGTCGATGTGAGGGTCTTGTCGCGGAACGATGCGCCTTGTTCTTTGAAGCGGGCGGCCTTGGCCCGCAGCATCAGGTGCGGAAAGTCGATGTTCCATTCATGCGGCGGCACGTAGGGACACTTGGTCATGTAACACATGTCGCACAGGTAGCAATGGTCGACGACATCCCAGTAGGCCTTCTTCGGCACCGTGTCGAGTTCCATGCTTTCCGACTCGTCGATGGCGTCGAACAAGGTCGGGAACGAGTTGCACAAGCTGAAACAGCGGCGGCAGCCGTGGCAGATGTCGTAGACGCGTTCCAGCTCTTCGAAAAGACTGGTCTCGTCGTAGAAGTCGTCGGATCGCCAGTCGAGCGGGTGGCGAGTCGGAGCCTCGAGACTCCCCTCGCGCTGGTATGTGGGTGCGGACATAGTGGAAAAGCCGGGCCTTGCGGCCCGGCCCCTCAGGTCTCTTAGCTGTCGAGAGTGTCCAGAGCTTTCTGGAAGCGGTTGGCGTGCGAACGCTCGGCCTTGGCCAGCGTCTCGAACCAGTCGGCAATCTCGTCAAAACCCTCGTCGCGAGCGGTCTTGGCCATGCCCGGGTACATGTCTGTGTACTCGTGGGTCTCACCGGCGATGGCTGCCTTGAGGTTGTCGGAGGTGCCGCCCATCGGGAGGCCCGTGGCCGGATCGCCCGTCTCCTCGAGGTACTCGAGGTGGCCATGCGCGTGGCCGGTCTCGCCTTCTGCCGTGGAACGGAACACAGCGGCGACGTCGTTGTAGCCTTCAACGTCGGCCTTGGCCGCAAAATACAGGTAGCGGCGATTCGCCTGCGACTCGCCGGCAAACGCGTCTTTGAGGTTCTGTTCTGTCTTGCTGTCTTTCAGTGACATGGTTCGTCCTTCCAGTTGAGAATTATTGTCGTTTAGACCCGGTCTAACCAAGCGATAATCTATTGCTGACCTCGCTTGATGTCAATCGGGATTAGCCACAGCGAGTCGTAAGCCAGCACTTGCTTACAACTGCTGTTTGATAATCTCGCCGGCCTTCATGATCAGGGCGAGGTTGCGGTCGGGATTGCGCAGCACCGAAATGTCCTCGAGCGGTTCGCCGTTGATCAACAGCAGGTCGGCGACCCAGCCTTCACGGATCTCGCCGAAGTTACCGAAGCGATTGCGCTTGCCGGCCATGCGGATCACCTTCGCGCTCTCCGATGTCGCCTGCGCCAGCACCTCGGCCGGCGTCCAGTACATCGCGCGCTCGGTGAACTCGCGCGTCACCATCGGGTACATCCCGCCTATCAGGTCGGTCGAAAACCCCGTCGTAATGTCGTGTTTCTTGATCAACTCGATCAGGTTCTCCTGCCCTGCCAGCACGACGTTGAGTTTCTCGAGATTCGTCTCGGTAATGCCCGGCAGGTTGGCCAATTCCCTGAAGATGACAAGCTGGGTGCTGATCACGACATCGTTCTGCTTGACGTACCGAGCGGTCGCATCGTCGATCAACAGGCCGTGTTCGATACAGCGCACGCCGTTGTCGACGAGACGTCGGACGGCCTCGCTGGTGTACGCGTGGGCGAGCACATAGGTTCCCCAGTCGCTCGCCGCCTGGACCGCGGCGCGAATCTCCGCCGGTGAAGGCTGCAGCGAGTCGATCGGATCGTAGTCCGACATCACGCCGCCGCCGCCCATGATCTTGATCTGGGTCGCGCCGCGGCGCAGGTTTTCGCGCGCGGCCGCAAGATGCTGGTCGACGCCGTCAACCAGCACGCCCGTATCGGACGGCGTGTAGGGGCTGCCCGACTCGAGCATGGGATGCGGAGCCGAAGGATGACGCCAGTCACCGTGCCCACCGGTCTGCGACAGAATCGCGCCGGACGGGAATACTCGCGGTCCGTAGACAACGCCTGCCTCGATGGCCCTGGCGAGACTTGGGTGCGTGCCGCCCGCGTCGCGAATCGTCGTGAAGCCGCTGTCGAGGAAGTGCCGCGCGACGTCGTTGGCGATGGCCCCAACCACCGTGGTGTGCGAGTCGCCTAGCTTCGAGGGTGTGTGCGACGTCAGGTGCACGTGCAGGTCGATGAAGCCGGGCGTCAGCACCCGGTTGCCGCCGTCGATGACCGTGGCGCCCTCGGGCGGCGACATCGCCTCTTCCGATACCGATGCAATAACACCGTCTTCGACCAGGACGTGCCCGGCCGTCAACTCGGGGTCGACGCCGTTGAAGATGCGCACGTTCTCGATCAGGTAGCTCTGCGCCAGCGCCAGCGACGGCAGGAACGTCACGGCAAGCAGCACGATATTTTTCATTGTTATTCTCCGTTGCTCCGGACAGTATAATGGCCGTATGAGCGCCAAGAAATCCATCAATCTCGAAAAAGCGCTGACCGACCTCGAAGGCATCGTCGAGGAACTCGAGTCAGGCGACCTGCCCCTCGAAAAAGCCATGAAAAAGTTCGAGGAAGGCATCAAGCTCACGCGCAATTGCCAGGCAGCGCTCAAGGAAGCCGAGCAGAAGGTCGAGATCCTGCTGCAAAGTGCAGGGGGCGACGAGCTCGAAGCGTTCGAGGTCGACGAGGAGGACTAATTCTGCTGGCTGGCGATCCAGGCCTCTATGTGCTGACTGAGATAGCCCAGCGGAATCGTTCCGTTCTCAAGCACCCGGTCGTGAAACTCGCGGATATCGAAGTCGTCGCCAAGCGCCGCTTCGGCCTGCCGGCGCAACGCGAGAATCTCGAGGCCGCCGGAGTCGTAGGCGGTCAACTGGCCCGGGATGATCGCAATCCGGTCCACCATCTCGTCACCGGATGACACCGGGAAGCGACCCGACTCCGCCATGTAGGCCTTCGCCTCCTCGCGTGTCCACCCGAACAGGTGGATGCCGGGATCCACGACCATGCCGCGCGCGGGCCAGGCCCGTCGCAGTATCGGACCGGATGTCGACAGGTACAAACCCATCTCTTCAGCCAACGCCTCCGAATAGCGCGCCCAGCCCTCGCCCGGACCCGAGAACCAGATGATGCGAGTCACGGGGTGCAGCCCGTCAACGGCCTGGAACGTAGCCACCTGCAGGTGATGGCCCGGCCATGCCTCGTGAAAGGCTGTCGCCTCGGCATTGCCGCGCCCCTCTTCCTCGGGCGTCGCCAGCGGAATGCGGTATTCGGCGGGACGGTCGGCATTGCCGGGGTTGTAGTGCGCGGAGCGCCCGGTACCCTCTTCGTGTTTCTCGAACGGAACGACCTCGACGGCCTGCTCGGGCATCGTGCCAACCCAGTTGGGCATTTCAACCGCGGCGCGGTCTACCATGTCTTTCGAAAACTGCAGCAGCTCGTCAGCGTTCTCGAACTTGTCGGCCGGATCGTTCTTGGCGCGCTCGAGAATCTCGTCGAAGTCCTCGGTTTCGTAGGCGGCGCGTCCGAGCTCGATGATGCCCGCCTTGTTGGCCGCCACGGTCGCCTGGCCGAGCTCGTAGACGTCTTCGCCGGAGCGATCGAGCGTCGTGTAGCCATACAGCAGCGCGTCATAGCACTCGCGTCCGTTGGGGATAACCGTTATCGACAGCTCGTCGCGGGCAACCGGCAAGTACTCGTTCTGCAGGTAATCGCGGGCGCGCTGCAGCGCTGGCTGAATGCCCGTCTCTACCAGTTCCCGCAGTCCCGCCGCGAAGTCGTCATCGCCGGCGCGCACGGCCATCGAATAGAACGGCGATTGCTCGGTCGGTAACGCCAGCAACCCGTCGATTTGCGCGATAACGCGGCCGGTTACCGACTTCGGCACCGTGTAGCCCTGCTCGACGCCGGCCTTCAGGTTGGCGATCTCCTGTTCCACGAATGCCGGGAACTTCGACCAGCGCGTCAGCGCCTGCTCGCGCAGCTCGGCCGTGTCGACCGGCTGCAACATGGCGATCTGCGCGTATCCGGAATGCCAGCCACCCATCTGGCTGATGTTCCAGAGTTCCTGCCTGCAGATGCGCTGGGCGACGTTGGCGCGCAGTTGCTGCTCGATCAGGGCCCTGGCGATCCATTCCGGCTTGCCGACGAGCTCGGCCGAATTGATCGCCTCGACTTCCGCCAGGAACGCATCCTCCTCGGCCTGGGCGGCGGCCAGCGCCGCGGGCGAGTTATCGAACATGCCGTCATGACGATCGAGTTCGATCGCCGCGAAATAGGCAATTTCCGGCGAGCGTTCGAGCGCCCTGGCATACACGCGATCGGCAATCTCGTTCATCATAGCGGCAGGCGATGGCGCATCGACGGCAGCCTCTGCCGGTGTCTCCGCAGGCGGTGTCTCGCCCTGGCAGGCGGCGAGGACTGCGGCGACTCCTGCCAGTATCAGAGTTCGCATGTCAATCGCCCATCAATTCGAACAACGCGACGACGGTCGATTCCACGCCGGCCGTCACGGACGGCTCCGCAGAAATCTTGAACAGCGGCGAATGATGGCTGGGCACCGGCGGACCGCCGGCGGCCGCGCGGTCGAAGTCTGCCTGCGGCGTGCCGCCAATTGACCAGTACACGGTCGGGATGTCGGGGTCGATCGTGAAGAACGGGAAGTCCTCTGCCACCATGGACTTGGTGGGCTTGTCGATGACGCGCTCGTCGCCCATCGACTCGGACCACGCGACGCGCAGACGCCTTGCGAGCTGTGGCGTATTCACCATCGGCGGCGCGGAGTCTTCCGAGACAATCACCTCGGGCAACTTGTCTTCGGGCAAGCCGGCAACGCGTCCCATGTTTTCGGCGATTCGCTGAATGCCATCGAGCAGAATCTTGCGCGTCTCGGGCGTCGTGTTGCGCACCGTCAGCTGCAGGTGGGCGCGATCCGAGATGATGTTGTGCTTGGAGCCTGCCTGGAAGGAACCGACCGTCACAACACCGGGGCTGCGTGGCGGCAGTTCGCGGGAGACCAGGGTCTGCAACGCCATCACGATCTGGCTACCGAGCACGACCGGATCCTTGCCGGCGTGCGGCGCCGCGCCGTGAGCACCGACGCCGTGAATTATGATGTCGACCGTATCGACGCCGGCATAGGGACTGCCTTCAGTCACATTGACCAGGCCGGCGACGTTTTCCGAGCTGACGTGCAGCGCCAGCGCATAATCGGGCGTACCGAAGCGCTCCCAGATACCCGCCTCGCGCATCGACACGGCGCCGCCGCCACCCTCCTCGGCCGGCTGCGCCACGAGCATCAGCGTGCCGCTCCACTGGTCGCGGCGTGCGGCCATCTGCCGCGCCGTGCCCACGAGGCTCGTAATGTGCACGTCGTGGCCACAGGCATGCATGACGGG
>JASJBB010000003.1 GCA_030066735.1 Woeseiaceae bacterium | reverse complement strand
TCGCAAGCGCCTCGTCAGGGTCGATGTCGGGCGGGAGTCGCGAGTCGACCTTGGCGGCTGCGCGGTGCGGCAGGATGGTCTTCACGCCTTCGCCGGTATAGCCGCCCCAGATGCCGTCGATGTTCATCGTTGTCGAAAACAGCAACTCGATGGCGGCGTCCTTGCCGGTCTTGTCGTCGAGCCATTGGCTGACGCCGAGCATGTCCTGCATTTGCTGGTCGGACCACTGCTCGATGCCGGCGTTGATGAGCTGCGACTCCTCGACGTTCGGCTGCCGGATGTCGTCGTAGTAGCCAGGCACGAGAATCGTGTTGCCGTCCTCCGACACGAGCGTCGACAGACCCTGGACGAGCCTCCATACGGGCGAGTCGACAATGGCCTTGTACGACCCGTGAATCTCTGCGACAGCCGGGCCGCCCCATTCACCGCCGTTCGCGATGACCTCGAAATAGAGAATCCCCTTGACGCCAAGAATGACGCTGACCGTCCCGTCCGGGCGTTGCGAATTGAACGGGAACAGCGCCGCATCCGCCGTCTTCAATCGATCCTCGTAGGCGTCGACGATCTGCGGGTAGTTGGGCGAACCCAGCTCCTCTTCGCCCTCGGCGGTAATCATGATGTTGATCGGCAGCGTGCCGTCGACGGCGATGATGGATTCGAGCGCGTTGAGGAAAGCCCGCTGCGGGCCTTTCTGGTTGGTGGCGCCACGGGCCATGATGACCTTGCCGAGCGCATGGTCGATGACATGGGCCTCGAACGGCGGGCTCTGCCAGTCCTCCGGGTTGACGGGCTGCACGTCGTACATCAGGTAAACGACAAGTGTTCTCTCGGCGCCGGCATCGTAATAACCCCAGACGCCGGGGTGCCCGTCGGTTGGCACGATCTCGGCCTCGGCAAAACCCATGTCCTCGAGGTCCTGGCGCACCATCTCGGCCATCTCCTGGATGCCGACGTTTTGCGCGGAAATCGACGGCTGCCGCAGCCACCGCTGGATCGCGCCGAGATGAGCTTCGAGGTTGGCGTCGATGTAATCGTAGACAGCCTCGTGGTTCTCGAGGTAGGCAGGGATCTTCTCGAAGTCGTAGGCTTCGTTGGTGGCAAGGCTGAAGGCGGGCCGGTTGGGCGTTGCGGCTGCCAGCTCGGCAGGCGGCGCGGCTTGTTCGCAGGCCGATAGCAAAGCGAATAAGGCTAAGAAAAATACTGCGCGCATGGACAAACTCCGCTACGTACGGGACCGGAACCTAATGTACATGACATTTGCTACGATGCTGCAGTGAACGACAAGTCGGAAAGAATCAGCGCGCTCAAGATCGACCGCGAGGCGGCCACGCCATCGGGGTCCACGCGGTGGTGGCTGCTCGTCCCGTCGGTGGTCATCGTCATGGTCCTCGGCTGGTGGTTCCTGTTACGCCCCGGCATGAGTGCGGTGCTGGTCGAAACCGACACGGCGCGGCGTCCGCCGAGTATCGCGGCGGCCAGCAGCGTGCTCGACGCCTCCGGTTACGTGGTCGCGCGCCGGCAGGCGACCGTGTCTTCGAAGATGACGGGCAAAGTGCTCGAGGTGCTTGTCGAAGAAGGCATGCGGGTTGAAGAGGGACAGGTCGTCGCGCGGCTCGATGACGCAACCCAGCAGGCGCAGGTGGCCGTGGCGCAGGCGCAGGCCGAGGCCGCCGAAGCCGCGCTCGCCGAGATCGAGGCGCGCCTGCGCGCCGCGCGGCTCGAACGCAATCGACTGCGCGATCTGGCCGCGAAAAACCTGACGAGCGCGGCCAGCCTGGACTCGGCGGAAGCCGCGTTCGACGCGCTGGCCGCCCAGCTCGACACGGGCCGCGAGAACGTCAACGTCGCGCTGAGTAACGTTGCCCTGGCGAAAGACGCCCTCGACAACATGACGATTCGCGCGCCGTTCGGCGGCATGGTGGTTTCGAAGAACGCGCAACCCGGCGAGATGATCTCCCCGGTTTCGGCCGGCGGCGGCTTCACGCGGACCGGCATCTGCACGATCGTCGACATGGAGTCGCTTGAAATCGAGGTCGACGTCAACGAGGCCTATATACAACGAGTCACCCCGGGGCAGCGCGTCAGCGCGACCCTGGATGCCTATCCCGACTGGCAGATCCCGGCCGAGGTGATCGCAATTGTCCCGACCGCCGATCGCCAGAAGGCGACCGTCCGGGTGCGGATCGGGTTTCTCGAGCGTGACGAGCGCGTGCTCCGCGACATGGGCGCCAAGGTTGCGTTCCTCGGCAGCGAAGCGCCGGTGGAACTGCAACAGGAGGTGCAGGGCGTGCTCGTCGCGAGCGAGGCCGTGCGGGAGGATGCGGCGGGCCCTTACGTATGGCGGGTCAGCGGCGGCGTGGTCGAACGCCGCGCGGTCGCAACGGCCGGGTCCCTGGCCAGGGAGCGCGTGCTTGTAACACAAGGTCTCGCCGTTGGTGATACCGTGGTGCGCTCGGCGCAGGGCGAACTCGCGCCGGGGCAGTCCGTCAGAACCGAATAAAGAGAACGATAATGAGTGAGATCCTGGCTGAACTACGCGGCGTCAGCCGCAGCTACCAGAAGGGCAAGGAAAAAGTCGAGGTCCTGCACGAGCTGGACATGGACATTCCGGTTGGCGACTTCGTTGCGATCATGGGCCCGTCGGGTTCCGGCAAGACGACGCTGCTGAACATGCTGGGCGGCCTCGATCGCCCGACGAGCGGCACCGTGAAAGTCGGCGGCGCCGAGCTGTCGTCGATGTCGAACAACCAGCTGTCGAACTGGCGCTCGACCCATGTCGGCTTCGTGTTCCAGTTCTACAACCTGCTGCCGGTGCTGACCGCGCAGAAGAACGTCGAGCTGCCGCTGCTGCTGACCAACTTCAGCGCGAAGGAACGCGCCGAGCGCGCCGCGATCGCGCTGGACATCGTCGGGCTCGCCGATCGCGCCAGGCACAGGCCGGCCGAGCTGTCCGGCGGCCAGGAGCAGCGCGTCGCGATTGCTCGCGCCATCGTGTCGGACCCGACGCTGCTGCTGTGCGACGAGCCGACCGGCGACCTCGACCGCGAGACGGCGGACGAGATCCTCAAGCTGCTGCAGGTCCTCAATAGCGAGCATGGCAAGACCATCGTCATGGTGACTCACGACGCCCAGGCCGCCGAGTACGCCAAGCGCACGCTGCACGTGGACAAGGGCCAGCTCGAGTCGCGAGCCGCCGCATGAGGTACTTCGGACTTATCTGGCGCAGCGCATGGCGCAAGAAGATCAGGACGTTGCTGACGATCCTGTCGGTCTTCGTCGCGTTCCTGCTGTTCTTTCTGCTCAACGCCATCGGTCAGGCCATGACGGGTGGTGGCGCAACGATCGAATCGGCGAGTCGCCTCGTCGTGATCCACAAAGTCTCGTTGATCAACCCGTTGCCGATTTCGTACCTCAACAAGATCGCCGCCGTACCGGGCGTCGACAGGGTCTCGCACGCCACGTGGTTCGGCGGTTACTACCAGGATCCCAAACAGCAGTTCGGGCAGTTCCCGATCGACCCCGACGAATACCTGCCGATTTACCCGGAGCTCGAGATTCCCGAGGAGCAGCTCGAGGCCTTCAGGACGACCCGAACGGGGGCCATCGTCGGGGCGTCGCTCGCGGAGACGTACGGATTCGAGATTGGTGATCGCGTGCCCCTGCACGCCATGTGGCCGCAGCAGGATGGCTCCGAGACCTGGGAATTCGACATCGTCGGCATCATGACGAATACGTCGAAGGGCGGCTCCGACGCAATGTTCCTGTTTCGCTACGATTATTTCGACGAGGCGCGGCTGTGGAGCAAGGGCAATGTCGGCTGGTACGTGCTGACGCTGTCGCCAGGTGCAAACCCGGTCGAGGTCGCCAACGCGATCGACGCCCAGTTCGCGAATTCGCCGGCCGAGACCAAGACCAGCACCGAGGATGCGTTCGCGAGATCGTTCATGGAACAGATGGGCAACATCGCGCTCATCGTGCAGCTGATCCTCGGCGCCGTGTTCTTCACGTTGTTGCTCGTCACGGGCAACACCATGGCGCAGTCGGTGCGGGAACGCATCGGCGAGCTGGCCGTGCTGAAGACGCTGGGCTTTCGCGACCAGGCCGTGCTCGGCATCGTGCTGGCCGAGTCGATCCTGATCATCGTCATCGGCGGCATGTTCGGCTTGCTGGCAGGCGCCGGCCTGCTGGCCGCGGTGAGCGATACGTTCTCGGCGATGATCGGCGTCGGGCTCAGCGTCTCGAGCCAGTCGCTGGTTCTCGGCATCGCAATCATGCTCGTGGCCGGGATACTGTCGGGTATCTTCCCGGCGCTCCAGGCCATGCGGCTGACGATCGTCGACGCGCTGGCGAGGGGCTGATCATGCGCTTCCTCAACCAGATCGTCGCCGTGACCCGGCTCAATATTCTCAACCTGCCGCAGCGCATAGCGACATCGGTGGTTGCGATCGTCGGTGTCACCGCCGTGGTGCTGGTGTTTGCGGCCGTGCTGTCGATGGCCAAGGGTTTCGAGCGTACGTTGACCGCGGCGGGCTCCGACGACGTCGCCATCGTGCTGCGCTCGGGTGCGACCAGCGAAATGATGAGCGGCTTTTCGCACGAGCAGACCCAGCAGATCGCGAACTTGCCGGGCGTGCGCAGGGACGGCGACCGGCCGGTTTCGTCCGCCGAGCTGTTCGTGATTGTCGACGTGCCGAAGATCAAGACGGGCAAGGACGCCAACGTGCCGTTTCGCGGCGTGGACGCAAGCGCGTTCGGCGTTCGCGACGACGTCAGGATCGTCGACGGCCGCATGTTCGAGACCGGCAAGAACGAGTTGATCGTGGGCCGGGGGGCTCAGCTCGAATTCGCCGGGCTCGAGACGGGTGCGACGGTTCGCTTCGGCCGCGTCGACTGGGAGGTCGTCGGCGCGTTCACCGCAGGCGGCAGCGTCTCCGAGTCCGAGATCTGGACCGACACCCCGGTGCTGCAGGATGCCTACCGCCGCGGCGCCAGCTACCAGTCGGTGCGGGTGCGGCTGGACAGCCCCGAGAGCTTTGCCGCATTCAGCGATGCCCTGGCCAGCGACCCGCGGTTTGACGTTGACGTCTACACCGAGAGGGACTGGTACGCATCGCAGGCCGAGGCGACGGCCGGCTTCATCCGGTTGCTGGGTTACCCGGTGACGTTCCTGATGGCGATCGGCGCCGTGTTCGGCGCGCTGAACTCGATGTACGCATCGGTGTCGTCGCGCGGCACCGAGATCGCGACGCTCAGGGCGCTCGGGTTCGGCCCGGTCGCCGTGCTCGTGTCGACGATCATCGAGTCGACCCTGCTGGCGCTGGTTGGCGGCCTGGTCGGCGGCGCGCTCGCGTTCGTGGTGTTCAACGGCTTCCGCGTTTCGACGCTGGGGAGCAGTTTCAGCCAGGTCGTGTTCGATTTTGCAGTAACGCCGGACCTGCTGACACAGGGCATTGTGGTCGCGCTGATCATCGGCTTCGTTGGCGGGTTCCTGCCCGCCCTGCGCGCTGCCCGGCTGCCCGTGGCTCAGGCGCTGCGCGAGCTCTAGGCAACAGCGTTGTAAAAAACCAACAAAGCGCGACGATTCGCCGATTGTTGCAGCCGCCCAACAGGTCCGGACTTATTGCAATTGCCCAAGTGCTTTGCGACAATGCAGGCTTGCAGAAACACCGCGCGCTGCCGCCGACGATTCTGTAGCAAAAAAACCACAGGGTGGTTGGGGGTGGCAAAGAGCCGACAAGAGCTCGAACAGGGGTGTATCTGGGGAAACCTATAAACAGCATAAGGAGCCAATCCATGAAAGCTACCCTTGCACGCCGAGCGGCGGGCGCATGTGGACCGCTTAGTAAAGCCGGTCTCGCATCGTTTGCTGCACTAGCGATGGCGAGTGTCGCCCCGCTAACGGCAACCGCCCAGGAGACTGCTGCGGAAGGTCAAGAAGTACTTGAGGAAATTATCACCACGGGTACACGCCTTCGCCAGAATCCTAACCTCGCGGCCGCTACACCCGTACTGAGTGTCACCGGCACGGAAGGTATGGAGCGCGGTAACGTGCGTATCGAAGACTTCGTCAATGTTCTGCCGCAGGTATTTGCCGGCCAGGCATCAGAAGTTTCGAACGGCGCATCAGGTACCGCAACCCTCAACCTGCGTGGCCTGGGCTCAGTCCGCACGCTGGTCCTGGTCGACGGTCGTCGTCTTCCCTACGGCGCATCGCGCACCAGCTCAGCCAACCTCGACATCATCCCGATGCAGTTGCTCGAGCGCGTTGACATCCTGACGGGTGGCGCCTCGGCGGTATACGGCTCGGACGCAGTCGGCGGTGTTGCCAACTTCATCCTGAAGTCGGACTTTGAAGGCGTCGAGCTCGGCTACCAGTGGGGCCAGTCGTACAACAACAATAGCGACAATTTCTGGAAGCAGGTTCTCGAGGCTGGTGGCCAGCAATCGCCCAGCAGCTCCACGGACGGTGAAGAGACCCTCATCTACACGATCATGGGCGGCAACCTCGACCGGGGTGGCAACGTAACTGTTTTCGCCTCCTACGAAGATCGCCGGGCAATCGAACAGGCTAATCGCGTGTTCTCCGGTTGTGCGCTCGGTCAGGACGACGGACCTCAGAGTTTCGGCGGCTTCGGCTGCATCGGTTCGGGTAACTTCCGTACGTTTGGCGGTCCCGGCGGTTTCTTCCACCAGACGGAAGCCGGCGAGATCATCCCTTACGTTGGCGGTCCCGCACAGACCTACAACTTCGGTCCGAAGAACTTCTTCCAGCGTCCTTCAGAGCGTTACACGATTTACGGCAAGGCCACCGTTGACATCAACGACACCCTGGAAGCATTTGCTGATATCTCTTACACGAACAACTTCAGCGATGCCCAGATTGCCGAGAGTGCGTCCTTTGGTCGGCACCCGATCAACTGCGCCAATCCGTTTATCAACGTTCCGCAGTCAGACGGCGCAGGCGGCTTCATAACGCTGTCTACCGACGTATTCGGTTGCACGGATGTTTCACCGACGAGCACCGAGTTTTACGATCGCGCATTTGCCTCGCATCGTAACGTCGAAGGCGGTCCGCGTAATTCTCGCCTCGAGAACGCCGCTTTCCGTCTCGTGACCGGACTCCGCGGCAGCTTTGCCGATGACGTCTGGGGCTGGGAAGGCTTCGTGCAGATCTCGGAAACCCGCGACCAGAGTGAATCCACGAACGACTTCGTGATCGCTAACCTGCATGATGCGTTCAACGTGACCACCGATGCCAACGGCGATCCGGTTTGCGCCAGTGGCAACCTCGGTTGTGTTCCGTACAACATCTTCCAGCGTGGCCCGGGTGGCGAAAGCCTCGTAACCGAAGCAATGACCGACTACATCCAGGGCATTGGCCTGCGTAACGGTTCGACCACGCAGTTCATCTACGGTGGTTCGCTGCAGGCCGACCTCGGCGAATACGGCTGGAAACTGCCGTCTGCCGACTATGGCATGAGCTTCCTCGTGGGCTTCGAGATGCGCAAGGATGAGCTGGACGCTCGCCCGGACGAAATCAGCCAGGTTCCTGGCGGTGGTTTCACGGGTGTCGGCGGCGCGACCCTGCCGGTTAAGGGCCAGGTCGAGGTAACCGAGTTCTTCACCGAGTTCGAGCTGCCGCTCGTCTCCGGCGTAACCGCCATTGAAGAACTCACGCTGCGTGGCCAGTACCGCTATTCGGACTACGATCGGATCGGTAACAACACGAAGACCGCTGTTGACACCAACACCTACGGCGTGTCGCTTGCGTGGGCTCCCATCCAGGACCTGCGTTTGCGCATGCAGTACCAGCGCGCTGTTCGTGCACCGAACGTGATCGAGCTGTACACGGGCCAGAACACGAACCTGCCAGATCTTAGCCCGGCAGGCACGAACGCCAACGGCGTTCAGCTGTTCGACCCCTGCTCTTCCGATGCACCGCTCAGGACGCTCGAAGAGTGCCAGCGCACGGGCGTGACGGCGGCTCAGTACGGCACGATCTTTGACGTGCTTGCTGGCCAGACCCAGTCGATTACGGGTGGCAACCCGAATCTCGATCCTGAGGAAGCCGACACGTACACCTACGGTGTAGTTTGGACGCCGAGCTTCGTTGACGGCCTGTCCGTCAGCATTGACTACTTCGATATTTCTCTCGAAGACGTCATCACGGCTGGTATCCCGGCGCAGACCACGCTCGACCAGTGCCTTGACACTGGCAACCCGGCCTTCTGCAGCCTGATCACCCGCGATCCGGACGGCTCGCTGGCGGCTGGTGAGCCGGGTGTTGGGTTCCTGTCGACCAACGTCAACCTCGCTGAGAGGGAGACGTCCGGTATCGACGCTCAGGTTCTCTACACGTTCGACGTTGGCGCCCACGGTATCAACCTGGACTACGCTGCAACGTTCCTCGATGCGCTTGACGACACGCCGTTCCCCGGCGGTGAAGTGATCGAATGTTCGGGCTTCTTCGGCAACGAATGTGGTTCGCCGAACCCCGAGTACAGGCATCGCTTCATGGCCACCTGGCAGACGCCGTGGTCGGTTGACGCTTCGATGACGTGGCGCCACTTCGGTGGAGTCGACAACGACAACGATGCCGATACGCTCGAGTCCAGCCTTGACTCAGTCAACTACGTTGACCTGTCGGGCAACTGGTACCTGATGGATGATTCCGTCACGATCCGCTTGAGCATCCTGAACGTCTTTGGCGAAGATCCGCCGATCTTCTCCGGCGCAGGTCCGGCTAGCTTCGGTAACGGCAACACGTACCCGACGGTGTATGACACCTCAACGGCGTACTTTGCTTCTCTGAAGCTGAACTTCTAGACGTTTCATACAGTCTAGGCTGTTCAAAAAGATGCCCGCAGTTCGCTGCGGGCATTTTTTTTGTGGGTACAATGCATGCCGACAGACGAGGAACAGGAAATGCCAGGAACAGGAAAGGTAGTCGTACTTCTGGGAGCCATTGCGATTATTGCGGCGGGGCAGATCCATGCGCAGGATTCCGGCGCCATGGCCAGCTGCGGGGATATTGACGAAGCCGATGCGCGGCTCGCGTGCTACGACGCAGCGATCGGCCGCGGCGCGTCCGCACAAAGCGATGCCGACACGGCTGAGATAGAGCCCTTGCCCGCCGCCACGCGTAGCGAGCCAGAGCCCTTGACCCAGCCTCCGCAAAGCGACCCGCAGCCAGCAACTGCGGCTCCCTCCAGCGGGCCGCAACCGCTGACCGAGGAAGTTGGCAAGGAACAGCTCAGCGGCAAGAGCAGGCCGGACCAGGAGCCGGAGAGCTTCCGCGGCAGGGTTGTCGATTGCAAGCAGGACGCGAGCAAGAAGTGGTACTTCTATTTCGACAATGGCCAGGTCTGGAAGCAGCGCGCCAACGCCAGGCTGTCGAACCGTGACTGTGACTTCGAGGTCACGATCACGAAGGATTCCTTCGGCTACAAGATGCAGATCGTCGGCGAGGGCAAGAAGATTCGCGTCGGGCGAATCCGCTAACCCTGGCCAGATCGATTACGCGCCCTCGGACGCCGTCACCGTCGTCGGCTCCGAGCTCGACATCATGATGCGCACCTCGACGCCCTCGCGCAGGTTCTCGGCGCCGCGTACCGCAACGCGGTCCCCCTGGGTCAGTTCACCCGTGACGCCGATCAGGTCGCCGGCCGAATCGCCGATCTCGACCGCAATGCGTTCAGCCTTGTTCTCGGCACTGATGCGAAACACGTAAGAGCCGTCTTGGCGCAGAATGAGCGCGTCGCGAGGGATCGCCAGCGTTTGCTCGCCTGAGCGGATCGGAATGCCGACGCTGACGAGCTGGCCGACGGTCCAGGCGCCGCTGGCCTCCACCGGCAGGTCGATGCGCGCTTCGAAGGTCTGCGACCGGACGTCGCCGGTCGGAACGAGCGAGCGGATGCTGCCCGTGAACTGCGTTTCGGTCGCGAATACGTCGATTGTATCGCCGACAACGGTACGCGGCAGGTGCTTGAGCGGCACGAATGCACGGACTTCCATGTTGCGTATGTCGGTCATCGCGCCCAGCACCTCGCCCCTCGACACGTCCTCGCCGGAGCGGCGCACCCGCGTCGTGATAACACCGGAGAACGGCGCGCGAATGTCTGCGCGCCGCACCTGGTCGTCGATCTGCTGGATGCGGACCTTGATCAGCTTCGCGTCGGCGACCGCGAGGTCGCGATTGGCCATGGTCTGCTCGAGTTCGAACTCGGAGACGAGGTCGGATCCCTCGAGTTCCTGCTGACGGCGCAGCTGGCTGTTGAGCTGGCGGATATTGATTTCGGCCCGCTCCAGCAGCACTTCCTGCTCGGCGCGCTGCAGCAGCAGCGGCGTACGGTCGATCCGCGCGACGGAATCGCCCGCGCGAACGAGTGTCCCGGGCTCCGCGACCATGATCAGCTGCCCCGTAACGCCAGCCGTAATCTGCACGTCGTTGCGGCTGTATATGGTTCCCGGTACGGCGACGGTCGGTGCGACCTCGGTCTCGGCCACGTGCGCGACCTGGACGACCGGTGCGGGTGGCTGCTGTGCAGACGCGACGCCCGCCACGAGGGTGGCCAGGCTGGCAATCAGAAGTCGGTTGTTACGCATCGGCGGTTACTCCCTTGATGTCACCGGACCGGCCGAGGCGCGGCAGGCGGAGACGTGGCAAGCGCAGGACGCTTGGCATCAGAATCAGTGTGAAGATGGCGCTGACGACCATGCCGCCAACGATGACCGTGGCCAGGCCGCGGTAAATCTGCGATCCCACGCCGGGCACGAGCATCAGCGGCAGCATGCCGAAGATGCTGGTCAGTGTGCTCATGTAGATCGGACGGGCGCGCATGCGAACGGCCTGCGCTACGGCCTCGGTGGTGTCGAGTCCACTGCGCTGTCCCGAACGCGTCTGCATGACGAGCAGGATCGCGTTGTTGACGACGAGTCCGAGCAGGATCACGAACCCGATCGTCGTCAGCAGGTCCATGGCCTGGGTCGTGAACAGGTTCATGACCCGGAGGGCGACGATTCCACCAGCGACCGCGAGGGGCATCGAGAGCAGCACGATCAGCGCGTCCCACAGCGACCGGAACATCGCGGCAAGGATCAGGAACAGCACGATGGCGGCAACGGCGATGTTGACCGTCATCGTCGACAGGGCTGCTTCGAGCCGATCCGCGGTGCCACGGTACTGCACACCGATGCCGGCCGGCATGATGTCCTTGAAACGCGGCCCGGCAACATCGCGCAACTGTTCGAGTGCTTCCTGCACGGTCATGTCATCCGGCGGCGTGACGCTGAGCGTCATCGTGCGCTGGCCGCCGACGCGGCGCAGCTGCGTCGGGCCGACAGTGCGCCGGATGTCGGCGAGTTCGCCAACGGTCTGGATGCCGGCGAGCGGCGTCGCGATGGGTGTCGACGCGAGTTCTTCCGGAGAATCCCACACCGGGCCGCGCAGGATCATGTCCATGCGGTCGTTGCCGTCGAAGTACTCGCCCACGAACGAACCGCTGGTCAGCGCGCGGACGATATTGGCGAGCGCGGCGCGGTCGAGACCCGCGGCCGTGATGCGGCGGTCGTTCGGCACGAGCTGCAGTTCGGGCTCGGCGATGGCCGGGCTCGGGTTCGGCCGTACCTGGGCGCCTGGCAGGACCTCGTTGATGATGCCCATGCCCTGCATGACCGTCGCCGACAGCTGGCTGATGTCATTGCCCGAGAAATCGACGTTGATTGCGCGACCGCCATCAAAGCCGAAGTTGAGCAGCGAGGACCGCTGCACGAACGCCTGTGTGTCAGGCAGATCGACGAGCACCTCGGTGCGCACGATGTTCATCATCTCGTCGATACGCTCCGAGTCCTCGAGATAGACGAACAGCGCATTGAAGGTGCCGAACGCCGACAGGTTGTAGCCGCGAATGTAGGGCTGCTTCTCGTGCTCCATGTACGGGCGCAGGCGCTCGACGATGGGCCCGGCGATTTCTTCCTGAACCATGTCGACCGTGCCGCCTGGCGGCATGGCGAAAAAGGCGTTGAACGAGTCGGCGGGGGCCTGCGGCAGCAGGTTGGCCTTGGGCACGAGCGTCAGCATGACGAGCAGCGAGCCGCCCAGAATCGCCACGACCCAGGTCCTGCAAATCGCGGGCGTGCGCGTGAGGCGCATGACCAGGTTCGTGATGCGGCTCCACCAGTTCTCGACAGGATCGTGATCGCGCTCGTTGCGCAGCAGGAAGTTCGCGGCGACCGGCAGCACCGTGATCGCAATGATGAACGAAGCCGATACGGCGACGGCGATCGTCAACGCGAGATCCTGGAACAGCTGCCCTTCCATGCCTTCCATGAACAGCACCGGCAGGAAGATAGCGACGCTGGTCACGGTGGACGCGAACAGCGCCCCCGTGATCTGGCGCGTTCCCCTGGCGACGGCCTCGTTCATGGCCTGCCCGCTCTGCCGGCAGCGCACGATATTCTCGAGCGTGACGATGGCGGCGTCCATGACGAGTCCGACCGCGAACGCGAGGCCCGCGAGCGAAATCACGTTGAGGGTCTTGTCGAACAGGCGCAACGCGACGAACGCCACGAGCAGCGACAGTGGCACGGTGGCGGTCACGAGGAACGTGGCGCGGCGGCTGCGCATCAGGAAATACAGGACGCCGATGGCGAGCATCAGGCCAAGGCCCAGGTTGTTCTTGACCAGCGAGATGGCGCGGCGAATGTGCACCGACGCATCGAAGCTCAGGTCCATCTCGAGCTGTGCGTCTGCGAGCGGGCCCGCGTTGAGTTCGACGATGGCCTCGTTGATGCCGTCGAGGATCGACACCGTGTTGGCGTCGTATTCACGTTGTACCGTGATGTAGTAGGCCGGGTAGCCGTTGCGCAGCGTGAAGCCGTCCTGCTTGCGGGCAACGATGTCGACGTCGGCGACCTCGGTCAGGTACACGGGCCGCTCGTTGCTCCAGCCAACGATCAGCTCGTTGAGCTGGTCGGGTTCGAACTGGCCGACGAAACGCACCGTGTACTGGCGCCTTCCGACATCGGCAAAGCCGCCGGAGCTGTCGGTGGCCCGGGATACGGTCGCGATGATGTCGTTGATCTGGATGCCCAGCGCGGCTGCGCGGTACGCGTCGAACGTGATGTGCACTTCACGCGGACGCTCGCCCTGCAGGTCGACGCGGGAAACGCCCGGTATGCGTGCCAGGCGCGGCTGTACGTACTCCTCGATCAGGCCCTGGTAGGTCGACAGGTCCTTGTTGGGGTTCCCGGGCAGTACCCGGATCAGCAATGACGCCGCGCCGGGCAGGTTGCGGCCGCCGCCCGCGAAGACCTGCGGTTCCACGGCATCGGCCGGCCCCGGCGGGACCTGGCTGAGGTTGTTGATGACGTCGAGTTTGGCCGCCTGGATATCGGTGCCGATCGCAAAACTCAGGTTGATGAAGCCCTGCCCGCGGCCGATGAACGAGCTGATATTGGTCAGCCCCGGCGTGTTCCGCAGTACGTTCTCCTGCGGCTCGATGATATTGGCTTCCATCTCCTCGGGCGCGGCGGCGCGCCAGAAGTTGGCAACCGATACCTGCGGCTCCTCGATCGTCGGCAACAGCTGGATCGGCAGAGAAGCGATGGAGCTGAGGCCGAACAGCGCGACGAGCGCAACGGCCACCGCCACCGATGGCCAATGCCTGGTGCTCATCTCGGTGATGCTCATAGACGCCCCCCTAATGGCGTGGTGACTGGTAGACAGCGCCGGCCCTGGTGAGTTCAGGCGCGCGAATACCCGTTAGATGCGGGGAGGCGGAAAAGCGTTACGCTTATAAGAAAAAGATATAAGCGCTCAGTCGACGCCTGCGGGGATGGGCTCGTTGAGGATCAGGGCGCGGACGTACTTCACGGGCGGCGAGCCGTAGGACAGCACCTGGTCGTGATAGCGGCGCAGCGTGAACTCGTCGCCCCAGGCGTCCTCGACGGCTTGGCGCAGCTCCACCCACTCCTGGTAGCCAACGAAATAGGTCGATAGCTGGGTCGATGTCAGCTGGGCGCGCAGCCACTTCATCGCGGCTTCGCGCTCTTCCTGGAACCCGCCTTCGACCATGAGCTTCATGGCCTCGTCGCGCGTCATGCCGTCGACGTGTATGGCCGAGTCGATGATCGCGTTGGTCACGGCGCGCAGGTTCCATTTGAGCATGATCAGTCGCTGCAACGGATCGTTGTCCTGGTAGCCTTCGTCGATCATGAGCTGTTCGGCATAAACCGCCCAGCCCTCGATCATCGGCCCGGACTGCAGCACGCCGCGGAGCACGGACGGGTAGCGGTTGCTCAGTGCCAGCTGCAGGTAGTGGCCCGGCACGCCTTCATGAATCGTCAGGTCCTGGATCGAATACACGTTGTACTCGCGCAAAAACGAGCGGACTTTTTCCTCGCTCCAGTCTTCGGGAATCGGGGACACCTCGTAGAAAGTGGGTTGCCCCTTGTCGAGCGGGCCGGGAGACACCAGGAAGGCCGCCGTTATGCCACGCCTGAATTCCGGCATGACCGTGATCTCGACCGGCTCGTCCGGCATCGTGACGAGGTTGTTCTCGATGACGAAGTCGGTCGCCTGCTGCATCTGTTCCCTGGCCAGCTCGATGATGCCGTCGCGTGGCGGTAATTCCTGGTAGGCCTTTTCGAGCGCGGCGCGAATGACGGCCTGCTTGTAGGCCTCATCCGGGCTATCGGGAAAGGCCGTGTACGGGTGGTCCGCCGCATAGATTTCCTTCGCAACCGCGTACATCTGGTTACGCACCGACGCGTACGCGGCTTCGGCGCGCGCGACGATCTCCCGCCGGCTCAGCGGCGAATCAAGGGCGAATGCCAGCTTGCGGTCATAGAGCTCGGCGCCGATGCGAAAGTCGCCGGCCGCCCGCGGCAGCAACTCTTCCTCGAGCCAGGTCTGGTGGTCCGCCAGCGTATTCCTCGCGACTTCGATCGCCGCTTCGAGGCGCGACCGCGTGGCAGCCGGCAGCTGGTCCATCTCGGGGACAACCATGGTCTCGATAATCGACACCAGGCCCAGGTTGCGGGCGACGGCCGTCTCGGCATTGATCTTGGGTACGCGTTCCGGCTGGATCGATGCACGCGCCTGTTCCAGGAACCGCGGCAACTGCTCGAGGCGCGAAGCTACGTTCGCGAGGCGCTGCTCCAATGGGGCAAAGTCACGAGCGGTGAGGCTGAACACCGAGTTGCCGGCAATGCTGACATAGTAGAGCGGGTTCCACGCCCATTCCTGCAGTTTCTCGAGCGTCCAGAGCCTGGACGCTATGTCGCTCTGCAACAGTTCGTAATCGATCTGGTTGGCGCGCGACAGGTCGTCGCGATCGATGGCGCCGAGTTCGTCCTGGTAGGACTGCAGCAACGCGATGAGGCTGTCACGGGCGGCCGCATCGACCTGGTCAAGGTCGGCATCGCGGCTGTGGTCCCCGATCGACGTTGATGCGACCGGGGAAAAATTCGGCAGGTCGGCAACGAACCGGTCACCAAGGGCCTCGAACGCCGCATCGCTCGAAGCGTGTGCGCCGGTAGCAAAGGAGGCGAGCAGCAGCAGGGCGGCAAGTCGTTTCACAGCAGGTCCAGGAATCGGTTTCTGATAGCGAGAAACATAGCATGGTGGTGACCATCGGGCAGCTGTAATATCGGGTGATGTTACGCCCTGCTGCACTGTTGCTGATCCTGGCCGTGGCGCCGGTTGCCGCCAGCGCCGACGGCCGTCAGCCGGCCTACCTGCTCGAGATACCGGCCTCGGTGAGCACCGTGCTGATCGCCGAAACAACAACGTCGACGCTGCACTATTTCGGCGCCGGCGAACACGGCGCGCGGCAGCAGGGCGCGAGCTACATGTCGATCGGCCAAAAGGGGGTTGGCAAGCAGCGCGCCTGGGATCGCAAGACGCCGCTCGGTATTTTCTTTATCACGGAGCAACTCGATACCAGCAAGCTGCACGAGAGGTATGGCGCCACGGCGTTCCCGCTCGACTATCCGACGATCTGGGATCGCCTGAACCGGCGTAGCGGCGACGGCATCTGGTTACACGGCGTTGCCCGGAACGGCGGCCGGCGCCCGCCGCTCGACACGGACGGCTGCATCGCACTGCCCAATGACGAATTGCTTGCCCTGGAACCGCGGCTCGAGCCGCTGTCGACGCCGGTCCTGATCACCCGCGAAATTGAATGGGCGACCGACGAACAGCTTGCGGCCGTGCGCGCCGAATTGCGCGGTCGGCTCGACGCGTGGTCGACCAGCTATGCGGCCGGCGACCTGCATCGCTACTTGTCACTGTACGCCGATGACTTCACGTATCGGGGCATGGACCGCGAGCAATGGAACGCATTCCGCATGCAGTCAATGTTGGGCGCGCCGCCGCGCGGTATCGTACTCGACAACGTATTCCTGTTTGCCGATCCGGAAGAGCGCGGCCTGTACATGGCGCGCTTCCTGCAGACCATCACCTACGACGATCGCAGCGTTGCGACCGTCAAGCGGCTGTACTGGCGGCGAACGCCGGACGGCGAACTCAGGATCGTTGCCGAGGACAACGGGTGACGGCCCGTCGCGACCGGCGATCTAGCGCGCACTCTCCCTGAGAATGAGCTCGTCGATGACTTCGATGACTTTCGGATAACTGCCGGCTTCCGGAGCGCCGAAGCGGTACTTGCCGTTGACGACAACGGTCGGCGTGCTCGACACGCTGTACCGCCTTGCCAGGTCGGCTGAGATACGCAGCTTCTGATCAACCTCGAACGAATTCCAGGTGCTGGTGAAATCTTCCTCACTGACGTTGAACCGCTCGAAGAGGCTCTGCACGGCAGCCTCCGAGGTCAACCGGTTGTTGCGCCGATGGATCTCGCTGTAGACGGCCGCGTGGAATGCCACCGCATCGTCGATGATGCCGTTGCGGGCCAAAGCTTCCGCCGTGAAGTACATGCGTGCATGCAGGATCAGGATCTGGTTCCACATCGCCGGAACCTGCACGAATCGAACATTGGCGGGTTTGGTTTCCTGCCACTCCTGCAGCAGCGGCTCGAAGTTGTAGCAGTGCGGACACAGGTAGTAGAAGAATTCGGTTACCTCGATCTTGTCGGCGCCGCCCCAGGTGGGCTGGGCGGGCACGAGGCGCACGTAGTGCTTGCCTTCCTCAAACTGCCAGTCGTAATTCGCGGCAGGCACCTCGGCCTGGGCCAGGACAATGGCTTGCTCGCCTTCCTCGGGTTCGGCGGCCGACTCCTCGACCACGATGGCTTCGGCCACTTCTTCTTGCGGCTCCGGTTCGGTTACGGCGACCGGCTGCTCGACCGCAGTCGCGTCGGTGGCTGCCTGTTCGGCGGGTTGCGGCTGCGCCGGCTCGTTCTTCCCGCAGGCAGCGAGAACCAGCAGCGCAAGGCTGAGCGCTATCCAGTGTTTCATTAGCGAAGTCCCTGTATGTACGAAGCGAGCGCGTCAATGTCCTCGGGGCTCAGGCGCGCGGCAATGTCGCGCATCATGCGGGTCTTGCCGTCGGTCTTGCGCGTCCCGCTCGCATAGTCTCGTAATTGCTTCGCCGTATAGACCGCGTGCTGGCCCTGAAGTGCCGGGTAACTGGCGGCCGGGTTGCCGCGGCCGGTGGGGCCGTGGCACGCGAGACAGGCTGCGGTGTCGTCGCCGAGGTTGCCGCCCCGATACAGGGCCTCGGCCTTGTCGACCGTCGCCGTGTTGGCAACGGCCTGCGCCGGCGCCGGCAGGCTTTCGAAGTACACGGCCAGGTTGCGGATGTCTTCATCCGACAATGCCATGGACTGCGGCGACATCAACGGATCGTGGCGTTTCGCCTCGGCGGGATTCGCCGCGCCGTCACGAAAAGCCGTCAGTTGCTCCACGAGGTAAGTGGCGCTCTGGCCGGCGATATTGGGCCACATGGGATTGGCGCTCTTGCCTTCGGGGCCGTGGCAGGCCGAGCAGGGCGCGGACCTGGCTTTGCCGGCGTCGATGGAACCGTCAACGAGGCTTTCCGCCTGCGCCACCGACGTGGCCAGCAATACCAGGGGTAGCCAGTTCAATACTTTCCGTGTCTTCATGTATCTGTAACCGTTACTTTCTGTCGCCGGCCGCGACCAGCGTGATTAGTTGATGTGGGATCGCAAGGCCTTGATTACCTTGCTGCTTGACCCTGAAGTCGTCAGACTAGCAGCCCCAAATTATACACGGAATCCCCGGGGCATACCCCCATGTCGAAGTACCCTGAAGCGAGCTTTATCAAGAGCGCCAACGCGCGTGAGCAGTTCGTCGCCGACGCCGGCGCCGAGGTCGCCGTCGCGGGACGTTCGAACGCGGGCAAGTCGAGCGCGATCAATGTCATCGTCAACCGCCGCCAGTTCGCTCGCACCAGCAAGACGCCTGGCCGGACCCAGCTGGTCAATTTCTTCAGCCTGCGCGAAGGCCGGCGCCTGGTCGATCTCCCTGGCTACGGGTTCGCCCGGGTGTCCGACCGCGTGCGCGAGCACTGGGGCGAGTTGTTGTCCGACTACTTCCAGGAGCGTCGCAGCCTCGGCGGCCTGCTGCTGGTTGTGGACATAAGGCGCCGGCTGCAGGACTACGATCGCCAGATGATGGCCTTTGCCGAAGAAGTGGACCTGCCGATTCATATTCTGCTGACCAAGTCCGACAAGCTGAAACGCGGCCAGGCCGCCACGGCGCTGCTCGAAGTGCGCAGGGAAATCGGCGACCGGGCCGGCGTGCAGCTGTTCTCGGCGCATAGCCGCCAGGGCGAGGACGAGGCCCGCGCGGTCCTCGAGAAGATGCTCGAGGCGAGCGCATAAAAAAACCCGGGACACGAACGTGTCCCGGGAATCGAAGAAGCAACCGGCTTGGGGTTACCGTGTTGCGCGCCTGCTTAGGGAGGTAAACAGGCGAGTGACTACTGCACTCAGGAAATTGGAGTCTGGCCGCTCTCTAAAGTTCCCGTCGAGCCGTAAATCTCTGAATTTTATATAAAAATGGTTTAGAACGAGTCTAGTGGGCTTCGTCCCAGTTCGGCCCCGTTCCGACGTCGACCTTGAGTGGCACCGCGAGATCCGCCGCACCGCTCATGATGTCGGTGACGCGCTCGCCGAACGCCTCGACCCTGTCGGCCAGGACCTCGAATACGAGTTCGTCGTGCACCTGCATGATCATGCGGCCGCCCGCGTCGCCGGCCTGCAGCCATTCATGCACACGGATCATGGCGCGCTTGATGATATCGGCGGCCGTGCCCTGCATCGGCGCGTTGATGGCGCTGCGCTCGGCGTACTGGCGCCGCTGCGCATTGCGCGCATTGATTTCGGGCAGGTAGAGGCGCCGGCCGAATACCGTTTCAACGTATCCCTGCTGGCTCGCCGACTCGCGCGTATTGTCCATGTAGGCCCGCACGCCGGGGTAGCGATCGAAGTACAGGTCGATGTACTCCTGGGCCTCGTTACGCGGGATACCGAGCTGCTTGCCGAGGCCGAACGCCGACATGCCGTACATCAGCCCGAAGTTGATCGCCTTGGCCGATCGCCGCTGGTTGGCCGTGACGGCGTCGATGTCGTCGACGTCGAATACTTCGGCGGCCGTCGCGCGATGCACGTCCGCGCCGGCCGCGAACGCGTCGAGCAGGCCCTTGTCGCCTGACAGGTGCGCCATGATGCGCAGCTCGATTTGCGAATAGTCCGCGGCCAGCAGGACATGATCGTCGGGCGCGACGAAGGCCTGGCGAATGCGCCGGCCCTCCTCGGTGCGAATCGGGATGTTCTGCAGGTTCGGGTCCGTCGAGGACAGCCTCCCCGTAGCCGCGACGGCCTGGTGGTAGGACGTATGCACGCGGCCGGTGCTGGCGTCGATCTGCAGCGGCAACTTGTCGGTGTATGTGCTCCTGAGCTTGCTGACGCTGCGGTACTCGATGATCACGCGCGGCAGGTCGTAGTCCTCGGCGAGTTCCAGCAGCACGTCCTCGGCCGTGCTCGGCTGGCCCTTGGGCGTTTTGCGAATGACCGGCAACTCGAGCCGGTCGAACAGGATCTCCTGCAGCTGCTTGGGCGAGCCGAGGTTGAACGGCCCGCCGCCAAGCTCGTGGGCTTCTTTCTCGAGTTCGACCATGCGGTTGGCGAGCTCGTTGCTTTGCAGGGCCAGCATGTCCCGGTCCAGCAGCACCCCGGTTTCCTCCATGCCCAGCAGAACGGGAACCAGGGGTTGCTCGATATTGACGTACACGTCGCGCAGCGATTCGATCTCGGAAAGTTTCGACCACAGCGTCTCGTGCAGTTGCAGCGTGATGTCTGCATCTTCGGCCGCATACGGGGCCGCCGTTTCGATGTCGATCTCGTTGAACGTCAGCTGCTTCGCGCCCTTGCCGGCGACGTCCTCGTAGTGGATGGTCTCGCGGCCCAGGTAATGGCGTGCGACCGAATCCATGTCGTGGCGGGTGGCGACGCTGTTGAGCACGTAGGACTCGAGCATCGAATCGAACGCCATGCCGCGCAGCGCGATGCCGTGACGAGCCAGTACGTGGGCGTCGTACTTGAGGTGGTGCCCGACCTTCTTGTGCGCCGGATCTTCCAGCCACGGCCGCAGCTTCGCGAGCACCTCGTCGCGAGGCAGCTGATCCGGCGCGCCGGGGTAGTCGTGCGCGACCGGAACATAGGCCGCCTCGCCAGCCGTGACCGACAGCGACAGTCCCACAATCTCGGCCTGCATGTAATCCAGGCTCGTGGTTTCCGTGTCGAAGGCAACCAGCTCCGCCGACTCGATACGCGCCAGCCAGTCATCGAACGCCTCCCAGGTCAGTACCGTGTCGTATCTGCCTTCCGGTTCAGTCTCGGCCTCGGGCTGCGCAGCCCCCGACTGGTCGTCGAGCTGCTTGAGCAACGTGCGCAGTTCGTAGTGCCCGTAGAGTTCGCGCAGCTTGCCGACGTCGCCGTCGCCCGCCCTGAGGTCGTCCAGCGCCACGGGCAGTTCGACGTCGAGGCGAATCCTGGCGAGGTCTTGTGAAAGGCGCAGCTGGTCGACGTTGTCGCGCAGGCTCTCGCCGACCTTGCCCTTGATCTCCCCGGCGCTGGCAACGATGCCGTCGGCGGTGCCATAGGTATTCAGCCACTTCGCCGCCGTCTTGGCGCCGACCCTGGGCACGCCCGGAATGTTGTCGGAGCTGTCACCGACGAGCGCCAGGTAGTCGACGATCTGCTCGGGCCAGACGTCGAACCTGGCCTTGACCGCGTCGCGGTCCAGCACGCTCTCGTTCATCGTATTGACGAGCGTGACGTTGTCGTTGACGAGCTGGGCGAGGTCCTTGTCGCCCGTCGACACGAGCACGGACAGCCCGCCGTCGGCCGCCAGCCGGCACAGGGTGCCAATGACGTCGTCGGCTTCTACGCCTTCGACCTGCAGCAGGGGCAGCCCCATGAAGCGCACGGCATCGTGAATCGGCGCCACCTGGGTGCGCAGCTCATCGGGCATCGGTGGGCGGTTCGCCTTGTACTCGGCAAACATGTCGTCGCGAAACGTCTTGCCGGGCGCGTCGAACACGACGGCCACCTGCGCGTCCGCCTGTTCGCGAACGAGCTTGTTGATCATGTTGACCACGCCGTGCAGCGCACCGGTCGGCTCGCCGGCCGAGTTGGTCAGATTGGGTAGCGCATGGAACGCCCGGTACAGGTAGGACGATCCGTCGATCAGTACGAGGTCAACGCCGGGCATCGTCAGGGCACCGGGTCGCTAGCTGTCGTCTTCCTCGCCGCTTTCTTCACCGTTTTCCTCCGTTTCCGGTGCGGTCTGCGGTGCCTGTACGGAGCTCGGATCGCCGGGCACGTAAAGCGGGCCGCTTTGCCCGCAGGCCGACAGCAGGCCGAGAGAAAACAGCAAGGCAATGAGAATAGTCGTGGATTTCATGGGTAAGGACCGGTTCCTGGAATCACTGGATTATAGAGGCCGGGCCCTTACTTTGAATAGCGTTTGCTGACCTGCCGGTAGGCGTCGCGAAACGGCAGGCCCTCTTCGGTGACCAGCCGGTACGCTTCCTCGGTGGCGAAGATGCTCTCGTCCAGCGTGATGTTCTCGGGTCGAAAGGTCAATCCGTCGAGAACCAGCGCCATGATGTCGACGCTGTCGACCGCCAGGTCGATACCGCGGAACAGCGGCGGCTTCAGGCGCTGCAGGTCGCGGTGGTAGCCCGATTGCAGCTTGGCCGTGATCATCAGCGCTTCGTCGAGGCAGGCCTGTGCGGTGGCCGACGATGCGCGCAGCAGCTCCAGCACGTCGGGATTGCGCTTTTGCGGCATGATCGACGAGCCTGTGGTCACGTCGGCCGCCAGCGCCACGTAGGCAAACTCCTGCGTGTAGAACAGCAGCAGGTCGGTTGCCATGCGGCCAAGGTCCTGCAGCAACAGCGTGATCTCGAACAGCAGCGTGCTCTCGGCCTTGCCGCGGGAAAGTTGCGCAGCGGTTACCGGCCCCTGCGTCGCGGCAAAACCCAGCGCTTTGGTCGTCATGTCTCGATCGAGCGGCAGCCCCGGGGTCCCGTAGCCGGCCGCACTGCCCAGCGGGTTCTTGCCGGCGCGGCGGCGGCAGGCATCGAGGCCATCGATCGCGTCGGCGAACGCCTCGTCAAAACCGCTGCTCCAGAGCGCGACCGACGAGGGCATCGCCTGTTGCATGTGGGTATAACCGGGGAGTTCGACGTCACCCTGGCGATCGGCGAGGCCGGCGAGCGAGTCGCGCAGACCCTGAACGCGGGCCGCCAGGTCCTCGCTCGCGTCGAGCAGGTAAAGGCGCAGCGCTGTCAGTACCTGGTCGTTGCGTGAACGCCCGAGATGCACGCGGCCGCCGGCCGCGCCGATCGTCGCGGTCAGGTGCGATTCGAGCGCGGTATGCACGTCCTCGTCTTCGAGCGTGATGCTCCACTCGCCCGCGGCGAACGACTCACCGAGGTCGCGCAGCCCGTTGCAGATCGCGCTGCAGTCGTCGGCGCTGATGAGCCCGGTTGCCGCCAGCATCTCGGCGTGCGCGACCGACGCCTTGACGTCGTACGGCACGAGGCGCGCATCGAGCGCGTGATCCTCCCCGGCCGTGTAGCGCAGCACACGCTCGGCGAGCGGCAGGCCTTTTTCCCAGAGCCGCGCCATCAGGAGGATCCCTGTTCGGCAGGCGTCAGGGCGCCAATGTCATT
>JASJBB010000048.1 GCA_030066735.1 Woeseiaceae bacterium | reverse complement strand
GTCTCGCTGGCCGTCGCCAAGGCCGCGGCAGTGAGCCGCAAGCTGCCGCTGTTTGCCACGCTGGGCGACAGCACGACGATGCCCGTGCCGATGATGAACATCATCAATGGCGGCGCGCACGCCGACAACAGCGTCGACATCCAGGAGTTCATGATCCTGCCGGTTGGCGCCCCGAACTTCGGCGAGGCGCTGCGCTACGGCGCCGAGATCTTCCATGCGCTGAAGAGTGTCCTCCAGGAGCAGGGCATGAACACGGCGGTTGGCGACGAGGGCGGCTTTGCACCGAACCTGCCGTCGAACCGGGCCGCGCTCGACACCATCATGACGGCCATTGAGCGCGCCGGCTACAAGGCGGGCGACGACATCCTGCTTGGCCTCGACGTCGCGAGCTCTGAGTTCTACGAGGACGGTGTCTACAACCTGGCGTCCGAAGGCAAGACCTATGATGCGGCCGGCTTCAGCGCCTACCTGGCCGAACTGGCGGGCGCCTATCCGATCATCACGATCGAGGACGGCATGGACGAGGGCGACTGGGAAGGATGGAAACTGCTCACCGACGCGGTCGGCGACAAGGTCCAGCTCGTCGGCGATGACCTGTTCGTGACCAACACCTCGATCCTGGCGCGCGGCATCAGCGAAAAAATTGCCAATTCTATATTGATAAAACCCAATCAAATCGGTACCTTATCTGAGACTCTTGATGCAATTACTATGGCTGTGGAGGCGGGTTACTCGGCCGTCATCTCGCACCGCTCGGGGGAAACCTCGGACAGCACGATTGCTGACATTGCGGTCGGGACGCGGGCCACGCAGATCAAGACCGGATCGTTGTCCCGCTCCGATCGCATTGCGAAGTACAACCAGCTGTTGCGCATTGAGGAAGAATTGGGTGGCGCGGCAAGTTACGCGGCCCGCGAGGCGTTTTCGGTAAAGGCGCCGTAAAGCTTGGGGACGAGTTGGGGTGAAATCACGCTGGATGCTGGTGATCCTGGGAGCCATTGCGCTGACCCTGCAGGGGCAGTTGTGGTTCTCGGACTCCGGGTTTGCGAAAACCCGCAGTCTGCGTGCCGCGGTGGCCGAGCAGCATGCACAGAATGCCGAGCTGCGCGAACGTAACGAAGCGCTCGACGCCGAGGTCGTCAATCTCAAGCGCAGCCACGAGGCCGCCGAAGAACGCGCCCGCACCGACCTGGGCATGATCGGCCCCGACGAGACGTTCTACCAGGTTGTGCCGGTCGCCGACGCGGCCCACTAGCCAGCCCCTTGTCCACGTTACCAGACTGGGCCCGCGCCTGTGGCCCGCCCGTGTGCGCGGCCCGGATTCGCAGCGAGCCGGGCGATTTCCAGGTCACCGAGTATTGCGATATCGAATTCAGCGGTGACGGCGAGCATGACTGGCTGTGGATCGAAAAGACCGGGGCCAATACGACCTGGGTGGCCGATCAGCTCGCTCGTCATGCCGGCGTATCGTCGAAGGACGTTGGCTACTCCGGGCTCAAGGACCGGCACGCCGTGACGAGGCAATGGTTGAGTGTTCGTCGGCCGACTGGCGACGGCACGGACTGGGACGCTCTGCAAATCGAGGGTGTCGCGATCCTCGCGCGGCACCGGCACCAGCGCAAGCTCAAGCGGGGCGCGCATCAGCAGAATGCGTTCCGCATTGCGCTGCGCGACGGGGCCATCGAGTCGTACAGCGACGAACTCGTCGAGCGGTTGCAGCGGCTCGCTGTTCACGGCGCACCGAACTACTTCGGCGAACAGCGATTCGGGCGGGACGGCGGCAATATTGCGCTGGGCGAAGCTGTGCTCGCAGGCCGCCGGGTCTCGCGGAGCAAACGCAGCATCGGACTGTCGGCCGTGCGCTCGCTGCACTTCAACGCCGAGCTCGCGGCGCGGGTCGAAGCGGGCACCTGGAATCGACTATTGCCGGGCGACACGGCCAATCTCGATGGCAGTGGCAGCGTTTTCGACGTCGACGAGCTTACTGACGAACTGACGCAGCGCTGCGCCGAACTCGATATCCATCCGTGCGGCACGCTTCCGGCGCTCGAAGCGGCGGGGGTCAAGGCGTCGAAACGCCCGCTGCGCATGCGCGTACACCAGCTGGCCTGGGAGTTCGACGAAGACACGCTCTGGCTCGAATTCCGCCTCGGCAGGGGCAGTTTCGCGACGTCTGTGCTGCGCGAGCTCGTTCGCTATACTCAACGCCCGATTTAATCGTGGGGACGACAACGATGACCAAGTGGATTGGCCTGGCTCTGATATTTGCAGTCACTCCGCTCGCGGCGGAAACGACGACTTATCGCGTGCTGTTTGCCGGCGACGACGTGGGCCACATGATCGTCAACGAGCACGAAAACCGGCTCGCGATCGACTTCGACTTCAAGCAGAACGGCCGAGGCCCCACGATGGCCGAAGAGATCACGCTCAATGACGACGGCTTTCCGGTCGACTGGTCGATTACCGGCACGACGACGTTTGGCAGCTCGGTCGACGAATTCTTTCGTGTGACCGACGGCACCGCACGCTGGCAGGACGCCACGGGAACGGGTGAGGCGGCCATCGACGACATGCGTTTCTACATCAACCAGGACGGCAGCATCTACTCGGCGGGCCTGCTCGCGCAGGTACTGCTGGCCGACGAAGACCAGCGCATGCAGGTATTTCCCGGCGGAGAGGCCTACATCGTCGAGCGCGATTCGATGTCATTCGACGGCGCGGCCGGCACGTTCGACGTCACGGCGTACGAGATCCTCGGGCTGTCTTACAACCCGCAGCTCGTGATCCTGGACCAGTACGGCCGGTTCTTCGCCACCGCCAGCCCGCGCTTCAGCATGGTGCGCGAGGGCTACGAGTCGGCCGATTCGGAATTGCGCAAGTACGCCGAGGAGCTCTCGACCGAGCGTTTCGTCGAGATCCAGTCCGAGGTCGCGCACAGCTACAGCGCGCCGGTGCGGGTCCGCAACGTTCGTGTCTTCGACCCTGAGCAACTCGAGCTAACCGGGCCGATGGATGTGCTCGTTTACGGCAACCGCGTAGCAAGCGTGCAGGAAACGGGTGGTCCGATCACCGAGGGTGAAGTCGTTATCGACGGCGCTGGCGGCACGCTCGTGCCGGGCATGTACGAGATGCACGGCCATATCGGCCAGGGCAACGCGCTACTCAACGTGGCGGCCGGCGTTACGTCGGTGCGCGATACCGGCAACGAAAACGCGGTGCTGGAGGATCTGGTCAACCGCATCAACGATGGGATCATCGCCGGTCCGCGCATCACGCGTTCCTGCTTCATCGAAGGCAAAAGCGAGTTCTCGGCCGCAACCGGCGAAACCGTGGAGACGCTGGAAGAGGCGCTGTACATGGTGCGCTGGTGCGGCGTGCGCGACTTCCATCAGGTCAAGCTTTACAACTCCATGAAACCGGAATGGGCGGAAACCATCGTCGCCGAGGCGCATCGCCTCGGCATGCGCGTTGCGGGCCATGTGCCGGCCTTCTCGACCGCCAATGCGATGATCGAGGCGGGCTTCGACGAAATCACCCATGCCAACCAGTTGATGCTCGGCTGGGTGCTCGAAGATGGCGAAGACACGCGCACGCTGTTCCGGTTCAAGGCGATGAAGCGTTTTCCGTCGCTCGACCCGGGCGGGGAAGAGGTACAGTACACGATCAGCCGCATGCTCGAGAGAAACGTCGCCCATGACCCGACGATCGCCATTCACGAGCATGGCCTGACGGCCGTCAACGGTGAACCGGCGCCCATGGCGAGAGCCGTCATCGATCATCTGCCGACCAACGAGCAGCGTTCGGTGAAGAGCGAACTGTTCGGCACCGAGTCCGCCGAAGAGCGGGCCGAATACGTTGCCGCGTTCGAATTCATCCTCGACGTGTTGAGCAGGCTCAACGAGCGCGGCGTGCTGCTGCTGCCGGGCACCGATCTTGGCGGCGGGATTGCCTACCACCGGGAACTCGAGCTATTCCAGAAGATCGGCCTGACACCGGCCGAGGTGCTGCGCCGGGCGTCGTACGACATGGCCGTTTATCTCGAGCAGGACGAGGACCTCGGCTCGATCGAGAAAGGCAAGTACGCGGACTTTTTCCTCGTGCCCGGCGACCCGACCGAGGACCTGGGCCAGCTGCGGCAGATCCGCATGGTCGTTTCTGACGGTGTCGTGTATTTCCCGAACGAGATTTATCCGTGGTTCGGCATCCGTCCGTTCAGTGAAGTTCCCCGGGTCTCGGTGCCGGAACAGGTATCGGCGAACTAGGAACGGTGGCCGCCGGGAGCGGCGGCCAGGACGCGCTTGCGTCAGGCGCTGCGGATACCCTCTATCACGGCTGCGACCACGGCGATGACGATGGCAATTGCGCCGACGACCGCGATCATTCTGCGAAATCTGTAAGCAACGATTGCCAGGACGAGCAATCCAAGTACGCCGAGTCCGACATTTGGCCAGAAACCAAAGCCGGCTTCCGCCCCGATGTTGTAACCGACGACCGCGCCGATGACGCCAAATGCGAAGATCCAGAATCCATACGCGTCCGCGTATTCCTCATCGTGGTCTTCCCGCACATCCACGTTCTGTTCGTCAGTCATGCTGGCTCTCCTCGATGGACCCACCGTTGGTTGAGAGCCCATACCTGGTTTGTCAGCGTAGCAATTGCGCGGTCCCGAAAATGTTACACAGATCACCTTTCAGCCAGATTCCGGCGCTCCTATTCGATTCACTGACCAAGTGAGCCGAGCGGTGAGATTGGACTGCCGCTTACTCCGGTATCGAGTTCAGCTGGTACATCGCAGCCAGTACCGGCGGAACGTCAATGCCGATGCGGCCAATCCACTTGTAGAAGATATCCGCGTTTGCTCCGCTGCGATACAGCTGCGCGATCGATCGATTGACCACGAGCCGGAAGTCGGCATCGTTGCGTCGCAGTGCCAGACCGTAAGGTTCGAACGAGAAAATCTCGTCATTGAGCGCATAGTTTTGCGGGTTTACCGACTCGATGATCTGACCGATCAAAACAATCTGGTCCGAGGCGAGGGCATCGATGTCACCACGGTCGAGCTGCCGCTTGCCAACCTCCCTGTTCTCGACGATGACAATCTCCGCATCGATCAGGTTGTCATCGAGATACATGCGCAGCTGTTCGACGGTCGTGGTGCCCTGCGCCACGCCGATCTTCTTCCCGGCGAGGTCGGACATGCTCTGGATGCCCGTGGATTTCAGGGACATTACGCTGCCGCCGGTCACGAATGTCGGCAACGAGAAGTCCACCACCTCTTTCCGGGACAGTGTAATGGTCGTCGATCCACACTCGATATCGACCCTGCCGTCGACGACGGCCGAGATGCGTTCGCCGGCCGTGATCTTCTCGAACCTGGTCTTGATGTCCTGATCGGGGAAATGCGCGTTGACGCTGGCGGCAATGCGCTGGCAGATGTCGACGGAATAGCCCGACGGTGCGCCGCGTGCGTTCTCGTAAGACAGCGGGCTCGCATCCGCCCGGTACCCGATCACGAACTCGCCGGTCCTGGCGATCTTGTCCAGGGTTCCTTCGGCGGCTTGCGCCTGCAGGCCGGTCAGGGCAGCCAGGGCGGCGATTATCAGCGTGGCGGTTCGGGAGCGAATTGTCATTGCTGTCGTCCTCGGCAGGTCGACGCAGCATAGCACTACCCAGCCAGGCTCTAGAAATCACCCCTGTCGAGCAGAACGTAGACGGCGCCCGTGCCGCCGTCGACCTGGCGGGCAGATACGAAGGCCAGGACCGCATCCCATTTGCGCAGCCACCGATTCACCGCGCTCTTGAGCACCGGCCCGCGGTGGCCCGAGCCAAGACCCTTGCCGTGCACGATGCGCACGCAGGTGAGGCCCTGCTTGACAGAGTAATCGATGAAATCTGCGAGCCGGGGCCGCGCCTCGGCCACGGTCATGCCGTGCAGGTCGATCTCGGCCTGGACCGCGTATTTGCCGCGCGCGAGCCGCCGCATTGTGCGCTTGCCGACGTGTGGCCGGTGATAGCGCATGCTCTCGGCATTGGCGGACTCCATGGTGTCGATGTCCGCCTCGAGGCTCTCGGCAAGGGCATTGTCCTCGTCCGCGCGCGAAAATCGCGCCCTGGGCAAAGGCTTCTTGCGCAGCTCCGGGACTCGGTCGTCGGTCCGAAGCGGTTTTGCGCCCTCTATCGAGCGGCGGAACAGGTCGGGATCGTCATCGCTCACAGCGTTGATCTCAGGCTATGGTGCACGGTGAACATTCAGTATAGTGAGCCCACCTCAAGGCGCAAATCACCGAACGATTCTCAATGAAAATCCTCGTTAGCAACGACGACGGCTACCTGGCCACCGGGATCAACGTTTTGACCGATGCGCTCGCCGAAATCGCGGACGTCGTGGTAGTGGCGCCGGATCGCAATCGATCGGCAGCCAGCAACTCGCTGACGCTGAACGACCCGCTGCGCATCGCGAAGGTTGCCGAGAATCGCTATCGCGTGAACGGGACGCCGTCGGACTGCGTCCACCTGGCCCTGACCGGTTTTCTCGACGAAGAGCCGGACCTCGTGGTCTCCGGTATCAACCACGGCGCCAATCTCGGAGACGACGTGATCTACTCCGGGACGGTAGCGGCAGCAATGGAAGGCCGCTTTCTCGGCTTTCCCACGATTGCGGTCTCGCTGGTGGGGCATCGGCTGACACACTTCGACACGGCGGCCCGCGTCGCCGTCGATCTCGTGCAGCGGCTCGAGAAGGACCCACTGCCCAAAGAGTTTATTTTCAACGTCAACGTGCCGGACGTGCCGTTCGCCGAGCTCAAAGGCGTGCAGGTCTGCCGACTCGGTTTTCGCCACAAGTCGGAACCCGTAGTCAGGTCGGCCGATCCGCACGGCCGCACGATCTACTGGGTCGGACCCGCCGGCCACAGCGCCGAGTCGGGCGAGGGCACCGACTTTCATGCGCTGGAGAACGGCGCCGCGGCGATCACGCCGCTCAAGATCGACCTGACCCGGCACGAGGCGCTGTCGCAGGTGAAGGACTGGCTGCACCGTGACTAGCCCGCGCCGCAATATCGAGGGCATCGGCATGACCTCGCAGCGCACGAGGGACCGGCTCGTGCAGCGGCTCCGGGACAACGGCATTCGCAACGAGGCCGTGCTCGAGCAGATTCGCAACGTGCCGCGGCACCTGTTCGTCGACGAGGCCCTGGCCAGCCGCGCCTACGAGGACACGGCGCTGCCGATCGGCCTGGGCCAGACGATTAGCCAGCCGTGGGTCGTGGCGCGCATGACCGAGGCATTGCTCGAGGGGTTCAGCGGCGAAACGGTGCTGGAAATCGGCACAGGTTGCGGTTACCAGACCGCCGTGCTGGCGCCGTTCGTCAAGAAGATCTACACGGTCGAGCGCATTCCCGAGCTCATGCGCAAGACGCGCCAGCGGCTGTACGACCTCGATATCTACAACGTCCAGTTTCGTCCCGGCGACGGTTGGGAGGGGTGGCGGAAATATGCGCCTTACGACGGGATCATCGTGGCCGCCGCCGCCGACGAACTGCCCGAAAAACTGCTGCAGCAACTGGCGCCGGGCGCGCGCATGATCATTCCCGTGGGACGCACCGGGTACCAGGACTTGCTGCAGGTGACTCGCAAGGACGATCACTTCGAAGAGGTATCGCTCGGAGCCGTCAGTTTCGTACCTCTGGTGCATGGAAAATAGTGGTGGCATCAGGAACTGTGGCTTTGTCTAACTGGGTCCATGGAAAATGAGGGTTTTCGGTCCCCTCTATGACCGCGTTATCGAGTGGTCGCGACACCGCTTTGCCGAGCGCTACCTCGCCGCGCTGAGTTTTGCCGAGTCGTCGTTTTTCCCGATCCCTGTCGACGTCATGCTGGCGCCGATGTGCCTGGCCCGGCTCGACAAGGCCTGGCGTTTCGCTTTTATCGCGACCGTCTTCTCGGTGCTCGGCGGGCTCGCCGGCTACGCGATCGGCTGGGGGGCATTCGAGTGGATCCAGCCCTGGCTTGCCGATTCCAGGTACTGGGGCGCTTATGAAACCAGTCGCGACTGGCTGGCCAAATACGGTTTCTGGGTGATCTTCGTGGCCGGATTCTCGCCGATTCCCTACAAGGTGTTCACGATCGCAGCCGGCGTCGCGGCGCTGAATCTGCCGGCGTTTTTTGTCGGCTCGATGATTGGCCGCGGAGCGCGCTTCTTTCTGGTCGCCGGGCTGCTGGTCTGGGGCGGTGAAAAGCTCGAGTCGAGGCTGCGCCAGTACGTCGAGCGGATTGGCTGGGCGGTGGTCGCCCTGGTTGCGGCCGTCATTGTGTGGTTTATGGTTCGAGGCTGATGCGGGCGTCGGCGCTAGTCCTCATCGCTTGCCTGCTGGCCGCCTGCGGCGCCCCGAATGTCGGCTATGACCCGAATACCCACATCGTGCGCAGCGGCGAGACGTTGTTCTCGATCGCCTGGCGCTATGGCAAGGACCCCGGGGACGTTGCGCGCTGGAACAATATCGGCGACGGTTCGCTGATCCACCCGGGCGACGTCATTTACCTGGCGCCGGGACGGGCGCCCAAAGCGTCGCCGCGCACGAGTTCCAGCCGGCCCGCGCCGAAATCGCTGCCCAAGGTTCCAACTCAGCCGCCGCCGCCGTGGTCGTGGCCGGCGAGCGGCCGGGTCAGCGTGGAATTCGGCGGAAAACCGGGCACCGGTACCGGTATTCTGATCGACGGCAAGTCGGGCCAGCCCATAACGGCAGCGGCTTCCGGCCGCGTGGTCTACGCGGGCAGTGGACTGATCGGCTATGGCCAGCTTATTATCGTCAAACATAACGACACCTATCTCAGTGCCTACGGGTACAACGCGTCGCTGCTGGTAAAAGAAGGCGCAGCAATCAAAAAGGGCCAGCGCATAGCGACCATGGGAGAGGGGCCGGAACGCAAGGCGCGGCTGCATTTCGAAATCAGGCGCAACGGCAAGCCGGTAAATCCGCGGCAGTACCTGCCCGCGAGATAAAGCGCTGCTCCTTGCGACACAGGGGGTACTGTGCGGCAAGGTCAAAACAAAAAGGTCGGGAGCCATTCGAGTGACCCGACACGGATCTACCTCAGCGAGATCGGCATCTCGCCACTACTGACTGCGGACGAAGAAAAGTACTTTGCGCGGCGCGCATTGCGCGGTGACGAGGCGGCAAGGCAGCGCATGATCGAGAGCAACCTGCGGCTCGTAGTGAAAATCGCCCGGCGCTATCTCAATCGCGGGCTGCCGCTCCTGGATCTGATCGAAGAAGGCAACCTCGGTCTCATTCACGCCGTCAAGAAATTCGACCCGGAGCGCGGTTTCCGCTTCTCGACGTACGCAACCTGGTGGATACGGCAGACCATCGAGCGCGCCATCATGAACCAGTCGGGGACGGTGCGACTGCCCATTCACATCATCAAGGACATCAATTCCTGCCTGCGCGCGGCGCGTACGCTGCGGCAGCAGCAGGGGACCGAGCCGACCGCCGCCGAGATCGCGGCGCACACGGGCAGGGACGTGGAGCAGGTAGAGCGCCTGCTGGCTTTGCACAACCGGGTTACGATCCGTGCCGGCAACCGCGAAGACGAGAATGGTCCCGTCGACCGGCTCAAGGCGCGCCGCAGTGCCGAGCCGTCACGGTGCGCCCACAAGGACCGGGTCGAGGACCTCGTCGAGCAATGGATCTGTCAGCTCAGCGACAAGCAGCAGGCCGTGCTCGAGCGACGTTTCGGTCTGCACGGCTACCGCCGCGCGACGCTGGAGCAGATCGGCAACGAGATCGGCGTGACGCGCGAGCGTGTCCGGCAGATCCAGCTCGACGCGCTGAAGACCCTGCGCACCATGCTCGAGAGTCACGGCATCTCGGGCGACGTCATTCTCGACTAGCCGTTCTTCTCGCTGTCCAGTGCGCCCAGCCAGGCGGCGTCCAGCAGCGCCTGCGTGCGTTCCGTCGCGGTCATCCACTGTTCGCGCATGGCCGGGTCTGCGGCCGCGGCCGCCATGTCCTCGAACATCAGCGCCGCCCCGGGCCTCGAGGACGGAACGTTGATGGTCTCGCTGGTGCCGCGCCCCCAGCCACCCTTGCGGTACAGGTAGTCCGCGGAGGCGTCCGCGTTCTGCGACAGGAAATTGTCGATATTGATGACCCCTTCGGTCCCGGTAATTCGCAGGTCCATGACGACGGCGCCGGAATCGAAACCGCAGTTCCAGGTCGAGGTCGAGCCATCGGTGAAATCCAGCACGCCGGTGCCGCTGATCGCGGCGCCGGTCTCTGCGTCTCTGCGCAAGTGCGAGCTCACCGAATCGAGGACGACGTCGGGCGAGAGGTATTCAACGGCCGCGCGCATGTTGTACCACCCGGCGTCACCAATAGCGCCCATCGGTTCGAGTTCGGGATTGAAGCGGATGTTGCCGCGATCGGTCAGGTTGAACTGGAACGCCGAAGCAACTGACCAGACGAAGCCGAGGCGGGCGTCGCGATTCGCCTTGATGTCGAGCGTGCGCGGGTGGTGCACGAAGTGCGTGCCATCCATGAACGCGACATTGTTATCGCGACAGGCGGCAGTGATGCGCTTGACCGACGGCAGGCTGGCGAACGGCTTTTCTCCGAGAACGTGCTTGCCGTTGATGGCTGCGGCCAGGCAGATTTCCTCGCGCACGCTGGTCGGGGTCGCGACGTAGATCGCATCCACTGTGTCCGCTGCGCTCATTTCGGCCCAGGAGTCGTACGCGTTGGGCACGCCGTGCGCATCGGCAAACTCGCGAGCCGTCTCCATGCGCCGGCTGGACACCGCCGCCAGTTCCGAGTTGTCCGCCATCTTGATCATGCGCGCCATCGAGTTGGCGATGCCGCCGGTGCCGACAACGCCCCATCTGAGAGTCTTCACGGTCTGTGCTCCTGCCATTCGTGAACCTGTAAGAAACGTACCGCCCCCCATCGTGGCAATTGCCGTCGCGCCCGCGGCGCCCAGGAATCGTCGACGGTCCGGGCTGAATGATTTCATGGAAGTATTCCTGTCAATGTGAGGACCAGTGCGGTGTTGACTGCCGGAAGCCGGATTATGTCACTTCAACACGGTCGTCCAAATGTGAGCTGTTTCAACGAAACGAACGAGAGCTTCGTCCATTATCGCGTTGTGATTTAGTTCTCATTTTGCGCGAAGCAGCAAAGGGATATTGCCATGAATGCCAAGCAAAGTGGATTTACGCTCATAGAATTAATGATTGTCGTAGCGATCATCGCGATCCTGGCGTCAATCGCCCTGCCGATGTACAACAGCTATACCATCCGCGCCCAGGTCGCCGAGGGCATAAACCTCACGGGCCCGGTGAAGACGGCTGTTGCGGAATACGTTACCGACCACGGCCAGTTCCCGACCGACAACGACGACGCTGCGCTTGAGGCGGAGACCGAATATTCCGGGTCTTTCGTCAGCGAGATTTCCGTCAGTGGCGCCGTGATTTCGGTGCTTTTCGGGAATAACGCCAGTGCCGAAATCAGTGGCGAGACCGTCACGCTGACCGCGGTCGATAACGGCGGCTCGCTAAGCTGGGACTGTGCCAGCGGCGGCGTTATTTCGGACAACTACCTGCCGTCTTCCTGCAAGTAAACCGACGGGCTTTGCACATAAAGCGGCCGGCGTAATGCCGGCCGTTTTGCATAGGTGACGCGACGACCATCTTCGGTCAGGCAGCGTCCGGGCAATACAACAGCGCAACGACCTTTCTGCCTTCGCCCGCCAGCACGTTGTAGGTGCGGGCGGCGGCACCGGTATCCATTACTTCGAACCCGATCTGCCGCCGGGCCATCGCGAATACGAGCTCCCTCGGCGGGAAAATACTGGTCGTTCCGGTGCCGAGCACGATGACTTCGGGTTCGAAATCGAGCAGGGCCGCGAAGTCGTTCTCGACGAGGTCTGAAATGTCCTTTGGTTGCCAGTCATCGATAACCGCGTCGGCCGCTACGCCAATCGTTCGCGAGTAGACCTCGTCGCCGATACGGATGCCGTCAGCGGAAACGCTGCGGACCAGGATGGCGGCCGTGTTTTCGCGGGTGAACTTCAAGTGGGGTTTCCGTTAGTATCGCGAGCAGTGAATCGTCATCATACAAAGCCCTTCCGGTAGAGCAAGTGGCGCCCCCTTACGAAAAAACGGCCGCGGTCGTGGTGCTACCCGCTGTGGGTGGCGGCCGGCTTCGGGACGCGGCGCTGCGGCGCTGGCTGGCGCGAGCCGACCTGCGGCAGCTCGACGCCCCCCGCGAGCTGCTGGCGCGCGTCCTCGAGGTGCTGAACCTCCCGTACCCGGCCTCCGGTCTCGGCGCGCTGCGCATGTGGGGTCAAACCGGCGACCGGCCAACGGTCTGGATCGCCGCCGCCGACCCGGTCTACCTGGAGCCACGGCTGGATCATCTCTGCCTGCACGCCTTGGACGCCGAAACCGCGCCGGTCGCGGACCTGCGGCCGCTGATCGATCATCTGCAGGCCACGCTCGGTGAAAAAGAGGGCTACGGCTTCGCCAGGCTCGGCGCTTACGGCTACCTGCGCGCCCACGAACCGATCGCGACGTCGGATGTGCCGGCTTACGTCGTCCACCAGGACATGCCGAACGAATACATGCCCGCGGGCGAGGAGGCCGGGGCGTATCGCAGCCTCGTCTCGGAAGTCGAAATGACGCTGCACGATCACGAAACCAATGAGCGGCGCATTGCCCGGGGCCAGCAGCCGATCAACTGCCTCTGGTTATGGGGCGGTGGCTTCGCGCCGGAACAGGAAACCGTGCCGCATCCGCCATTGTTCGCCAACGACCCGCTGCTGGTGGGCCACTGGCTCAGCAGGACCGGCGTCGTCGCAAACTGGCCTGGAGACATACCGTCCTGTGTCGAGGCATCGGTAGCGGGGTTCGTGGCAATCGTGCCCGAGCACGATGATCCGTCGATCCTCGAACGCTGCCTGGGAGACCTGCGGGAGCTGCTGGAGAAGGGTCGACTGAGCCGGCTGACGCTGATGTTCCGCGACGGTATCGAGGCGAGCGTGGAACCGGGTCATCGGTGGCGCTTGTGGCGCCGCAGCTCGGGCTTGCTGGACGGCTGATATGTCGCCGCAACGCCCCATCGTCGTTCGCCAGGCAACGCAGCCCTGCCAGCTCGAGGGCGTCGATCCGTTGCTGGCGCGCCTGTATGCCGCGCGTGGCGTTACCGACGCTGCGCAGCTTGACTACGGTCTTGCGAGTCTTGCGCCGGTCGGGTCGCTCGACAATATTGGTGCGGCGGTGGACTTGCTGCTGGCGCACAGGAACGAGCGAATCATCATCGTCGGGGATTTCGACGTCGACGGTGCTACCAGCACGGCGCTGATGTTGCGTTGCCTGCGCGCTTTCGGTTTCGCGGATGTCGGCTACCTGGTGCCCAATCGGTTCGAATTCGGCTACGGGCTGACGCCGGAGATCGTCCGCGTGGCCGCCGAGATGTCGCCGGCGCTGATCGTTACGGTCGACAACGGCATCTCCAGCCTCGACGGTGTTCGCGAAGCGCGCGGTTTCGGGATCGACGTGCTGGTCACCGACCACCATCTGCCGCCGGACGAATTGCCCGCGGCCGATGTCATCGTCAACCCGAACCTGCCGGACAGCCAGTTCGCGAGCCGCAACCTCGCCGGCGTGGGCGTGGCCTTCTACGTCATGGCTGCGCTCGGCCGCACGCTGGAGCGCGACGGTCTGGCGGGCGCGGCGAAGATCGCGGCGCGCTATCTCGATCTCGTGGCGCTGGGCACCGTAGCTGACGTCGTGCCGCTCGATCACAACAATCGCATTCTCGTCGAACAGGGTCTGGGCCGGATTCGCGCGGGTCATACGGTCGCAGGAATCCGGGCGTTGCTGACGCAGGCGGGCCGCGTCCCGGAACGCACCGTGAGCACCGACCTGGGTTTTGCAGCCGGCCCGCGCATCAATGCGGCTGGCAGGCTCGAGGACATGTCGGTCGGCATCGAGTGCCTGCTGACCGACGACCCGGATGCGGCCGGCCGGCATGCCGCGACGCTCGACGAGATCAACAAGGCGCGCCGCGAGATCGAGACTGAAATGCGCGAGCAGGCCTTTGCCTATGTCGATTCACTGGGTACCCGGCGCTGGCCGTCGTGTGTCTGCCTGTTCGAGCCCTCGTGGCACCAGGGCGTCGTGGGGCTGGTCGCCGCGCGCGTCCGGGAAAAGTGCCACCGTCCGGTAATCGCGTTCGCGCGTGAATCCGACGGCTTCCTTAAAGGCTCCGCGCGCTCGGTCCCGGGCGTGCACGCACGGGACGTGCTCGAGGCGGTCTCCGGCACCCACCCGGGGCTGATCGTCCGGTTTGGCGGGCACGCGATGGCGGCCGGACTGACCATCGCGGAGGAGCACTACGGCGATTTTGCCGGCGCCGTGGCCGAACAGGTCGAGCGCCTGTACCCCGAAGCGGACTTCTCGGGCGCGATCATCAGCGATGGCGTGATTGGCGGCCAGGATGTCGCCCGCTGGGGCGGGCTCCTGCCCGTGGCGCGGGCGCTGCGCGATGCGGGCCCATGGGGTTCCGGATTCCCGGAGCCGACCTGGAGCGGTGACTTCGAGCTGCTGGAGCAACGCACGGTCGGCGAGAATCATCTCAAGATGCGCCTGCGCCCGGTCGAAGGCGATACCGTGGTCGATGCGATCGCGTTCAACCAGGCCGGTACCGGCTACCGTGGCATCGTCCAGCTGGCTTATCGCCTTGACGTCAACGAGTGGCGGGGGCGGGAATCGCCACAGCTGATCGTGGAGCAAATAGCTGCTTTGCAGGCCGGCGGTGCGTGATAAGATCGCGCGCTGCACCGCCGGATGTCACCATGGAAACGAGCCAGATCAAGCAGACCATTGCCGACCTCGCTGAACGCACGAATGCGTTGAGGAGGTATCTTTGACTACGAAGGCAAGGCCGAACGCCTGACCGAAGTTCAGCGCGAGCTCGAACAACCCGACGTATGGAATGAGCCGGAGCGGGCCCAGGCGCTCGGCCAGGAGCGCGCCCGGCTGGAGCAGGTCGTCGTCGTTCTCGACGATCTGTCCACCGGCCTCGACGATGCCGGCGAGTTGCTTTCGATGGCGGTCGAGGAAGACGATCCGGACACCGTTGCCGAGGTCGAGAATGATATCGGCGGCTTCCGGGCGCAGCTCGAAACCCTCGAGTTCCGGCGCATGTTCTCCGGCGAACTCGACGCCAACAATGCCTATCTCGACATCCAGTCCGGCGCCGGCGGCACGGAGGCCCAGGACTGGGCCGAGATGATTCTGCGCATGTACCTGCGCTGGGCCGAGCAACATGGGTTCAAGGCCGAGGTCATTGAAGCGTCCGCGGGCGAAGTGGCCGGGCTCAAGAGCGCGACCGTGCACATGGTCGGCGAGTACGCCTACGGCTGGCTGCGCACCGAGACGGGCGTGCACCGGCTCGTGCGCAAGTCGCCGTTCGACTCCGGCAATCGCCGCCATACCTCGTTCGCATCGGTGTTCGTGTCGCCGGAAGTCGACGACGACATCGATATCGAGATCGATCCCTCCGACCTGCGCATCGACGTCTATCGCGCCTCGGGCGCGGGTGGCCAGCACGTCAACCGGACCGAGTCGGCTGTGCGTATCACGCACCTGCCGACCAACACCGTCGTGCAGTGCCAGAACGACCGCTCGCAGCACAAGAACAAAGCGCAGGCCATGAACCAGCTCAAGGCCAGGCTCTACGAGATCGAGCTGCGCGAGCGCCAGGCGGCGGCCGCAACCGTTGAGGAGGGTAAGGCGGACGTTGGCTGGGGTAACCAGATTCGCAACTATGTGCTCGATCAGAGCCGCATCAAGGATTTGCGCACCGGTATCGAAACCGGTAACACTCAGGCTGTACTGGACGGCGGCCTGGATAATTTCATCGAGGCCAGCCTCAAGCAGGGCCTGTAAGGAACTGGACGATTCGTGACTGACGACACCCACAAGCCGGACGAACACAAGCTCATCGCCGAACGGCGCGGCAAGCTCGATGCTCTCAGGGAGCAGGGCAACCCGTTTCCGAACGATTTCCGGCGCAATGCGACCGCTGAGCAGCTACACCAGACGTTCCACGCGCACGATAACGATCTGCTGGCCGAAGAGCAGATTGCTGTCCGCGTCGGCGGCCGCATGATGGCGAAACGGGTGATGGGCAAGGCGAGTTTTATCAAGCTGCAGGACCGCTCCGGCCAGATCCAGGTTCGCCTGGAACGTGACCGGTTGCCCGACGGTGTTTACCAGGCCTTCAAGAAATGGGATGTCGGTGACATTGTGGCGGCCGCTGGCGTACTGATGCGCACGAATACAGGCGAGCTCACCGTGCTGGCCGACGAGGTGCGCCTCTTGACCAAGTCGTTGCGGCCGCTGCCCGAGAAGTGGGCGGGCCTCTCGGACCAGGAAACCCGCTATCGCCAGCGTTACGTCGACCTGATCATCAATGAACAAAGCCGCAACGTGTTTCGCAAGCGCTCCGAGGTCATCACGTACATGCGCGGCTTCCTCGAATCGCTCGATTTTCTCGAGGTCGAGACGCCGATGATGCAGGTGACGCCGGGCGGCGCGATCGCGCGTCCGTTCACGACGCATCACAACGCCCTCGATATGCCGCTGTTCCTGCGCATTGCCCCGGAGCTGAATCTCAAGCGCCTGATCGTGGGCGGTTTCGACCGTGTATACGAGATCAACCGCAACTTCCGCAACGAGGGCATCTCGACGCAACACAACCCCGAGTTCACGATGATGGAAGCGTACCGCGCTTACGCCGACTACACGGACTGGATGGATTCGACGGAGGCGATGTTGCACGGCATGGCGGATGCCGTGAACGGTACGACGGTCGTCGAGTACCAGGGCGAAAGCTATGACTTCGGGAAGCAGTTTCCGCGCCTGACGGTCGAAGAGGCTATCCAGAAGTTCAACCCGGACTTCGATATGTCGAAGGTCCGGGACCGCGATTACCTTGCGGCCTTCTGCGAGAAGCTCGGCGTGCAGGTCAAGGACAACTACGGCGCCGGCAAGTTGCAGCTCGAGATCTTCGAGGCGACGGGCGAGGCGCAGCTGCGCGAGCCGACATTCGTTACCCAGTATCCGGCCGAGGTGTCGCCGCTGGCGCGCAAGAACGACGCCGACCCGTTCGTGACCGACCGCTTCGAACTCATCATCGCCGGCCGTGAAATCGCAAACGGGTTCTCGGAGCTCAACGATCCCGAGGACCAGGCCGAGCGGTTTCGCCAACAGGTGGAGCAGGCCGCCGCGGGCGACGACGAGGCGATGTCATTCGACCACGATTACATTCGCGCGCTCGAATACGGCATGCCGCCGACGGCGGGCATCGGTATCGGTATCGATCGGCTGGTCATGCTGCTGACCGACTCGCCGTCGATACGGGACGTGCTGTTATTCCCGCATATGCGGCCGGAAGTCTTCGATTCGTAGGAGCCCGCGCTGGTGGGCGATTCAGAGGTAGGGCAGCGCCCGGTTTTCAACCTGTATGCCATTAACGGTTAGCGCATCCCCTGCATTTGCCACGGGAACGACCGCCAGCAGTTCGTTGCCGATGGCATTCAGGACCTCGCCGATATCTCGACCGTCGAGCGCTACCTTGTCACCGGGCGCGACCGGCGCCTCACTCTCAAACCGCAGCATCCGCCGTTTGGTCGCGCCGCGAAAATGCGTGCGGGAAACGATTTCCTGCCCGGGATAGCAGCCCTTGCTCACGCTGACGGCCCCGAGCAGGTCGAGGTTGAGCATGTGTGGCGTAAATTCCTCGGACTGCGCCGCCATGATCTCGGCGACGCCGGCTTGCAGGTTCGCCAGCCGCCAGTCTTCATAGCTGCCGCTGACCCCGAGCGTTTCCGCCGCGATCCGACCGACGTCGAAGTCCACTTTCGACCTGAACCGGAACATCGTGAGTCGCCTGACGACCGCGTCGGTGAGATCCGAGGGCAGGGTGAGTTCGAAGCCGGTCCCGGTCTTGCGCACCCGGAACAGGCAGATGACACGACCCTTGGGGTTGCACCAGGCTGATAAGAGCGGTTTTCCCACCGTGTGCTCATGAGCCTCATCATTGTGACCGTCGGAAGGCCGGACGAGGGTTGTTAGGTCCGCCGCTAACTGCGCCTGCAGAAAGTCGAAGGCGTCGTCGCCGGAGACAATTATCGTGCTGTAGGGGATGTCACTCATGCGCGTGGGATTCTACCTTGTTACACACAGGTACACCCTGCTTATGCACGCTGTCACGGGGTCTGGCATACTTCCGCCATGCCAGACGACGACAAGCAAAAACAGGATCTGGAGCAGGAGCCCGAACCGGAAAAGCCGAAGGAAATCGGCGGCCGCGACGGACCCGATCCGACCCGCTACGGCGACTGGGAAAAGGCCGGTCGCTGCATAGATTTTTGAAGATTAAGAATATATATATCAGGCATTTATGAGTAATACCGAAAGGCCTTTATCACCACATCTCTCGATCTACCGCTGGCCCATCACAATGACGCTGTCGATACTGCACCGGGGAACCGGTCTGGCGCTGGCTGTCGGTTTCCTGGTGCTGGCTGCGTGGCTGGTTAGCGCAGCCGCGGGCACGGTGGAATACGAAGAGTTTACGGCGCTGATGTCATCGCCGTTCGGCCGGCTGCTGCTGATCGGCTGGAGCTTCGCGTTTTTCTACCACCTCGCCAACGGCATTCGGCATCTCGTCTGGGACGCCGGGCACGGGTTCGAAAAGCGCCAGGCGAATCGCTCGGCCTGGTTGGTCCTGTCCGTCGCCATCGTGGCGACGATCATCTTCTGGGTGCTGGCATGAGCCTGCGCGCGCCGCTGGGCCGGGTCCTGGGTCTCGGTACGGCCAAAGACGGCACCGATCACTGGTGGGGGCAGCGCGTATCCGGCGTGGCGCTGGTCCTGCTCGGCCTGTGGTTTGTTGCGTCCCTGCTGGCCCTGCCATCGCTGCAACACTACGACGTGGTCGAATTCATCGGCCGCCCGATCAACACGGTGCTGCTGGCATTGCTTAGCCTGACCGTCGCCTACCACTCGTACCTCGGCGTCCAGGTAGTCATCGAAGACTACGTGCATTCGCATGGCCTGAAGATCACCTCGCTGGTGCTGTCCCGGTTCGTGCACGTCTTTGTGGCGTTTCTTTCGATTTACGCGATTCTCAGAATTGGTTTGGGCGCATGAGCGACTACGAATTCATCGATCACACCTACGACGTCGTCGTTATCGGCGCCGGCGGCGCCGGCCTCAGGGCGACGTTCGGACTGGCGCAGGCCGGCTTCGATACCGCCTGTGTCACCAAGGTCTTCCCGACGCGCAGCCACACGGTCGCGGCGCAGGGCGGCATCAGTGCGGCGCTCGGCAACATGGGCGAAGACGACTGGCGTTGGCACATGTACGACACGATCAAGGGGTCCGACTGGCTCGGCGACCAGGATGCGATCGAGTACATGTGCAAGGAAGCGCCCGACGCGGTCATCGAACTCGAGCATTACGGTGTGCCGTTCTCGCGCACCGAGGAAGGCAAAATCTACCAGCGGCCGTTTGGCGGCATGACGACGCATTTCGGCGAGGGCACGGCCCACCGGACCTGCGCCGCGGCCGACCGCACGGGCCACGCGATGTTGCACACGCTGTACCAGCAGTCGCTCAAACACGACGCGGAGTTCTTCATCGAGTACTTCGCCGTCGACCTGATCATGGAGGACGGCGCGTGCCGCGGCGTCGTGGCCCTCGACCTTGCAACCGGCCGTCTGCATCGCTTCCGCTCGCACCAGGTCATTCTTGCGACCGGCGGTTACGGCCGGGCTTACTTCTCGTGCACCTCCGCACACACCTGCACGGGCGATGGCAGTGCGATGGTGCTGCGCGCAGGGCTGCCCGTGCAGGACATGGAGTTCGTGCAGTTTCATCCCACCGGCATCTATGGCGCCGGCTGCCTGATCACCGAGGGTGTGCGCGGCGAGGGCGGTTACCTGACCAATTCGGATGGCGAACGCTTCATGGAACGTTATGCGCCGAACGCCAAGGACCTCGCGTCGCGCGACGTCGTGAGCCGTTCGATGACGATCGAAATTCGCGAAGGTCGCGGTGTCGGCAGCGAGCAGGACCACATTCACCTGCATCTCGAGCACCTCGGGCCCGAGGTCATCGAGGAGCGACTGCCGGGTATCGCCGAGTCTGCTCGCATTTTCGCGGGCGTCGACGTGTCGAAGGAGCCGATCCCGGTGCTGCCGACCGTGCACTACAACATGGGCGGCATACCCGCGAACTTCAACGGCGAGGTCGTGACGCTCAGGGACGGCGACCCCGACTCCGTCGTGGCGGGGCTGATGGCCGTCGGCGAGGCGGCCTGCGTGTCGGTACACGGCGCCAACCGGCTCGGCTCGAATTCGCTGCTCGACCTGGTCGTCTTCGGCCGGGCTGCTGCGCACTTCTGCCAGGAGACGATGACGCCGGGCGCGCGGCACAAGCCGTTGCCCGACGATGCCGGACAGGACAGCGTCGAGCGCATCGACCGGCTGCGCAACGCCGATGGCAGCCGGCCGACCTCCGAGATTCGTCTCGAGATGCAGAAGATCATGCAGAGTCATGCGGCCGTGTTCCGCACCGGCGAGACGCTCGAGGAGGGCGCCGAACTGCTTGGCAAGACCTTTGCCACGCTGACTGACATCAAGGTCTCCGACCGGTCGCTGGTCTGGAATACGGACCTTATCGAGACGATGGAACTCGAAAACCTGATGCTGAACGCGGTGGCCACGATCGAATCGGCGGTGAACCGGCTCGAAAGCCGCGGTGCTCATGCCCGTGAGGATTACCCGGACCGCGACGACGGCAACTGGATGAAGCACACGCTCGCCTGGGTCGACGATAGCGGCAAGGCGACCTTCGATTATCGCCCCGTGCACCTGGATACGCTGACCGACGAGGTCGACGCAATCCCTCCCAAGGCCAGGGTTTACTAGGAGTACTACGTGGCTGAATTCCGCCTGCCCAAGAACTCGCGCATTCGCAAAGGAAAGCACTTCCCCGCGGAGGGCGCGACGAACGTGCGCCGCTTCGCGGTGTACCGTTACGATCCCGACAGCGGTGAGAATCCGCGCGTTGACACCTACGAGGTCGACACTGACAACTGCGGCCCGATGGTTCTTGACGCGTTGATCAAGATCAAGAACGAGATCGACCCCACGCTCACGTTCCGGCGCTCGTGCCGTGAGGGCATCTGCGGCTCCTGCGCCATGAACATCGACGGCGGCAATACGCTGGCCTGCACGCGCTCGATCGATGACACCAGGGGCGATGTCAAGATCTATCCGCTGCCGCATATGCCGGTCGTCAAGGATCTCGTTCCGGACCTGACCAACTTCTATGCGCAGTATGCGTCGATAAAACCCTGGCTGCAGACCCGCACGCCGCCGCCCCCCGACCGCGAGCGTTTGCAGAGCAAGGAAGACCAGGAACTGATCAACGAGCCGTCGGCCTGCATCCTGTGTGCCTGCTGCTCGACGAGCTGCCCGAGCTACTGGTGGAACAGCGATCGCTACCTCGGGCCGGCGGCGCTGCTCGCGGCTTACCGCTGGCTGGTGGATACCCGCGACGAAGCGACGGGCGAGCGCCTCGACGAACTCGAGGATCCGTTCCGGTTGTACCGCTGCCATACCATCATGAATTGCACGCAGGCGTGCCCGAAGGACCTCAACCCGGCACAGGCGATCGCCGAGACGAAGAAGATGCTCGTCGCGAGGCGTTATTGAGCCAGCTCAGGTGGCAGTGCCGGAGGGGAATGCGCGAACTGGACCAGCTGCTGGTCGCCTACCTCGACAATCATTACGACGACGCGCCTGAAGCGGATAAAGGGGCCTTCCGGTCACTTTTGGCCCTTCCGGATCCGGAGCTCGTGGGATACCTGTTGAACCACCAGACCCCGGATCCCGCCCTGCAAAGTGTCGTCGACGTCATTCTCGACCGATCTTGAACTCGATGCCCTCTCGTGCGCGATTGTTGTCGGAACCGGCGCAGGCGCTTTATTGTGCGGCGCGCTGGCCGTCGCCGCGCTGCCGGCCGCCACGCCCTGGAAGGCGCTCGGGCTCGTGGCGTGGCTCGCCGTGGGCGGCCGCGACCTGTGGCTTATAGCTTCCGGGTATAAGCAATGCGCGCGAGTCCGGCTGCATCACGATGGCAACGTCCAGGTCTTCTCGGACCGCGGGCAATCCGCCGCGGCGACGCTGTGCGCCGGGAGCGTCGTGACGGCCGGGTTTGCGTGGCTCAGGATCGAACTCGCCGGCGGGCGGCGGCTGGGCCTGTTAGTGCGCCGGAAAGCCTCGGAAAACAAGGACTGGCGGCGCTTGCAGGTGATCTGGCGGCACTTGGGAGCGGGGGGCTGAAACTGCTACCATTTCCCGGCCGCGACCGGCGTCACATTTTGACAAACATGGACCTAGTTTTCGCAGAACTTTCCCGACCCCGGCCGGTCTATCCGGGTGTCGGTGGATCGCTCCTGTAATGGCGACTGAATCAACCGACAAGGAACTGGTCAAACGGGTCCAGAAAGGCGACAAAGGCGCGTTTGACCTGCTTGTGCTCAAGTATGAGCAAAAGATCGTCAACCTGGTAATGCGGTATGTGCGTGACCCGGAACAGGCGCTGGACATCACCCAGGAGGCCTTCATCAAGGCCTACCGGGCGTTGCCACGATTCCGCGGTGACAGCGCGTTTTACACGTGGCTTTACCGGATCGCCGTGAACACCGCGAAGAACTACCTTGCGGCACAGCGGCGGCGACCGATGGACATCGAGCTCGACATGCAGGATCCCGATCAGTACGGGCTGCACGCCAAGCTCAAGGAAACCGATGACCCCGAAGGTGTAACGCTTTCGAGGGAATTGCAGGAAACACTGGAGCGTGCCATTGAAGCGCTGCCGGATGATCTCAGAACAGCGATTATCTTGCGCGAACTCGATGGTATGAGTTATGAAGAGATTGCGCAGACCATGGACTGTCCCGTTGGTACCGTGCGATCGAGAATTTTCAGGGCCCGGGACGCGATCGGCAAGAAAGTCGGCACCCTGGTGCGATGAAAGGGCGGGGAACGATGAATGATGCAATAAAGATGCAGATTTCAGCTTTCGTGGATGGCGAGTTGCCACAAAACGAGGCGGAACTGTTATTGCGACGGCTATGCCAGGACGGCGAACTGCGCCAGCAGGCGGCCGAGTACATGGCCGTGGGCCGAATCATGCGCGGCGAGAAGATTGTCGTCGGCATGGCGCAGCTGCGTGAGCGCATCGCGGCGGAGCTGGACGACGAGAACGTGCAGCTGGACGCACCGGAAGCGCAGGCGGCGCCGGCGCGCTTTGCCAGGCCGTTGGCCGGTCTTGCAATCGCCGCCACCGTGGCCGTTGTGGCGCTGCTGGGACTGCAGCAGTTATCGACCGGACCGGCTGACACCGGCGGGGAAGCGCCCGCCGTCGCCGAAGCCGTCGACGGCGCCTATACCGTGCCGCAGGCCGATGAAGACCCGCTGCGCGATTACTACCAGATTCACAATGCCAGTGCTTCGTATGTCGGGGCAGGTAGCATCAACGCCAGGCTCGTGGATTTCCAGGTGCGTGAAGACCTCGTGCTCAGCGCGGTGAATGCCGCCGAAACGGTAGAGGCAGATGCTGAACCTGCCGACGACGCCGAGACGCCCGCACCCTGATCCCATGACGATCGCCGGACGCCACAAAGCCGCAGCAGTCCTGGTTGCGCTGGGTGTCGCGGGTGCTGCGCAGGCCCAGGACGGGCCGCCGAGTGAGTGGCTGGACAAGATGGCCGGCGCGGTGCAGACGGCGAGCTACGAAGGCACCGTAATCCGTATCCAGAACGACAAGGTCGAGGCGCTCAAGGTCGTCCACACCGTGACGGACGGGATCGTTCGCGAAAAAGTGATCGTGCAGGAAGGCAACGGCCTCGAGATCATTCGCAATGGTAACGAGGTCCAGTGCATCCTTCCCGACAAGAAATCGGTACTCGTTGAAGAGTGGAACGACCAGAGCGCGTTGTTCTCGTCTCTGCCGGCGGGCGATATCCGTTTTGGCAGTGAGTATGACGTCTCGATCGTTCGCGAGGACCGGGTGGCCGGCCGCAAGACCGTCTTGCTGGCAATCCGTCCCCACGACGAGTACCGCTACGGCCATCGCATCTGGCTCGATATGGAGACCGGATTCCCGTTGCAGACCAAGTTGATCTCTCAGGAGGGCGAGGCGATCGAGCAGGTCCGGTTTGCCGATATCAAGCTCGGCGGGAACATTCACGCCAGTGCGCTGGCGCCGTCGATGAGCACCGAGAACTTCCGCTGGTTTACGCAGCCGAAGCGAACGGTGACGCCCATCGTGGACAGCCCCTGGCAGAGCGACGAATTGCCGGCGGGATTCCGCGTCGTCTCGACGCACGAAGAAAACCTGTCGGCAAGGGACACGGTCGTCACTCACATTCTGTACAGCGACGGACTGGCTAACGTTTCGGTGTTCATCGAGCCTGCCAGCGACAGGAAAATCGCCCAGCGATCGAGCGTCGGGTCATCGAATTCGTACAGCGTCGAAACCGGCGGCTTTAGCGTAACAGCCGTTGGTGAGGTGCCTGCGGCGACCGTCGAGAAGATCGCGACATCGATGCGACCCAACTAGAATAGCGTCATGGAAAACCCCACCGGCAGAATCGTGTCACTCGCTGACAGCCGCAACGGTGCGCGCGCCGTCGTCGAGGTGGACGTGGCGGCGGCGTGTCCCCGCTGCGCGTCCGGAAAAGGCTGCGGTGCGGGACTCCTGCAACCC
>JASJBB010000159.1 GCA_030066735.1 Woeseiaceae bacterium | reverse complement strand
GCCTTGACTTAATTAAGTAATTACTTAATATAAGGGCATGGATACGTTCACTGCCCTTGCCGACCCCACCCGCCGTCGCATCGTCGAGCAGCTCGCCCTGGGCGAATCGTCATTCGGCGACCTCGCCGATCAGTTCGACATGAGCCGCCCGGCCGTCTCCCAGCATCTCAAGACGCTACGCGACGCCGGCATCGTGACGGCGCGCGCCGACGCCCAGCGCCGCATCTACCGGCTCAGCGACGGCGGGCTCGATGAGATCGACGCCTGGCTCGGCAAGGTGCGCACATTCTGGACGCAGCGCCTCGACAAACTCGAGGAACTGCTCGCCGACGAAGACAGAGGAGATGCCCAATGAGTGCTTACGGCGAACTGCTCGACCAAAATACCGTGCGTTTCGAGCGCCTGCTGCCCGGCCCTATCGAGCGCGTGTGGCGCTACATCGTGGAGAGCGACAAACGCCGCCAGTGGCTCTGCGCCGGCGACATCGGTCCCGGCGACCGCGCAAACGTCGACATGCTTTTTCATAACGAGACCCTGAGCAAAGCTGAAGACATCGAGGTGCCGGAAAAATACCGCGACCTGCCCGGTGAGATGCAATTCACGGGCACCGTGACGCGCTGGGAACCGCCCTTCGCCGTGTCACACACGTGGGAGTTCAATGAAGAGGAATCGTCGGAGGTCTGCTACGAGCTAGAGGAAGTCGGCGACAAGGTACGTCTCGTATTGACTCACCGGCGACTGGAGACCGGCGACACCGTGCTCGGCGTTTGCGGCGGCTGGCACACGCACCTCGACATCCTCGCCGACGTGCTCGAGGGGCGCGAACCGAAAGCGTTCTGGAAGACCCACTCGGCGTTCGAAGCCGAGTACGAGAAGCGCCTCAGCGCCTGATCAGGAACTCCCGCTGTCCGGCTGCCGCGGCACGGGCGGCCGGAACAGGAGAATCCCGAAGCCGGTTGCGAACGCGCTGAAGACGGCGGCGCTGGCCGCCAGCTGGACAACGCCGTGGTCGATCGCCTCGCGCGTGAGCATTACGGCAACCATCGCGAAGTGCAGGAAGTTGCCGAGCGCCAGCGGGCGCGCATAAATGCCGCCAATGATCACGCCGCGCGCGGTCCAGTTCAGCAGGGCAAAGCCCAGGTACAGCGCCCCCATCATCTGGATCAGCAGCACCGTCGGCCCGTCGGGCACCGTGCCATGCGTCTCGAGCACCCGGTCCGGAAAGTAGGAGGTGATAAAGCCTGCTATCGCCATGAAGATGGCGCTGAGCATCATCAGCAGTCGGCTGAATTTCATTCGCTATTCTGGCCCGGCTAATCGAGCATTATCAACAAGTCGAGCGTATCCTTCCGGACGTCATTAATGGCGACAAGAACCGCGTCCTTTGCCTCGGTGCTGCTCTCGAGATTGCGGTAATTCGCATTCCAGGTGTCGTACAGTTTCATCGCTGAATCAGGCAACGGCTCGTCGAGAATCTGGCAGATGTCGCGGATGACGAGCACCAGCGTCCAGCCGGTCCGCAGGTTGCCCTTGTTCTCGAAGTCCTTGTCATAGTGATGGTGCCACGTGACCTGCTGCAGCTCGCCCAGCTTCAACAATACTTCCAGCGCCACGAGGCGCTGCGTGCGATTGGCTTCGCTGGCCTCGTTGCGCCAGGTGTTGTAACCGAGGCTCGTGATCGCAACAACCAGGCTGATGAGCGCGACGGTATTGCGTCGCAACTGTTCTTTGACATTCATAGATCAGGTGACCGGCTCATTGCGCAGTTTATTTCGCTGCATGGTCGTCAGCCAGACGACGATGGCGAGGCCTGCGGCCGAAATGCCGGCGAGCAGGATGAACAGGTGCTGGAATCCGCCAACGCCGGGCGTCGCGTCGAGGATGCGGCCCGCGATCGGCGCGATGAAGATCTCGGGCGTGAAACCGACGACCGACACCAGGCCCACGGCGGCGCCCGTGACGCGGGGCGGAATGTGGGTCTCCTCGAGGAGCGCAAAGTAGACGCCGCGCAGCGCGAAGATCGCGAACACGCTGATCAGCAGGTTGGCGTAGATGAGGCGATAGTCGGTCGTTTCGGGTGTCGCGATACTCAGCGCCGCATACACGCCCGCCAGCACGAGAAACAGCGTGCCGATGGCTCGCGACGCGGTGAGGCGATCCGCGACCAGGCCGGTCGCGAGCGCCGCGACTGGCCTGATATACGCTCCGAGATTCGCCAGCCGGGCGCCCTCGACCTCGTCCTTGCCCATGACCTGTACCAGGTACAGGCCGTAATAGTCCGCAGACTTGAACGCACAGTACGCCGCCACCACGATACCCGCCTGCGCCCAGACTACGCGCTGACGGGCGACGAACAGCATGTTGGGCAAAGGATTGCGCCGGGGTCCGTTGGAGACCCCGCCGTCAGGAATGAAGAGCCAGGTCAGCGCGCCGGCGCCGAGCGTAACCAGCGCATAGCCGAGAACGACCATGCGAAACCCCGCCAGCCGCTCGGCGTCGGTCGCCGACGCAACGTCATCGGGCATGTAGCTGGCCAGCACCCACACCAGTACGCTGCCGACAACGGCCGCTACGAGGCCGCGACCGGCTTCCAGGATGCCGAAAGCCGTGCCCTGCGACGTCTCGCCACCCCACTCGCGCGTGGCGCGGATCAGCGCACCCCAGAACAGGAAGATCGTCGTGATGCCCCAGAACCCGTACAGCAACGCCATGCCGGTGGGGCCGGGAATCGTGGCCATGTAGAGGCCGCCCAGGGCGGTCATGACCAGCGATGCGGTGAGCAGGGCCCGGGCCGGGAATCGATCCGCCAGCGCACCGCCCGGGAAGTACCCGAGCATCGCGGTAATGCCGTAGACCGCAAACAGATCGCCAAGCTGGGTATTGGTGAAGCCGAAGACCTCGAGCAGCGTGGGACGAAAGAAGCGCGCCGTGCTGAACGGCAGGGCGAAGGCCATCTCGCCGGCGACGACCAGGACTGCTATGTAGAGGTAACGGGACACCTTGGGCTCGGCACCATAGCACATGCAACGCCCGGCCACGGGCGCGGTCTATAATAGGCAGAGGTGATGTTATGACTGCAAGAGCCCCGCATTTCGTCGTTGCGCTGGCTGCCGCAGTGTTGGCCGCCGCCTGCGCCCCGGTTCAACCGCTGGAAACCCGGCCCCGGCCCGACATGCTGGAAGTCGCCAAGGCTCTCAACTGCCCGTCGGACCGCACGCCGACCTGCGTCGAACGCATCAACAGGCCCTATTCGTGCTTTTGCATGGACGAGGACGCGTTGCGCATGATCCTCGAGCCCGACAAGTACTACTGATCAGGCCCGCAGGCGGTAGCCGGTCTTGAAGATCCACCGGACCACGCCGAGGCAGATGGCGAGAAAGCCGATGACCATGCCGAGGCTCAGCCCGATCGCGACGTCGGCATTCTCGTAGAACGCCCAGCGGAACCCGCTGATCAGGTAGACGATCGGGTTGAACAGGCTCAGTTTCTGCCAGAACTCGGGCAGCATGCTGATCGAGTAAAACGTGCCGCCGAGGAACGTCAGCGGCATGATCACGAGGATCGGCACGATCGTGAGCTTCTCCCAGCCGTCGGCCCAGATGCCGAGAATAAAACCGAACAGGCTGAACGACACCGAGATCAGCACCAGGAACAGCACCATGATCAGGGGATGCGCCACGTTGATCTCGACGAAAAAGCTCGCGGTCGCCAGGATGATCCCGCCGATGATGACCGACTTGGTCGCGGCGGCGCCGACATAACCGAGCACGACTTCCACCCAGGACACCGGTGCGGAAAGCAGCTCGAAGATGGTCCCGGAGAACTTGGGGAAATAGATCGCGAACGACGAGTTGGAGATGCTCTCGGTCATGATCGACAGCATGATCAGCCCCGGGACGATGAACGCACCGTAACTGACGCCGTCGATCTCCGTAATGCGCGAGCCGATGGCGGCGCCGAAAATCACGAAGTACAGCGACGTGGACAGCACGGGCGCCACGATGCTCTGCACCACGGTACGCATCATGCGCGCCATCTCGGTGCGATAGATCGCTTTTACGGCGTACCAGTTCATCGTTCTTTGTTCACGAGGCCCACAAAGATCTCCTCGAGCGAGCTCTGCGACGTGTGCAGGTCGTTGAATCGAATTCCCGCCTCGTGCAGCGCGCCCAGCAATGCCGTGATGCCCGTATGCTCGCTCTTGGTGTCGTAGTGGTAGGTGAGTTCGCTGCCGCCGGCCCCGAGCTCGAGGTGATAACCGTGGAGCCCGGACGGTATTGCCTCGATCGGACTGGCGAGATGCAGCACGAGCTCTTTCTTGCCGAGCTCGCGCATGAGCCTGTTGGTCTCTTCGACGACGATGACTTCGCCGTGATTGATGACGCCGATCCGGTCGGCCAGCTGTTCGGCTTCTTCAATGTAATGCGTCGTCAGTATCACGGTGACGCCCGACTCGCGCAGTGTCTGAACGGCGTTCCACATGTCCTGCCGCAACTCGACGTCAACGCCCGCGGTCGGCTCGTCGAGGAACAGGATGTCGGGCTCGTGAGACAGCGCTTTGGCGATCAGCACGCGGCGCTTCATGCCGCCCGACAGCATCATGATCTTGGTGTCTTTCTTGTCCCACAGCGACAAGGACTTCAGGACCTTCTCGATGTGATCCGGCCTGGGCGGCTTGCCGAACAGGCCGCGGCTGAAGCGGCAGGCGTTGTAGGGCGTTTCGAAGGTTTCGGTCGGCAGTTCCTGGGGCACCAGCCCGATGCGGCCACGCGTCTTGCGGTACTCGGTGTCGTTGTCGTAACCGTTGACCGTCACGGTGCCGCTGGTCTTGGTGACGATGCCGCAGACGATATTGATCATGGTCGTCTTGCCGGCGCCGTTCGGCCCGAGCAGGCCGAAGATCTCGCCCTTGTCGATATCGAGGTCGACGGACTTGAGCGCCTCGAATCCTCCGGCGTAGGTCTTGGTCAGGTCGCGGATGCGGATGACGGGCTGCATGGGAGCGAACGATACCTCTCAGAGCTGCAGCTGGTCGGCATACGCGAATAGCGCGGCGGCGCCACCCGTGTGCAAAAAGACGATGTTGCCGTCGCCGAGCCTGCCAGTGCGAATGAGGTCGATCATGCCGGCCAGCGCCTTGCCGCTGTACACCGGGTCGAACAGCAGGCCCTCGGTGCGCGCCAGCATCAGCACGGCCTCGTTCATCGACTCGGTTGGCACGCCGTAGCCCTCGCCCACGTAGTTGCAGTTCGCGACGACGTCCTCGCGCGCCACGCAGCCCGGCTTGCCAATGAACCCGGCGGTTTCGCAGGCGAGATCGTAGACCTTTTGCTCCTGCTCGTCCTGCGGCACGTTGACGCCGATGCCGAGCAGCGGGATGTCGCTCTCCAGGGCCTTGAGCCCCACAACGAGTCCTGCCTGGGTCCCGGCGCTGCCGGTCGCCGTGACGATGTGGCTGATGTCGAGCCCCTGTTCCTCGAACTGGCCCAGCATTTCGATCACGCAGTTGACGTAGCCCAGCGCGCCGACCGGGTTCGATGCGCCACCAGGGATGATGTAGGGCGTGCCGCCCGCTGACCGCACTTCGCCGGCAACTGCTTCCATGGCCGCATCGAAGTCAGTGCCATCCGGGTACTCGCGCAGGTTTGCGTCGAAGATGCGATCGAGCAGCACGTTTCCCGAAGCCGTGTAGTACTCGGACGGATCGCTCACGCGATGCTCGAGCAAGACCTCGCAGGCAAGCCCGAGCTTGCAGGCGGCAGCTGCCGCCTGGCGCACGTGGTTGGACTGCACCGCGCCGACCGTGACGATGGTGTCGGCGCCTGCTTCGAGCGCCGCCGCCATCGAGAACTCCAGCTTGCGCGTCTTGTTGCCGCCCGTGGCCAGGCCCGTGCAGTCGTCGCGTTTGACGTAGATCTGCGGACCACCCAGTTCGGCGCTCAGCCGCGGCAGGTGTTCGAGCGGTGTGGGCAGGTGCGCCAGCGGCACCCGGGG
>JASJBB010000047.1 GCA_030066735.1 Woeseiaceae bacterium | reverse complement strand
GCCGGGACCGTCGTCTCGGCCGTCACCGACGAGGCGGAACCGCAGGTGAAAGGCATTTGCCTGCGCAACGGCCTGACGCTGATCTCGATGGACGGAGTGGGCATGTGGCACGAGGTAGGCTTTCTCGCCAGGGCCTTTGCGGCCTTTGACGAGCATGCGGTGTCGGTCGACCTGGTTTCCACCTCGGAAACCAATGTCACGGTGTCCATCGACAATGCCGATGGCGGGCTGTCGTCCGATACCAAGCGTGCTCTGCTCGCCGACCTCGAGAAATTGTGCCGGGTTCGCGCCATTGATGACTGTTCGTCGGTGAGCCTGGTCGGCCGCAAGATCCGGACGATCCTGCCGCGTCTCGCGCCCGCCCTTGCCGCATTCGAGGAAGAGCGGATCCACCTGATGTCGCAGGCAGCAAGCGATCTCAATATGAGCTTCGTCGTCGACCAGGGACAGGGTCCAAAACTGGTGCGCAAGCTGCACGCGTCAATGATCAGGGCGGAAGGGGGCTCCGCCGTTTTCGGCCAGAGCTGGGAGCGCCTGTTTCGGGGCGATCTGCCGCTGGCGCAGACTCACGAAACCTGGTGGATGCGCAAGCGAGCAACACTGCTGGAGCTGGTCGGCAAGCACGGCAGCGCCTACGTTTATGATCGCGACACGGTGCGTCAGTCCGCGCGCAGCCTGCTCGGGCTCGGCAGCGTCGACAGGGTCCTGTACGCCGTCAAGGCCAATTTCAATGCGGACTTGTTGCGGGTGCTGGACGAGGAGGGGGTCGACTTCGAGTGCGTGTCCCCCGGGGAAGTGGAATGGCTGGAGCAATCGATTCCAGGCGTCGACCTCGGCCGGGTCCTGTTTACGCCCAATTTCGCGCCGCGTGACGAGTATCAATGGGCGCTGGACAAGGGTTTGCAACTGACCCTCGACAACCTGTACCCGCTGGAAGCCTGGCCGGAGCTCTTCGCAGGGCAGAAGCTCTTCATTCGGGTCGATCCCGGGCAAGGGCGCGGCCACCACGAGCATGTCAAAACGGCGGGCCTGCACTCGAAATTCGGCATCCCGATGTTCGAGATCGATGAACTGTGCCGCCTGGTCAAGGCGGCTGGCGCGACAGTGATCGGCATTCACGCCCATAGTGGCAGCGGCATTCTCGACCCCGACAACTGGCGCTCCGTCGCCGTCAACCTGGTGCAGGTCGCCCAGGAATTTCCCGAGGTCGAGTCGATTGACCTGGGCGGCGGGCTCGGTGTGCCGGACAAGCCCGGCGACAAAGCCTTCGACCTCGAGAAACTCGACGCGACGCTGATGGACATCCGCGCCTCGTACCCGCAGTACCGGCTTTGGCTGGAGCCGGGACGCTACCTGGTGGCACAGGCCGGTGTGCTGGTCAGCCGCGTCACGCAGACCAAGGGCAAGGGGGACATGCGCTACGTCGGCATCGGCACGGGCATGAACTCACTGATTCGCCCCGCGCTGTATGGCTCTTATCACGAGATCGTGAATCTCAGCAAAGTCGACCGCGCGCCAACCCACACGGTAACGGTGGTAGGACCGATCTGCGAAACGGGCGACAAACTCGGCAGCGACCGGCTGATGCCGGAATCGGAGGAGAACGATGTCATCCTGATCGCCAATGCCGGCGCCTATGGCTACGTCATGAGCTCGCAGTACAATCGACGGGAAGCCGCCGAAGAAGTCGTTATCTGAACCCGGAGACCGCGATGAAACTCTATTGGGCCCCGCAAACCCGCTCGGCCAGGGCGTTATGGATGCTGGAAGAGGCCGGCATCAACTACGAACTCGAGTTGATTGACATTCGGGCAGCCGAGCGCGATGACAGCGACGAGTTTCTCGAGGCCAGCCCCATGGGCAAAGTGCCGGCGCTCGTGGATGGTGCGGTAACAATGGCCGAGTCCGCGGCGATTTGCCTGTATGTCGCCGACCGCTACTGCCAGGGAACACTGGCGCCTGCGCTGGACGACCCGGCGCGCGGCAAGTTTCTCTATTGGCTGCTGTATACCCCGGCCGTCATCGAGCCGGCCATGTCGGAGCAGTTCAACCAGGTCGAGCCGGCTCCGCAGCGTAGCGGATGGGGCAGCTTCGATCTGATGATCAGGACTCTCGAAGACGGTATCCGCGATAAGGAATGGATCCTCGGCGATCAGTTCACGGCAGCCGACGTCATGCTCGGATCCAGCGCGGTTTTCCTGCGAGCATTCGACATGCTGCCCGACTCGAAGCTTCTCTCCGACTACGCGGACCGTTGCCTGGCAAGGCCGGCTTACGCGAAGGTCATGTCGATGCAAACGAGCTAGAAGCGCGTCTGGGGAGCCCTTTACCGGAAGTAAAGCGCAGCGTAGCGAGCCATGAAGGTAAAGGGCTCCCCAGACGCGCCGCGCTACCCTGTATGCCTCGCCTCGAGTAACGCTACCACGTCGCTCAGTGCTAGAGATTGCACGTTCAACAAGACGAGTAGATGGTAGACGAGGTCGGCGGCTTCGGAGAGCACCTCTTCGTCTTCGCCATCGACGGCGGCGAGGGCCAGTTCGACCGCTTCCTCCCCGACTTTCTGCGCCACGCGTTTCGGGCCCATCGCAACCAGGCTCGCCGTGTAGCTCTCCTCCGACGGGTTGTCGATGCGGTCACCAATGATCTGTTCGAGTTGGCTTAGGAACGCCAGCTTGTCATTTGCCATTCAATCCGTCCTGATGTCGATGCCTTCGTCGGCCAGAAACCGCTTGAGATCCCTGATGTCGATCTCAGCGCTGTGAAATACGCTGGCTGCCAGGGCGCCGTCGACACCCGCCTCGCGAAACGTATCGGCAAAGTGTTGCATGGACCCGGCGCCGCCCGATGCGATCAACGGAACGTGGCAGTGTTTCCTTATCAGAGCCAGCTGCGCGTTGTCGTAACCCTGACGCACGCCGTCCTGGTTCATGCAATTGAGCACGACCTCGCCGATGCCGCGATCCTGCGCCTCCGCGATCCACTCGACTGTCGCCAGTTCCGCGGCCACGGTCTTGTCCGGGTCTCCCGTGTACTGGTAGACGTTGTAAGCGCCATCCTGCTCCCGGCTGTCAACGCCGAGTACCACGCACTGCGAGCCAAAGCGACGCGCCAGGTCGTTAATCAGCCGGGGCGATTCGAGGGCCGGCGAGTTGACGGAGATCTTGTCGGCGCCCTTGTTGAGCACGTCCTCGGCGTCCGCGACGCTGCGAATGCCGCCGGCTACGCAGAACGGGATGTCAATGACTGCGGCCACCCGATCCACCCAGCTCCTGTCCACCGTGCGGCCATCCGGGCTTGCCGTGATGTCGTAGAACACGAGTTCGTCGGCGCCTTCCTCGCAGTACCGGGTAGCCAGCGCGACAATGTCGCCAACGACGCGGTGATTGCGAAACCGGACACCCTTGACCACTTCGCCATCACGCACGTCAAGGCATGGAATTATTCGCCTTGCCGGAATGAGCGCATCTCCCCAGTGGTGATCTTACCGTCCAGGAGCGCGCGTCCCGTGATGGCCGCCGGCATCCCGGCGGCCCGCAGGGCCTGCAGGTCCTCGATGTTTCGTACTCCACCAGACGCCTGCAGCTGCAGGTCCGGAAACCGGGTCAGTATTTGCTGGTACAGCTCCAGGTTGGGCCCGGCCATGGCGCCATCGCGGCTGACGTCTGTGCAGAGGACGTGTTGCAGGCCTGCGGAGCTGAAATCGGCAATGCACTCGAAGACCGTGCTGGTACTTGACGACGTCCAGCCGTGAGTCGTTACGAACGGTATGCCGTCGTCACCGATGATCACATCCAGTGCGAGCACGATCCGATCGCCACCGTAACGGACCAGCCAGGACTTGACGGCGTCGGGCTCGGTGATGGTCAGGCTGCCCACGACGGCGCGCGCAACGCCACCGTCAAACCACGTCTCCAGGGTCTCGCTGTCGCGAATGCCGCCGCCAAGCTGTATGGCCATATCGGTCGTGGCGGCGATCCTGGCAATGATGGCGCGATTATCCTGGCTGCCGGACCGCGCACCATCGAGGTCGACGATGTGCAGATCGGTGGTTGCGAATTCCGCGTACTGCTCGGCGACCGCAACCGGGTCATCGCTGTACACCGTGACCTGCTCGAAGTCCCCCTGGAACAAGCGAACGCACTTGCCGCCTTTGAGGTCGATTGCGGGTATCACTTTCATGCAGTGACTCCTGCGAAGTTCGCCAGCAACCGTGCCCCGTTTGCCGACGAACGCTCCGGGTGAAACTGGGCTGCCACGAAGTTGTCGCGACGCACCATGGCGCTGAACGGCTCCGCATGCCGCGCCGTTGCGACCGTGTGTTCCGATACCGGCAGCGCATAGCTGTGCACGAAGTAGAAATAGCTGCCATCGTCGATCGAATGCAGGACCTCGTCGGGCTGCGCCGCGGTAACCGAACACCATCCCATGTTGGGCACCGGGCAACTCGTGCCGCCGCGAAGCTTTCCGGCTACACCGGGGATAATCCCGAGACACTCGACGTCTTCTTCTTCGGAGGCGTCGGCCAGCAGCTGCATTCCCAGGCAGATACCGAGAACCGGCTGCGACAGACCGCGAATAACGTCGACGAGATCAAGATCGACCAGCCGCGACATGGCGTCCCGCGCGGCGCCGACCCCGGGAAGGATGACTCGCTGGGCGGCCCGTATACGCTCGGCGTCGGTTGTCAGTTCGCCGTCGATGCCCAACCGCCGGAAGGCATACATCAGCGATGCGATGTTTGCGCCGCCGCTGTCAATGATGGCCAGTGTCGGACTCGACATGTCAGGCGAGCATCCCTTTGGTCGACGGCATGGCAGTCCCTTCGCGACGGAACGCGTCGCGCAGGCAGCGGCCGACCGCCTTGAAGCAGGCCTCGACCATGTGATGCGTATTCTCGCCGCGAACCTCGACGTGGATCGCGGCGCCGAGCGCATCGGCCAGGGTGCCGAAGAAGTGCTTGACCATCTCGGTCGCGAGACCGCCGACGGAATCCCTGGCGAACTCGCCGTCGAACACGAGATTGCCGCGCCCCGAGAGGTCGATCGAGGCGCGCGCCTCGCTTTCGTCCATGGGCACGACAAAGCCATAGCGGCCGATACCGCGTTTGTTACCCAGTGCGCCGCGCAGCGCTTGTCCCAGGCAGATCGCCGTGTCTTCGATGGTGTGATGGTCGTCGACGTGCAGGTCGCCGTCGCACTCCAGCTCGAGGCTGAAACCGCCGTGCCTGGCGATCTGCTCGAGCATGTGGTCGTAAAAGCCAATACCGGTACTGATTTGCAGGGGATCGGGGCTATCGAGGTTGACCCGCACCGTGATCCGCGTCTCGTTGGTGTCGCGCGTTGTTACAGCGCGCCGGTCTCCGTGGCACAGCTCGCGAACAATGGCCGGCCAGTCGAGTCCGTTACCGTCGATCAGCAACCCGCGCACCCCAATTCGCTCGGCCAGGTCGACGTCGGTCTCGCGGTCGCCGATGACGGCCGAATGCTCGAGGTCAATGCTGGTTTCGGCGAGGTACCGTGTCAGCAGACCGGTGCGTGGCTTGCGGCATTCGCAGCGGTCGTCGGGAAGGTGCGGGCAGATGAAGACGTCATCGAACGAAATGCCCTGGGATTCGAACAGCGCAAGGATATGCTCGTGCGGCGCGCGGAACTGTTCTTCAGGGAATGATTCCGTGCCCAGGCCGTCCTGGTTGCTCACCATGACGAACCGATAGCCATGGGCAGACAATTCCAGCAGTGCGGGGATTACGCCGGCGATCAGGCGCACCTTGTCGAGTGCGTCGACCTGGAAGTCGTCGGGCTCTTCGACCAGCGTGCCGTCGCGGTCGATGAACAATACGCGCTCAGTCATTACCGGCCTCCAGGGTCGATAGCGCGTCTAGCAGCCGGTCATTGTCCGCGGCACTGCCAATCGTAATGCGCAGGCAGTCCGCCAGGGCGCCGCCGAAGTGGCGCAGCAAGACCTGGTGCGTCGCACAGTGCGCCATGATTCGGGCCGCGTCATCGACCTTGACCAGCAGAAAGTTGGCCGCGCTGGGCCAGACCTTGTCGACCCAGGTGTACTCGGACAGCCGCGCGCGCATGCGTTCGCGCTCGCGAACGGTTTCGGCGATGCCACCCTCTGCGCGCGCAAGCCCATCCGCTTCGAGAGCGTTTTCCACGCACTCGATGACCGGGGTTGCAAGAGCGTAGGGCGCCTGCACGGCGTTCGCCATGTCGATCAGTTCGGGTTGCGCGATCACGGAACCGCAGCGGGCTCCGGCGAAAGCCAGCGCCTTTGACAGGGTTCGCAGGACCACCAGGTTGTCATAGCGGTCGACGAGTTCGACGACGGACTGCGAAGGCGCGAATTCGATATATGCCTCGTCGACGACGACGATGGAACGCCCGGCGCGCCGCTCCAGGATCTCCGTGACCACGGCGGTCGGTACATGGGTGCCGGTCGGGTTGTTCGGCGAACACAGGATGACCATCTTGGTTGCCTCGTCGCACGCGTCGAGCACCCGCGCCGGATCGACCCGAAAGTCCTCGCTGGGTGCGGTCTCAACCTGCCGCAGTTCCGCACCCTGGACGACGGCATAGTGCTCGTACATCGAGAACGTTGGCGCCGTGGTGACGACGTTGTCACGCCCCGACTCGCAGAACACGCGCATCAGCAGGTCGATGGCTTCGCTGGAACCGCGGGTTACGAGCAGGTTGGCCGGGTCGCACCCGTAGTGGTCCGCAAGTAACTGCCGCAGCCGCGAGGGGCGTACCTCCGGGTAGCGGTTCAGCGCGCGCCGGAACGTGTCACCATTGTTGCGCCATGCGGCCTCATTGGCATTGAGGCGAATCGTGTCGTCGACCTGGGCCGCGGCCCGGTAGGGTTCGAGATTTCTGACCGGCCTGCGCGCCAGTTCGCGGATGCTCATGCGCTGCTCTCAAGGCGCCGCGTGACGGCGGCTGCGTGGGCGTCGAGGCCCTCGAGGCCCGCCAGCGTCGTCACGGCGCCGCCAACAGCCGCCAGGCCGTCGCGCGATAGTTCCTGCACCGTCATGTGGCGCATGAACTGGTCGATGCCGAGGCCGCTGTACGCATTGGCGTAACCGTAGGTGGGCAGCACGTGATTGGTGCCGCTGCAGTAGTCACCGACCGATTCGGGGGACCAGTCACCGACAAACACCGAACCCGCATTGCGGATCTTGTCGAGGTACGAGCGCGCGTCGGCGCATTGCAGAATCAGGTGCTCGGGCGCATAGCGATTGCTGATCACAATGGCCTCAGTGATGCTCTCGACCACGATGATGCGTGATTGCTCCAGCGCCTTGCACGCGATGTCGGCACGGGAAAGTCCGCCGAGCTGCGCCTCGACCTGGCTCTTGACGTCCTGCGCCAGGCGCTCGCTGGTCGTGAGCAGCATCACCTGCGAGTCCGTGCCGTGCTCCGCCTGCGACAGCAGGTCCGCCGCAACGAATTCGGCCCGTGCAGCATCGTCGGCAATGACGAGCACCTCGGACGGGCCGGCCGGCAGGTCGATCGCCGCGCCTGCCGGGTCGCCGCTGACCAGGGTCTTGGCGCAGGTGACCCAGGCATTGCCGGGGCCGAATATCTTGCGCACCCTGGGCATGGTAGCGGTGCCATAGGCCATCGCGGCGACAGCCTGGGCGCCTCCGGCCTTGAACATGTCGGTGATTCCCGCGCGCGCCGCCGCCACGAGCACCGCCGGGTCTGCCGTGCCATCGGGCCTGGGCGGCGTGCACAGCACACGGGTTGGGCAACCGGCAATGGCAGCCGGCACCGCCAGCATGATCGCGGCCGAGGGCAGGGGGGCCGTGCCGGCCGGCACGTAGAGGCCGACCGAATCGAGAGGATGACTGAGCCGCTCGCACAAAACCCCCGGCATGGTCTCGATCGCCAGGCGCCGGGGCAGCTGCGCCTCGTGAAATTGCCCGACATTGGCTATCGCCAGGTCAATCGCCGCAATGGCGTCAGCATCCAGCTGGGCGGCGGCCGCTTCGATTTCTGCGTCGCTCACGCGCCAGTCGTCGAGATCGACTCCGTCGAAGGCGCGGGTCATCTCTGCGACGGCCGAATCACCGTCGCGCCTGACCCGTTCGAGAATGGCCGCGACGCGATCGCGAATGTCCGCGTCAACGTCCTGTGCCGGCCGTTTCAACAACGCCGCCTGCCGGGCAGGGTCGACGTCTTTCCAGGAGTAGGTCTCGAGGTTCACGGTTCAGGCCAGCATTTTCTCGACCGGCAATACCAGGAGTGAGCTGGCGCCGGCGCTCTTGAGGTTCTCGAGCGTTTCCCAGAAGACGTTCTCGCGACACACTGCGTGCACGGCAACCTTGTCGTCGGCGCCATCGAGCGGCATCACCGTCGGAGCCTCGGACCCCGGCAGCAGGTCACGAATTTCAGCAAGGGCCGCTCGCGGCGCGTGCAGCATGATGTACTTGCTCTCGCGCACCTGCAGGACGCCGTCGAGCCGCTGCAGCATCCGGTCGACGAGGGCCTGCTTGGCCTCACTCAGGCGCTCTTCCGTCTGGATGACGACCGCTTCGCTTTCCAGCAGGGTCTCGACTTCGACCAGCCCGTTTGCCGCCAGGGTGCCGCCCGTGGACACGAGGTCGCAAATGAACTCGGCCTTGCCCAGCTTGGGCGCAATTTCTACGGCACCCGAGAAATACACCGCCTCGGCGTCAATGCCATTCTCATCTAGAAAATCATTTAAGATATGCACATAACTAGTTGCAATTCTTTGGTTATTTAGCGAGCTAAGGTCAGAGTATCCGGTGCCGTCGGGGGCTGCGATCGCGAGCCGGCAGTGGCCGAAATCGAGTTCGAACACCTGCCGAAAGCGCGGTTCGCCGCCATTGGCGAGCAGTCTCTGACGCGTCTCCTCGACGACGTTCAGGCCGACGATGCCAAGGTCGCAGACGTCTTCGCTGACGAGACCCGGAATATCGTCATCGCGCACCAGCAGCAGGTCGATCGGCATGTTCTCGCCGTACAGGAAGAGCTGGTCCTTGCTCTGCGTCAGCTTCAAACCGCAACGCTCGAGAAGATCGATCGAGTGATCGGTCAGGCGTCCGGTCTTTTGCACCGCAATCTTGATGCGCTGCTCGGGGGTTTCCATGCTGGGTTCCTTAGTGAGAGGTGGGTTTGTCGAGGTCGCTGACGCGATCGATGGCAATTCGATAACCGCCAAAGCCGTCGGTCAGAAAACGGGCTACGCGCCCGATCGTGGTTACGCTCACGCCGGTCAGGTCGTGAATCTTGCGGTAGGTGAGGCCCTGCTCGAGGAGTTCCACGACCTGCCACCGATCGACCAGGGCCTGCAGTTCGGCCGGCGTGCACAGATCACGCAGGAAGTTGCGGCATTCCTCGACCGTCGAGAGGCTGGTTAGCGCCTTGCACAGGGCATCCTCGGCCGCGCTCTGCTGCCCGAGGCTGTCATTGCGGTTGGGTTTCATGATCCGTCACGCTTGTATCAATGTATTAGCACGTTAATACATTAATACAGCGGTTGCAACCCCCTGGCTACGGGCCCGAAACCGGCGGCAACCCGCATGGCTATTGGTTTCCGATGAGACTAAAAAAAATGAGAATCCGTCCTTGACGCCTGTCGGCCGAGGCCCATACACTGGCCGCAACTCATCGAGACCGGCTGAGGGACAGGCCCGAAGACGCCGGGGCAACCAGCAGGACTAACCCTCCTGAAAAGGTGCCAACTCCTACGGTGACGCGACAGGATCGCGCGCCGAAAGATGAGAGTCGCAGCAGCACGCGGTCCCGGTGGGACCACTGAAGGGCGCGATTCCCTCCCTTACGGGCTCCGTAGGGTTCCGATGAGTTTGATCGCATTGAGACTGATCGAACAAAGGAACCGGGAGACCCAGGATGACATCCAGAGCAAATACGGCAACTCGCGCTGTGCGTGCGGCTATCGAATCCGACTCGCAACACGGCGCGGTCGTGCCACCGCTGCACCTGTCCTCGAACTTTGCGTTCGCGGGCTTCGGCGACAAGCGGGAGTATGACTACACGCGTTCGGGCAACCCGACCCGTGACGCACTCGCAGACGCCCTGACCGAGCTCGAAGGCGGGGCAGGGGCCGTGGTGACATCATCGGGCATGGCGGCCCTGACTCTCGTCTGCCAGCTGCTGCAGCCCGGGGACTTGCTGGTTGCCCCGCACGATTGCTATGGCGGCACCTACAGATTGTTCGAGAACCTGGCGGCAAAGGGTCATTTCGAGCTTCTGTTTGTCGACCAGACGAGACCCGCGGCGCTGCGCGAGGCGTGTCAGCGCAAACCGCGCCTGATTCTCGTCGAGACGCCTTCCAATCCGTTGTTGCGCATCGTTGACATTGCCGAGGTTGCCGAACTCGCGCGGCGTTCGGGGGCGTTGCTCGCTGTCGATAACACCTTTCTCTCGCCGGCGTTGCAGCAGCCGCTGGAGCTGGGCGCCGACCTCGTGATCCATTCGACGACCAAGTACCTGAACGGGCATTCGGATGTTGTCGGCGGTACGGTCGTGGCGGCGACCGAAGACCTGGCGGAGCAGCTGACGTGGTGGGCCAACTGCCTCGGAATAACCGGGGCCCCGTTCGACAGCTACCTCACATTGCGTGGAGTGCGTACGCTGTTTGCGCGCATGCGCCAGCACGAGGAGAGCGCCAACCTGATCGCCAATATCCTCGACGAGCACCCTGGTGCCGGTCGAGTGTACTACCCGGGACTGCGGTCGCACCCGGGGCACAACATCGCATCCCGGCAGCAGGCCGGGTATGGCGGCATGGTGAGTTTCGAAGTGCGCGGCGGAAGCAATGCGGTGCGTGTGTTCGTGGAGCACCTCCGCTGCTTCTCGCTCGCCGAGTCACTTGGCGGCGTCGAGAGCCTCGTGTGTCACCCGGCCTCCATGACTCATGCCCCGGTCGCCCGCGAAGCGCTGGCCGCTGCCGGCATTGGCGATAACCTGATCCGGCTTTCGGTAGGCCTGGAGAGTCCCGAAGACCTCGTTGCAGACGTGCTGGAGGCGCTGGACACGGCGCGTGGCGCGCCTGCTCTGGCCCCGATTGTCGCCGCCGGTTAGCCCAGGGCGGACAGAATGCGGTCGGTCATCTCGGTAGTGGAGACGGGCGTCTCGCCATCGCGGGCGATGTCCGCCGTTCGGACTCCAGCTCCAATTGCGGCGGCGATAGCAGCTTCAACTGCGTCGGCTTCTTCGGCCAGGCCGAGGCTGTGACGCAGAAGCAGCGCCGCGCTGGCGATTGCCGCGCACGGATTGGCCACGTCGAGGCCCGCGATGTCGGGCGCGGAGCCGTGAATGGGTTCATACAGGCCGCGCGTGGAATCGCCGAGGGATGCAGACGGCAGCATGCCCATCGAACCGGCGAGCATCGACGCTTCGTCGGTCAGAATGTCCCCGAACATGTTTTCGGTCACGATCACGTCGAAATCCCGCGGCCGGCTCAGTAGATGCATCGCTGCGGCGTCGACCAGCAGCGTTTCCGTATCGAGCTCCGGGAACTCGCGCGCCAGGGTCTGGTTGGTCACATCCCGCCAGAGTCGCGACGTCTCCAGCACATTGGCCTTGTCGACCGAGCACAGCTTGTTGCGGCGCCCCTCGGCAAGTCGCGCAGCGACGCGAACGATCCGCTCGATCTCGTGCGTGTGATAGACACAAAGGTCGCTGGCGAGCGACTCGTCACGGGTCTTCTTGCCGAAGTAGATGCCGCCCGTCAGCTCGCGGACGACGATAAGGTCGACACCCTCGATGTACTCGGCGCGCAGCGGCGATGCCCCGATGAGCTCATCCATGACCTTGACCGGCCGGATATTGGCGTAGACGCCCAGCTCGGCGCGCAACTCCAGCAGGCCTTGTTCCGGGCGCACCATGGCGTGTGGATCAGACCACTTGGGGCCACCCACAGCCCCGAGAAAGACGGCGGCGCTCTCCATGCAGCTTGCGACGGTGTCGGGTGGCAGCGGATTCTGCGTTTCGTCGATTGCAGCGCCGCCGATGAGGCGCACCTCGAACCGGAAATCGTGGCCATAGACGTCGGCCACTGTTTTCAGGGCGCGATGCGCGGAGCTGGTCACTTCGGGACCGATGCCATCGCCGGGCAACAGTGTGATCAGGGCTTCCAAGGGCGCTGCTCCTCGTAGTTCGAAATCTCGTCCAGCTGCTGCTGCAGGAATCCGAGCTGGTCGATACCCTCGACCAGGCAGTAGCGCGCGAACCCGTCGATCGGGAACGACACTTCGCTGCCGTCTGGCAGGCCGATCATTGCTCGCTCGACGTCGATCAGCACCTCGGCGCCCGGGCTTGCCAGCAGCCGGTCGTGGATCTCCTGCCGGACGACAACCGGCACCAATCCGTTCTTCAACGAGTTATTGCGGAAGATATCGGCAATCTCGGTACTGATGACTGCCCTAATTCCGTGGTCCAGCAGGGCCCAGGGCGCGTGCTCGCGCGAAGAGCCGCAACCGAAATTGTTGCCGGCCACCAGTATCTCGCAACCCTCGGACTCCGGGCTGTTGAGCGGAAACCCGGCGACCGGTTCGCCGTCGGAACCAAACCGGAGATCGGCAAAGAGATGCGCCCCCAGACCCTCGCGGCTGGTCGTGGTCAGGAAGCGGGCAGGGATGATCTGGTCGGTGTCGATATCGCGTGTTGGCAATACGACGGTGCGCGATCGAATCTGTGTCAGCGGTTGCATGGTCAGCCTTCGTCGAGCAGGGGGCGTGGATCCGCGATGCGCCCGTGTATTGCCGAAGCAGCCGCGGTCAACGGGCTGGCCAGCACGGTGCGGGCGCCAATGCCCTGGCGTCCTTCGAAGTTGCGGTTGCTCGTGCTCACGCTCAGCTGGCCCCGGCCCACCGTATCGCCGTTCATGCCGAGACACATCGAGCAACCCGACTCGCGCCATTCTGCGCCTGCTTCGAGAAACACCCGGTCGAGGCCAATGTCCTCGGCAGCCTTCTTGATCTGTTGCGATCCGGGTACCACCAGCATGCGCACGCCATCGGCAACCCGGCGGCCCTTGAGGACCGAGGCGGCCTGCTGCAGGTCGGACAGCCGGGAGTTCGTGCAACTGCCGACGAACACCACATCGACGCCGGTTTCGGTCAACGGCTTGCCCGTCTCGAGCTGCATATAGTCGAGCGCCTTGCGGAAACTCGTGTCACCCGTGTCGTCCGGCACCGGCTCGTTGATGCCCACGACCATGCCGGGATTCGTGCCGAACGTGACCATCGGTTCCAGCGTGCCGGCATCGATGCTCACGGTCCGGTCGAATTCGGCGTCCGCATCGCCGGGCAGGGCGCGCCAGCGAGCTACGGCCCGGTCCCAGGCCGCATCCTGCGGTACACGAGGCCGCCCGCGCAGATACTCGAAGGTCGTGTCGTCGGGTGCGATCATGCCCGCGCGCGCGCCGGCTTCGATCGACATGTTGCACACCGTCATGCGTGCGTCCATGCCGAGCGCCTCGATAGCCCGGCCACGGTATTCGATCACGTGCCCGGTCCCTCCGTCGACGCCGATCTGACCGATGATCGCAAGGATCAGGTCCTTGGCGCCGACCCCCGAACCCAATGCGCCGCTGACCTCGACGGCCAGGGTCTTCGGCTTCCGTTGCAGCAGGCACTGGGTCGCCAGGACATGTCCGACCTCGGTCGTACCGATGCCGAACGCAAGCGCGCCGAAAGCGCCATGGGTGCTCGTATGGCTGTCGCCACACACGATGGTCTTGCCCGGCTGTGTCGCGCCCAGCTCGGGACCGATAACGTGCACGATGCCGCGGTGTTCGCTGTCGAAATCGTGCAGTTCGATACCGAAGTCCATGCAGTTCTGCTGCATCTGCCGAACCTGCGCGGCGGCGCTCTCGCCAACCACGAGCAGGTCCTTGAGACTCGCAACCGGGGTCGTCGGCGTCGAGTGGTCCATGGTGGCCAGCGTCAGATCGGGCCTGCGCACCGGCAGTCCTTTGTCACGCAGCAGCGAGAATGCCTGTGGCGTCGTCACCTCGTGAATCAGGTGCAGGTCGATGTACAGCACGGCCGGCGTGTCCGGGGTCTCGTCAACAACGACATGATCGGCCCAGACCTTCTCGAACAGCGTGCGGGCGGTAGTCATCAGATCGTTGCTCGCTCCATGTTTGCCGTCGAGTCGGTGTCGGGCGACGGGCGCGTCTGGCGCCGCAGGATTCGATTGATGACCTCGAGACAGGCCCGGCTGCCGGCCTTGATAATGTTCACGCTGGTCCCGTTACCCCGGTAGTCGCGGCCTTCGTGCTCCACGGTCACGGTGACTTCGCCCAGCGCGTCCTCGCCAACCGATGCGCTGTGTAATTCGAAGTGCTTGAGCACCACGTTGATTCCCGTGATCTCTTCCAGCGCCTGGAAAGCTGCGGCCACGGGACCATCTCCCGAGGCGGTGACCGACGACTCCACGCCGTCCTCGTTGACGAGCACGACCGTGGCGCTGGCCGGCTCGTCGGTCCGGGTGTGGGTCTCGAGCGACCGCAGGGTCCAGGGGCCCGTCGACGCGTTGTCGACGTTCATGATGATGGCCTCGATATCGCCGTCGTAGACGTCCTTCTTCTGGTCGGCCAGTTTCTTGAAGTCCTGGAAAGCGCGATTCGTCTCGAATTCATCCAGCTCGAAGCCGAGATCCTTGACGCGCTGACGAAACGCGTGGCGGCCACTGTGTTTGCCCAGCACCAGGTTCGACTTGCTGAGCCCGACGTCTTCGGGCCGCATGATTTCGTACGTCGACGCATGTTGCAGCATCCCGTGCTGGTGAATGCCGGCCTCGTGCGCGAAGGCGTTTTCGCCAACGATGGCTTTGTTGCGCGGCGGATGCATGCCCGTAATGCTCGAGACCAGTCGAGACGTGGGGTAGAGGCGGGTGGTGTCGATGCCGGTTTCGAGACCGAAGAACTCCGCACGAGTCCGTAAGGCCATCACGGCCTCCTCGAGGCTGCAGTTGCCCGCGCGTTCACCAATGCCATTGATCGTGCATTCGATCTGCCGGGCCCCTGCGCGCACTGCCGCCAGGCTGTTTGCCACCGCCATGCCAAGGTCATTGTGGCAGTGCACGCTGAGCGTGATTTCGTCGATGCGCTCGACGTGCTTTTTCAGGTAGCGGAACAACTCATCGAACTCCGCCGGTACCGTGTATCCCACGGTATCCGGGATATTGACGGTCGTCGCACCGGCCTCGATCGCGGCGCTGACCACTTCCGCCAGGTAGCCCAACTCGGTCCGGGACGCGTCCTCTGGCGAGAATTCCACGTCGTCGCAGAGCTCCCTGGCCATTCGAATGGCCCCGTCCGCGCTCTTGATGATCTCCTCCTTGGCCATCTTGAGCTTGTGTTCGCGATGAATCTGGCTGGTCGCCACGAAAACATGAATCCGGTGCCGGCTGGCCCCTTTGACAGCCGCGTGGACCTTCTCGATATCCGCCGGGTTGCAGCGCGCGAGCCCGCAGATGACCGGTCCGAAGTTCTCGTCGGCAATAGCCTTGACCGACTCGAAATCACCCGGCGAGGCAGCCGGAAACCCCGCCTCGATGATGTCAACGTTGAGTTCGGACAACGCCCTGGCGACGCGCAGTTTCTCGCGCAGCGTCATGCTGCAGCCGGGAGCTTGCTCGCCATCGCGCAGGGTCGTATCGAAGATGCGTACCCGGTCGTCGGTCATCGACTATTCCTCCAGCCAGTCCATCCGCCCGCGCAGCTCGCTGCCGACCCTTTCAATAGGATGATCGAGATCCGCCTGCATCATGCGCTTGAATTCGGGCATGCCGGCCTCGTTCTCCGCAATCCAGCGCTCGGCAAAGGTGCCATCCTGGATATCGGTGAGTACCTGCTTCATCGTGGCCCGGGTTTCCTCGTTGACCACGCGCGGTCCCGTGATCATGTCGCCCCAGGCGGCCGTATCGCTGATGAACTTGTGCATTTTGCGCAGGCCGCCTTCGTGCAGCAGGTCCACGATGAGTTTCAATTCGTGCATGACCTCGTAATACGCCACCTCGGGCTGGTAGCCGGCCTCGACCAGGGTTTCGAAGCCGGCGACGATCAGTTCGGTCGCGCCGCCGCACAGGACTGCCTGCTCGCCGAACAGGTCCGTTTCGGTTTCCTCGGCAAACGTCGTCTCGATGACACCGGCACGCGCACCACCAATACCCGCGGCGTAGGCGAGGGCAACCTGCAGCGCATCGCCGGTCGAGTCCTGGTTGACCGCCACAAGGCAGGGCACGCCGTGGCCCTCTTCATACTGCCGCCGCACGAGGCCGCCCGGACCCTTCGGCGCAATCAGTGCGACATCCAGGTCGGCACGCGGCTCGATCTGCTTGTAATGGATCGCAAAGCCGTGAGCAAACATCAGCATCGCGCCGTCGGGAATGTCGTCAATGACGCTCGCGTAGAGGCTCTTCTGCACCATGTCAGGCGTCAGGAACATTACGATCGCGGCGTCCTTGACCGCGTCGTTTGGCGCCTGCACGTTCAGCCCGTCGGCAGTTGCCTGTGCCCAGCTCGGCCCGTCCGGCCGCAGCCCGACAACCACGTCGAAGCCGCTGTCCTTGAGGTTCAGGGCGTGCGCCCGTCCCTGGCTGCCGTAACCGAGGATCGTGACTTTCTTGCCGCTCAGGCGCGAAGTGTCGACATCGGATTCTGAATACATCTGCATGGTTGGTGTCCCCGGTATTGATAAAAAAAACCCCACAACCTGTCTGGGATGCGGGGTTTGCGTTGATCTTGATCTGCGTACGCGCTACCCGCTGCTCCTCCCGATAAGAAGCAGCTCAAGCGTAAGCAGCAAGGCCGACCCAGTGGCCGCCAGCGCTGCATATTTTTGCGTAAAGCTCATAGCGGCAGATCATGTTGCAACGTCCAGTTGATGTCAATACTCGTAAATTCAGTTACTTGTGATACCAAGTTGGCTCGTCCCCGGGCTCCGTTTACAACTTTCCGCCCTGTGCAAACTTATGTCGCTCATGGGCTGGCGATCTCGCAACCATATGTTATTCTTGCGATCAGGTACTCGGGGCCTGATATACAGGAATAAATGGCGGGGAAACCGGGGTCGACGATTCCGGGCAGCCAAACACAAGAGAGAGAATAAGGGCCGAAAATTCATCGCCGCGGCGACAGTGGAGAGGGCCGTGCGCGCGAGCAGCAACTCGATTCGGTAGTTGCGGCTTCTCAACCTTTGCAGATGTCCGGCGGATACGCTGCATCCCTCTCCATGAGTAAATAAATAACAACAGACCTTTATATAAGGAGCGTTCATGAAACGGTGCACAAGCAGCAGTCGGCGCATTAGCGTTGCAGTTCTTGCAACAAGCCTGATGGCGTTATCCGGCAGCGTTTTCGCGCAGTCCGTCGACGACGTCTTGCAGGCTGAAGATCGTCGCTTAAACCTGGCCCAGCAGTCGCAGGAGCGAATCAACTCGATCGTCGAGGGAACTCGTTCGCTGGAGGACCAGTACCGGGCTATTAATAAGGAAATCGACGGCCTGAAAGTTTACAACCGCCTCATGCGGGCCCAGGTTGACGGCCAGCAGGCCGTACTCGAGGACATTGCGCTCTCGATCGACCAGGTCGACGTAATCAACCGGCAGATCTTCCCGCTGATGGAGCGCATGATCGACGGCCTCGACCAGTCCATCAAGCTGGACGTTCCCTTCCTGATGGATGAGCGGACCGAGCGCATTGACAACCTGCGCTCGATCATGGAGCGCTCGGACGTCAGCGTCGCGGAGAAATTCCGCAAGGTGATGGAGGCCTACCAGATCGAACTCGACTACGGGACGTCCTCCGAGTACTACACGCAGTCACTGACGCTCGAAGACGGCGCGACGCGCAGCTACAACATTCTGCGTATCGGCCGTGTCGGCCTTTACTTCCAGTCCGACGACTCGAAGATCACGGGCTACTGGGATAACACCCAGCGCACCTGGGTCCTCGACGCCTCGGCGCGCAGCGACATTCGCACCGGCCTGCGCATGGCACGGCAGCTGATCGCGCCCGAACTCATCGTCGTACCGGTTGCAGCTCCGACGGAGGCCAATTAAATGAAACGTATAACAGTCATTATTGTCGCCGGACTGCTCAGTCTTTCTACCGGCGTGACGTACGCGCAGCAAGCCGACGCCGATGCGGCAAGCATGTCGGATCTGCTGGAGTTGATTCGCCAGGGCCAGGCCCGCGACTCGCAGGAAGCCCGCCAGCGCGAATCACGCTTCACGCAGGAGCGTAACCAGCAGCAGAACCTGCTCAACCAGGCGCGTGCCGAACGTACCCGCCAGGAAAACGAGAGTGCGCGCCTCGAACAGAGCTTCGAAGAGAACCAGCAGCGCATTATCACGGCGCGGCAGCAGCTCGATGAGCGCCTGGGCGCCCTGAAGGAGCTGTTCGGCGTACTGCAGACGGTTTCGGGCGACACCCAGGGCCGTTTCAACGGCTCGCTGACCAACCTGCAGTATCCGGACCGCGCGACCTTCCTCGTCCAGCTCGGCAGCAAGATGGCCAGCGCGACGGAGCTGGCGCAGATCGAGGATATCGAGCAGCTCTGGTTCATGTTGCAGCAGGAAATCACGCTCTCCGGGACCAACCAGCGCTTCAACCAGCTCGTGACGCGCGCAGACGGCACGCAGGAAGAAATGGAGGTCGTGCGCGTCGGCACGCTCAACCTGATTGCTGACGTCGGCTACCTCGAGCACGACGCGGGCGAAGGCTCGGTCAGCGAACTGCTGCGCCAGCCGGACAGCCGCTTCAAGAGTTCTGCCAGCAACCTGTTCAATGCCGAGTCGGGTTACTCGAACTTCGGTATCGACGTGACCCGCGGCGGCATCCTCGGACTGCTCGTCGAAACGCCGACGCTCGGCGAAAAGATCGACCAGGGCGGCATCGTTGGTTACAGCATCCTCGCGCTCGGCGCGGTCGGCCTGCTGATTGCCATCTGGCGCTTCATGGGCCTGTCGTCCGCCAGCAACAAGGTTCGCCAGCAGCTCAAGCGTGACACGGCCAGCACGGACAATCCGCTGGGTCGCGTACTCGCGGCTTACGAAAGTAACCGCAATGCCGATACCGAGACGATCGAGCTCAAGCTCAGTGAGGCGGCGCTCAAGGAGATGCCGGGGCTCACCAAGGGGCTGCTGTTCATCAAGGTCATTTCCGTGGTGGCGCCTCTCATGGGCCTGCTCGGTACCGTTACAGGCATGATCAAGACGTTCCAGGTCATCACGCTGTACGGCGCCGGCGACCCGAAGATGATGGCCGGCGGTATCTCGCAGGCACTCGTCACGACGGTACTCGGTCTGGTTGTTGCGATCCCGATGGTTCTGCTGCACACGATTGTGAGTGGCCAGAGCCGCAAGATCGTCAACATCCTGCAGTCTCAGAGCGCGGGCCTGATCGCCCAGCACTCGGAGAAGTCTGGCTAAGCACGCAAAGGAGAAGCCATGCTTTGGCTCGTAGACAGCTATGAAGCCATCCGGGATTTCATGATCCTGGGTGGTCCGGTGCTGCGCCTGATTGCCGTGACGATTTTCCTGATGTGGGTGCTCATCGTGGAGCGGATCATGTTTTTCCGCACCGGCATGAAGCAGATGGCACTGGAGATTCGAGACGAATGGGAGTCGCGCCCTGAACGCCGCTCGTGGAATGCCGAGGCAATCCGCGAACTGAAGATTTCGCAATTCAGTATGGCGTCCAACAAGGGCATCTCGATGATCCAGACCTTCGTGGCGCTGTGCCCGTTGCTTGGCCTGTTGGGCACGGTGACGGGCATGATCAAGGTGTTCGAGGTCATGGCCGTTTCCGGATCCGGAAACGTAAGGGCCATGGCTGCGGGCGTCTCGCAGGCGACGGTACCGACGATGGCGGGAATGGTGGGGGCACTCTCCGGAGTGCTCCTTGTCACAATACTTAGCCGCAGAGCGGCGCATGAAGTGCAGTTCCTCGAGGACTCACTGACCATGGACCATTGAGGTAGATCATGCGTGACCATCATTTACTAGAAGCCCCTGTAGAGGAAGAGAATGAGATCAACCTGACGCCGATGCTCGACGTCGTGTTCATCATGCTCATTTTCTTCATCGTCACGGCCTCGTTCATCAAGGAAGCGGGTCTGGACGTCAATCGTCCGGACTCGCCGGTCACTCAGACCAAGCCTGAGGACGCCAATATCCTGGTGGCGATCGACGCCAATAACGACATCTGGATAGACCGACGCCTCATCGACCCGCGGGCGGTGCGCGCCAATATCGAGCGCCTGCACGCCGAGAATCCGAATGGATCGGTGGTCATCCAGGCGCACAGGCGGTCGAGCAACAAGATGCTCGTGACAGTCATGGACGCATCGCGCCAGGCCGGCGTTTACAGCATTTCGCTGGCCGACAGCACCCAGTGAGGAACTGAACAATGCGCAAGAAGACGCTACTAGCCCAGGAAGAGGAAGAGAACGAGATCAACCTGACGCCGATGCTGGACGTCGTGTTCATCATGCTGATCTTCTTCATCGTGACAGCGTCGTTCATCAAGGAGGCCGGCGTACAGGTCGAAAGGCCGGACGCCCCAACCGGTGAGCGCCAGGAAGATGCGGCGATTCTGATCGCCATTCGCGAGAATGACGAAATCTGGATCGACCGCAAGGAGACGGACCCCCGCGGTGTGCGCAGCGTCATCGAGCGCCTGCACGCAGAGAATCCGAAGGGGTCCATCGTGATCCAGGCCGACGAAAATTCGACCAACGAGATGCTCGTGGTCGTCATGGAAGCGGCCAAACAGGCGGGAGTTGCCAACGTCGCTATCGCAACCGATACCGACTGACCGAGAGGTAGTGAAAACATGATAGGCCGATATGCGTTTGCCGTTGTCATCGGGACCATCGTCACCCTGAGCCTGCTGTTCGTGATGCATTTGCTGATCGCGACCGGTAAGGCGGCGCTGACGAAGCCCCGGGATCGTGCACAACTGGACTTCGTTCGCGTACGTCGCAACGAGAGCCTGAATGTCGAGGACTACACCCCCGAGAAGCCGCCCAAACCGCCTGAGACGCCGCCTGAGACGCCGCCGCAGGACATGGATAACATCGACCCGGATGCGCCGTCGGTCAACGTCGCGCCGCCTGAGGTAGCTACGAATACCGATATTGGCGGACCCGGAGGCATGAACATTGCCGAGGGTGACTACCTTCCGATCGTGCGCGTTGCGCCGGTCTACCCGGCACGCGCGTTATCGCGCGGTCTCGAGGGCTACGTCGACATGCAGTTCACGGTAACCACCACCGGCACCGTCAAGGACCCGGTTGTGATCTTCTCGACGAGCAGTTTGTTTGAACGCGCGGCCACGCGAGCGGTCCTAAAGTTCAAGTACAAGCCGCGGGTGGTGGACGGCGTGCCGGTCGAAGTGCCCGGTGTGAAGACGAGAATTACGTTCCAGATCGAAGAATAGACCCTGGCGGGATCTGACGTTCGAAGAGGATAAGTTCCTATGATGAACATGAGTCGAATTACCAAAGCTACTTGCCTGCCGCTGTTGCTCGGCCTTCTTGCGGGACCGGCGTTGGCGCAGGACGATGAGGATGCGGCCGAGCGCGAGTCGCGCAATCAGAAGACCAAGCAGGCGCAGGCTGTCAGCAAAGAGGTCTACGAGAAGATCGAGAAGGCGCAGGAAATGGTCGACGCGAAGGACTACGCCGGCGCGCTGCGATCCCTCAACAATCTGTACAACCCGGACAAACTCACCGAGTACGAGCAGTCGAACGTTCTCAACTACATCGGTTTCGTCTACTACAATATGGACGACATTCCGAACGCGATGCGCACCTACGAGAAGATGCTCGCCATTCCGAGCCTCGAGGAGACGCTGCGCAAGAACACGACATACACGCTGGCCCAGCTGTACACAATGCAGGAGGATTATCCAAAGGCATTGACCACGCTGGACAAGTGGTTCCTGCTCGAGACCAATCCGCGTCCGGAAGCTTTCATCCTCAAGGCCCAGAATCTCTACCAGGTCGAGCGCTACGCGGAGATGATCGAACCCATCCGCAACGCAATGCGGGTTGCAGAGGAGCGCGGCAAGGAGGTCAAGGAAGACTGGTACGCCCTGCTTAATTTTGCGTACTTCCAGCAAGAGGACTACCGCCAGGTCCGCGACATCCAGAAGATCATGCTGGTCAACTGGCCGAAGAAGCGCTACTGGTTCTCGCTGGCAGGCGCCTACACGGAGCTTGGTGAAGACGAGAACCTGATCAATGCCTATGCCGCGGCATACGACCAGCGCATGCTCGAGAAGGAATCGGAGCTGGTCACGATGGCCCAGCTCTACATGCAGCGCGAGGTGCCGTACAAGGCTGCTGTCCTGCTCGAAGCGGAAATGGAGTCTGGCAGGGTAGCGAGGAGCGCCAAGAACTACAGGCTCCTGTCCCAGGCCTGGCAACTGTCCATGGAAGATGAGAAGGCCATCCCGGCCCTGACCGAAGCCGCGCGCCTGAGTACAGACGGCGAACTCGACGTCCGGCTGGGTAACGCACTCCTCAACACCGGACAGTATGGCGAATGCGTAAAAGCGGTAGAGACCGGCCTGCGCAAGGGTGGCCTCAAGAGCCCCGACAATGCCTACATCTCTCTCGGCATGTGCCTCTACAACCAGCGCAAATACACTGCTTCGATCCAGGCGTTCCAGAATGCAGCGAAGACTCCACGTTCGCGGCGGATGGCCAACCAGTGGATCACCGTGATTCGCTCTGAAATCGAGCGCAATGAGCAGATTCGGCTGGCTGAGGAAGCCGCGCGCAAGAAGCGGGCAGAGATCCAGGCGCGTCGCGGCGCATCGGCGCAGAAATAGCGCGAATCGTTCAGGCGATTCCAATAACCAACAGGGGCGTTGACGGGTGACCGTCAACGCCCCTAAAATTTCGCGCCTCGAGTTATCCAGAAGTCCATACCATGCCTAAAGTCATCTTCATCGAGTCCAACGGGACGCGCCACGAAGTCGAAGTGGAGAGCGGTTATTCCGTAATGGAAGCAGCCATCAATAACGACATCGACGGCATCGTCGCGGAATGCGGCGGCGCGTGCGCCTGTGCGACCTGCCACAGTTACGTGGACGAGGCATGGCTGGACAGCATGCCGCCAATGGACGATATGGAAGACAGCATGCTCGACGCCGCTTTCGAGCGTAAGGACAACAGCCGCCTGACCTGCCAGATCGAGGTCAAAGACGAATTCGACGGCCTTGTCATCCACGTTGCAGACAACGAATACTGACCCTTAACCCACAGTGGGGAAACCATGACGATTCAAGCTGGTGAAAAAATGCCCGAGGGTTCTTTCGGCATCATGACCGAAAACGGCCCGGGCGCGATGTCGACCGACGAACTGTTCTCCGGGAAGAAAGTGGTGCTGGTTTCGGTACCCGGCGCATTCACGCCGACGTGCTCAATGCAGCATTTGCCCGGATTCGTCGAGCAGGCCGAGGCACTCAAGGCGGAAGGGGTCGATACGATCGCCTGTACGGCGGTTAACGACGTCTTCGTGATGGACGCCTGGGGCAAGGACCGCGGCGTTGGTGACAGCGTCCTGATGCTGGCTGACGGCAACGGTGACTACGCCAGGGCGCTCGGCCTGGAGATGGATGGCACCGGTTTCGGCATGGGCATGCGCGGGCAGCGCTTTGCCATCGTCGTCGAAGACGGCACCGCGACGCATGTCGCCGTCGAAGCCGCCGGCCAGTTCGAAGTCTCGAAAGTCGAAGCGATAATGCAGGCGATCTAACAGCGAGTCCGGTGCGTTTGCACCGGAAGTAAAGCGCAGCGTAGCGAGCCATGGAGGTGCAAATGCACCGGGCTCGCCGCTAGTCGAGTGCCTGGGTCAGTTTCGGTACGATGTCGAACAGGTCTCCGGCAAGCCCGATGTCGGCCACTTCGAAGATCGGAGCTTCCTCGTCCTTGTTGATGGCGACGATCGTGCCCGCGTCCTTGATGCCCGTCAGGTGCTGGATGGCGCCCGAAATGCCGATGGCGACGTACAGGTCCGGCGCGATGATCTTGCCGGTCTGTCCCACCTGCATCTCGTTGGGGCAGTAACCGGCATCCACCGCGGCGCGGGATGCCCCGACAGCGGCTCCCAGCTTGTCGGCCAGCGAGTACACCAGGTCAAAATTCTCTTCGCTGCCTATGGCGCGTCCCGCCGCGACGACGGCAGCCGCCGTCTGCAGGTCCGGACGGTCGGACGCACCCGCCTGGGTGCTCACGTAGCGGGTGTGCCCGGGAAGATCGACGGTAACAGCCAGGCTTTCGACCGGGGCCGAATTGCCGTCCGCAACGGCCTTGTAGGACGCCGTGCGCACCGTTGCGACGACAACGGCATCGGCCGGCGCCTCGAGTGCAACGACCGCGTTGCCGGCGTAAATGGGCCGCTTGAAGCTGTGCGAACCCTCGACGCTCATGATGTCGCTGACCTGGTTGACACCGAGCAGGGCGGCGACGCGCGGCATGAGATCGCGGCCAAATGTCGTTGAGGGTCCGAAGACATGGCTGTAACCATCGGCAGCGGCCACGATCTGTGGCGCCAGCACGGCCGCCAGCGGGTTGGCATTGGCCGGGTTCTCGATCGTTACGACGCGGTTTACGCCTGCCAGGCCGGCCGCTACTGTCGCGACATCGCCCGCCGATTCCGCGAGAACCAGGATATCAATCTCGGCGCCACTGATTTCGGCAGCGCACGCAACGGTCTTGGCGACGCTCGGGCTCAACGCGGCACCGTCGTGTTCGGCAATAATGAGTATTCGTGACATCACACCAGTCCTTTGTCTTTGAGTGCGGAAACCAGGCCCGCAACGTCTTCAACCATAACTCCCTTCTCACGTTCCGCCGGCGGCGCGTACCCGGTGTAACTGAACGCAGGCGCCGCTTCGATACCGAGGTCTGCAAACGCCATCTCGTCCAGTGGCTTTTTCTTCGCTTTCATGATGTCCGGCAGCTTCACGTAGCGAGGTTCGTTGATGCGCAGATCGACGGTAATCACGCCGGGCAGATCGATCTCAATGGTCTCCATGCCGACGTCGACC
>JASJBB010000046.1 GCA_030066735.1 Woeseiaceae bacterium | reverse complement strand
CTGATTACCGACGGCATGCACCGCTACGTGCGCCATCCGAACTACCTCGGCGAGATCATGATCTACGGCAGCTTCGCGATGATGGTCTGGCACTGGCTGCCCGTCGTGGTCCTCGCGTGGGTGTGGCTCGGCCTGTTCGCCGTCAACATGATCATGAAAGAGGCCAGCATGTCACGCTACCCCGAATGGGCCGAGTACAAACGACGCACCTGGTGGCTCGTGCCCTACCTGCTCTAGATCAGCCACGCCCTCAGCCACAACCCGAGCTGGGAGCTGTACCCGATGTCCCGGCGCACGATGCGGTGCTCGTTGTCGAGCACGTAATAGGACGGGAAACCCCGGATCTGCCACTGCCGGGACACGTTGGCGTCGCCGAGCACGACCGTGACCTCGAGGCCATGGCGTTCGACGTATTCGCGCACCTCGTCAGCCGCACCCCAGTCGAGCGCCACGGCAACGATCTCGATGTCTTCGGCGTCGCGCCACCGGCGCAGGCGATTCAGATTGCCTGAACTCATCGCGCAGATGCGGCACCACGGCGCGAAAAAATACACCAGCGCGGGCCGGGACGCGGCGTCATCCAGGTCGTAACGTTCGCCCGCCAGGGTTGCGCCGCGCAGCTCAGGTGCAGGCTGCCCGCCGGTCGGCAACATGTTGCGCGACTGGAACGCTAGGCCGCCGAAGAACACGAGCGCAACCAGCCCGGCATTTAGCAGGAACGAGCGCACCTTCTGTACTCGGGAATGCGGGCGATCGCCCATTCTCTCTCCGGTCTTCGCGGCTGGCTGATAGTGCACAAAAATGCGTCACAGTTCTCGGTTTTCAAGTGGGGATTCCCAAAATGTGGGCCCTGACCTTGTGCAATACCGGCTGACGCCCGAGACTTTGGCGATGATTGTGCGTCTTCTGTGCATCCTGCTGGTTCTCTTCGGAGGCATCGCCCAGGGCTGGGCGGACGACAAGTTCGTCCGCCAGGTGCGCCACGAGTTCGCCGGCGAGCTTTTCCCCATGGAGCGACTTGCCCCTGGCTATGAGCGGCCGTCCAGCGACATACCTTCGCTGGCGATCGGCGACTTCCTGACCGAAGACGAAGCGCTGCGGGACACGCGGTTCGCCATCGGCGATCTCATGCGCTGGCGGGTCCAGTATGTGCCGACCGTGCGACTGACGATGCCCTCGGCGTACTACACGGCCCTCGACGCAGGCGTCGACCGGGATTTCTACGACCCGGTGCTGGAAACGCCCGCGCACTTCCAGGGCCTGCGCAAGGCCATGGGCATAGAAAATATCCTGACCGGCAGTCTCTCCCGGAAAGGCGGCGATTACCTGATCGAAACACAGCTCGTGGCCGCAGAAACCGGCGAGGAACTGGCCCGGTCGGGCTGGCGCGCGGCCGACGGACAGCTGGCCGCAACGCTGATCGATATCTCGAGCTGGACCTACGAGCAACTTGGCGTCGCGCTCACCGATGCCGAGCGCGCTTATCTCGAAGACCCCTCGACGCTCACGCCTGACGCGCTCCAGGCGTACATCGACAATTACATCGATCTGAACATGTCCGAGCTGGTCGTGCGCCAGGACCTGCTCGAGGAACTTCGCGCAGCGCATCCGTCGCTGGCGATGTTCCAGCTCTACGCACTGCACGCGAAGTCGTTCCCGACGAATTTGCGTGAAGCCCGCGAGAACCTGCAAATATCGAACCAGGCTCGCGAGAACTTTCCCGGGCACGCGGGCGTTGCCCTCGAGTCCTACCGCACGCTGGAACAGACTGCGCTCGAGGACTACGAACTCGAACGGCTCCTGAACGGCCTGCGCGACCTGGTCGTGGCAAACCCGAACGACCCGATGATCATGATCAACTACGCCGACGCCTGGGGGCAGCAGGGCGACATTCACGAGGGCATTTCGGTTGCGCTCGAGATCGTCGAGCGCTGGCCCGACAACTACCGGGGCTGGTGGACGCTGGGCTGGCTGGTCAGCAAGCACGCCTGGCAGGTTCGGGGCGAAACCATGTGGGCCGAGGTGCCGGAGCCGGCGCGCAAGACCTTCAAGCTCATGAGTTTCCTGTCGGACCAGATCATCGACAAGGCGCTGGCAATGAACGACAGGAACGGCGGCCTGTGGGTGATGAAGCTCAGCGGCATCGGTTCGAATGGTGGTTACTCATCCGAACTCATTGCGACCTTCGACCGGGCGGTGGAGGTCGCTCCAAACCACGAACCGATCTACGCCACTACGCTGAACTTCTCGCAGAACAAGTGGGGCGGCAACGCGGCGGCCCGGCGCCACATTATCGAAACGGCCGAAGCGAAAAACCCGGATGCGGCGTGGCCTCCGTTCATGCGCTCGGCGCACCAGGCTGACTTCGACGGACTCGAGGGCCTGGCCGACGCGATCAAGGACGAGGTGGAACTGCGGCGCATCCTGGAGAACCCGATGTTCTGGAAGATACTGTTCGGCCTGATCGTGCTGATCATCATCGTAGTGACGAACATCTCGATGCGGCGTGCACGACGATCAGGCGGCTACGAGCAAGGCTGGAATGACGAGCCCGCCAGGCGGCGCGAGCTGACGCAGGAAGAAATGCTCGAGCGGGTCAGGCGCCAGAATCAATCGCCGAACCGCTACTAGGCCAGGGCCAGCTGCTGGTCGACCTTGCAGTGCTTGTCGTGCACCCGGCGCACGGTCTCGCATTTGCGATCCGTTCTCCCGGAGCCCAGCGTCGCCTCGTAGCGGCATGATGCGAAGCGCTGCGACTTGTCGTTGTAACGGCGCACCCAGTCCTCTCGCGCGGGCATTCGCGCCGGGTTGATCGGCCAGACACCGGGGCGCGGACGAATGTGCTCCATGCCAACGCGCCAGGGTTTCGGACTGACGCGGGCGCGAAAGCACTTCTGGTTGCGGCACATCGTGACGTAAAGAGGGTCGCTGCCGAGCTTCTTCAGAAACTCGTAGGCCGGCTCCTCGGTCGGATCGAACGTCTCGTGCATGACCAGCACGCGGTACCCTTTTGGCGTGCGGTACAGGCGCATCAGCCAGTCCGGGTTGTCCTGTGCGTACTGCTCGATCCGCGCACGCGCGGCTTCATAAGGGTCTTTTCGGAATGCGCCGAACAGCTTCAGGGTAAGCACTGCCAGTGCGTTTGAAGCGACCAGGCCAATCAATGCCGCAACCGCCAGCACCCACCAGGTACCCAACTCCTGGCTATAGAACACGCCGACCGCAGCGATGGCCAGGAAATAGATCCAGCTCAGCCCGAGCGCGCGTGGCTCCTCGACATCGACGTCCGCGAACACCGTATCCGGGGTATTGAGGCACAGCGCGCCGTAGGAATTGCGGGTAATTACCGAATCGCCATGCCGCGACACGATCTGCTCTCGAATCGGCAGTCCCTCGGCGCCGTTGTAGGCGACCTTGTGGTCCATGGTGCGAACCTGCTCGCCGGCCCGGGCGCGGGCGGCTGCTTCGGCAACGCGCTCTTTTGCGTTGGCGAGCGCCTCTGCCTCACTGACATCCGACCAGCCGAAACGCTTCAGGGTGCGCGCACTGCCGTTCACGACCACGCGCTCTTTGGCTTCGGACCAGTACTCAGGGACGATCATGGGGTCGGCTCGTCATCCAGATGCTCCCCACAGTGTGGACAATGGCTCAGCCGCGACTGGCGCGCTTCGTCCAGCATGCCCTGGATCAGCTGCAGCGCCTCATCGCTCCGCAAGCCCAGGTCGCGTCGCAGCCCTTCGAGATGCCAGCGATCCCGCTCGTCCAGAATGCCGTCGCTCAGCAGCACATGGATACGCTCAACGTACTTGCGCCGCCGCTCGTGAATGCACTCGGCGAATCCCGACGCCAGGATAGCTGCCGGGACGGCGATCATGCCGATGCCGATCAGGCCGATCATGCCCGCGAACACCTTGCCCCCGGTGGTGATCGGCACGACGTCTCCATAGCCCACCGTCGTCAGCGTGACGATAGCCCACCACATCGAACTCGGAATACTGCCAAAGGTCTCGGGCTGAATTTCGCCCTCGAGCAGATAAATGCCGCTGGCCGAGAAGACGAGCATGAGCAGGAGCACCACAAACGCCGCGAGCAGCGCGTCCGCCTCTTGCTGGATAACGTCGAGCAGAGCGCCGAGCGCCGGCGAATAGCGCGTCAATTTGAGCAGCCGCAGCATCCGCACGACGCGCAGGAATCGCAGGTCGAACGAGAGGTAGAGGCTCAGGTAGAACGGCAGGATGGCAAGCAGGTCGATCAGGGCCATCGGCGTCAGCATGTAGCGCAGCCGGCCGAGAATCGGCCGCTTGTCGCCGAATTCTTCGAGATCCACCGCGCTCCACACGCGCGCCAGGTATTCAATGGTGAATACCAGGACGGAGAAAACTTCGAACGCCCAGAGGGCCTGTTTGTGCCGATCGTAAAAGTCACTCTCTGATCCGAGAATGATGGCGACCACATTCAGCGAGATCAGGACGATCAGCAGCAGGTTGAGGACTCGACTCGGCCGGTCGTTGTAATGGCCTTGCTCCAGCAGCTCGGCCGCTCGCTTGCGATAGTTCAATCCAGGACCTCGAACGTAAGACCCGCATTCGACCGCAGTCTGTTCAGCAACGCGTCGCCCATAGCCGCCGCCGGCGTGAGCACGCCGCCGCCCGAATCCAGGGTGTCCTTCGCCAGGCAGGCGCCGGACTCGGCGAGCATCTTGCTCGTCGAGCCGTAGCCGGGGTCGCGGTCGCCCGTGATCTTCGTCTTGATGACCGTGCCGTCTGCAAGTTTGCCGAACTGCCGCAGGTCGAAGAAACCGGTCTCGCGCTGATGCTTGCTCGGCCCCTCGCCCGGCTTCGGCAGCACGTAGCGCTCGAGCAGCCGTCGCGTCGGACCGAGACTCGCAGTGAGCACGAAACCGCCAAGGCCGCCTGCAACACCGCTGGCGCGCAACCAGCCGCGCGCGCCCCTGCCCATCATCATCGCTTCGCTGTAGCGGAAGTCTTTGCCATAGGGATAACCTTGCAGCGCATGGCTGCGGCGCACCACCTTGGTATTGATGCCGGCCATGATGAACGGCGCCGTCCAGGACTGCGCGACCTCGTCATATTTCACGCCGCGCTGGTCACCCTGGTCGGGGCCTTTGCGTTCGCCGTCCGGGTTGAGGCTGTAGGGATTCATGAGGACGCGCGCAACGTCACGGTCGGCACGCGCCTCTTTCATGAGGTTCATCATGCTCGCCATCGTGCCGCCGCTGAATGTCCCGCTCATGGCCCTGACGTTCATTGCGATCGATGTGCAGTAAGCGCCATGGCGACGCTGGGCTTCCTGCTGCAGGAAGTACACACCCATGTCCATCGGCACCGAGTCGAAGCCGCAACAGTGGACGATGCGAGCCCCGGATTTCGCGGCCTCTTCGTGGTGGGCGTCAATCATGCTGCGAATCCACTGCGCTTCGCCCGCCAGGTCGCAATAGTGCGTTCCCTGCTCGACGCAGGCCGCGACCAGTTGCGAACCGTACTTCGCGTAGGGTCCGACCGTGGTGATGACGACGCGCGTCTTCGCCGCCATGTCATGCAGCTTCTGGTCGTCGAAACTGTCGGCGACGATGGTCGGCAGGGCCGCGGCCTCCGCGCCGAGCGCATGGCGCAGTTTCTCGAGTTTGTCCTCGCTGCGCCCGGCAATGGCCCAACGCAGGTCATGGTCATGGCCTGTGCCGTACTGCGCCAGCAGGTACTCGGCCACGAGCGCACCCGTGAAGCCCGTTGCACCCCAGACGACGATATCGAAGTCACGATTGCTCATTCGGACAAGTATATAGCCATACACGAAGGTGCTGCTCGCTATACAATGCCTCGAACCATGTAAGACGTTGTTGGTCAATAGAATTCGGGGGTGTAGCACCAGCACCGCAATCCACGGGTCCAGGGGGGGCCAATGCGGCTGACCAGAACCAGCCTGTCCAATCCTGCCGCCGTCGCCATCGTCGCGTCGGTGGTCGTGCTGCTTGGCATCCTCTCTGTTTTCCAGATCCCGGCCCAGCTGCTGCCGCAGATCGAGAAACCCGTCGTTACCGTGTCCGCCGCCTGGCCCGGTGCGTCCCCGCGCGAGATCGAGTCCGAGATCACGGTGCCCATCGAGGAGGTGCTGCAGGGTACGCCGAACATGACCGAGATGTCGTCGTGGAGCATGTCCAACTTCTCGTGGACCCAGCTCGAATTCGCGCTGGAGACCGACATGACGCGCGCGCTGATCGACATCATCAGCCGCCTCAACCGGTTGCGCCCGTTACCGGGCAATGCCGACCGGCCCAACGTCAGCCTCGGTGAGTGGGGCGACGCCAACGACCAGCTCATCGAGTATTTCATCGAGCAGCTCGAGGGCACCGAGGAAGACCTCGTGCGCAACAAGCGCTGGCTGCGCGAAGTCATTCGCCCCGAGGTGGCGGGTCTCTACGGCGTTTCGCGCGTCAGCATGTTCGACACCAGCGGCAACGCCAGCGATCAGTTGCAGATCATCATTGATCCGTACAAGGCGGCCGAACTCGGCATCGACATCGCACGCGCCGCCGATCGCATCGGCCGTTCGGCCAATATCTCATCGGGCGTCGTGGATGTCGGACGCCGCAGCTACACGCTGCGAATCGAGGGCCGCTGGGACATCGATGAACTCGAGAACCTCATTCTCGAATGGCGCGGCGGCTTGCCGATAAAACTCGGCGACATCGCCACGATCGACTACGGTCCGCCGCAGCGCCAGGGCTTCATCTATCACAACGGTCGTCCTGCCGCGCGCTTCTCCATCGCCAAGACCAACGACGCCAACGTGCTCGAGGCGCTCGACGGCGTGAAGCAGCACATGGACAACCTGAACGAGACCGTTTTCCCGGAGCGCGACCTCTTTGCAGCCTACAGCTTCGACCCGTCGGTCTACATCAAGCGCTCGATCAACCTGCTCACCGGGAATCTCGCGGCCGGCATCCTGCTGGCCATCGGCGTCTTGTGGCTGTTCCTGCGGCAATGGCGAGCGACGCTGATCATCGCGCTCGCGATCCCGGTCTCGCTGCTCACGACCTTTGTGGTGTTGTCGATGGCCGGGCGCTCGCTCAACGTCATCTCGCTGGCAGGCCTCGCGTTCGCCACGGGCATGGTGCTCGACGCCGCGATTGTCGTGCTCGAGAACATCGTGCGCCTGCGCGAGCGCGGCGAGACGCCGCTGGAGGCCAGCGACCGCGGCACCACGCAGGTCTGGCGTGCCCTGCTCGCCTCGACAGCCACGACGGTCGCCATCTTCATACCGATCATGTTCCTCAAGGACGTCGAGGGCCAGATGTTCGCCGACCTGGCGCTGACGATCGCAATCGGCATCAGCGTCTCGCTCGTGGTAGCAATTACGATCCTGCCCACGGCCGCGCGTTTCCTGATGCGCGAAGCGCCGGCCAAGCCGGCCGAGGATTCCATCTGGAACCGGCTGGCGGGTCGCATCATGAATCTCACGGGCACCCCGACGCGGCGACTCGGATGGATTGCCGGCCTCATGGCCGGATCGGTGTTGTTCACGGTATTGCTGTGGCCCGAGAGCAACTACCTGCCGCCGGTGAAACGCGATACGGTCGACAGCTTCCTGTTCTTCCCGCCGGGCACCAACGTCGATACGGCCGATCGTGAGATAGCCCAGCTGCTCATCGACCGTCTCGAGCCACACCTGAACGGAGACAAGGAGCCCGCAATACGGGACTACTTCCTGTGGTCTTTCCCTGGCGGCGCCGGCGGCTGGCTGGCCATCAACCCGGCCGAGGGCGCCGATCTCGACGAATTCCAGTCGGTGGTTCAGACCGACCTGATCGCGGGCGTGCCGGACATGTTCGGCTTTACGATTCGCCGCAGCCTGTTCGGCGGCTTCGAGAGTTCCAACAGTGTGGAGATGCGCCTCGGCTCGACCGACACGGACGCGCTCAAGGATGTCGTTGCCCGCGCAATGCAGCTCGTGCCGGAACGGATGCCCGGCGCATCGGCACAACCCAACCCGGACCCGTTCGCCGAGGCGAACGAACTGCGCTTTACACCCAACGACGTGCGGCTTGCCGAGGTGGGCTGGACCCGCCAGGACCTGACGAGGGTCATCCTGCAGCTCGGCCAGGGCGTCTGGCTCGGCGAGTATTTCACAGGGCGCGAGCGCGTCGATATCTACCTGAAGTCCGAGCGTTTCCAGACGCCCGAGGAAATGGCGTCACTGCCTGTCGCGACGCCGGAAGGTGGCCTCGTGCCGCTGGGTGAGCTCGCGTCGATCGCCGTCGCACCCTCGCCGGCGCAGATCGTGCGCATCAACCGGTCCCGGGTATACAGCCTTATCGTCAATCCGCCCGAAGGCATGTCGCTCGAGGCGCTCGTCAACGAGCTGCAGACGAACATCGAACCGGAGCTGAAGCCCCTGCTGCCGCCTGACGGCACGATCCAGTACGCGGGCAGCGTGCAGGATCTCGAACGCGCGGTCGGCACCTTGGGCGCAAACTTCCTGACCGCCATCGGCCTGCTCGTCCTGATCATGGCCGGCCTGTTCCGCTCGCTCACCGACGCCGTGCGCGTTGCGATTTCTATCCCGCTGGCGGCGGTCGGCGGCGTGTTCGCCATCACGATCGTCAACGCCATCAAGTTCCAGCCGCTCGACCTGCTGGGCATGATCGGCTTCATCATTCTGATTGGCCTCGTCGTCAACAACGCCATCCTGCTCGTCGCGCAAACGCGCGCGGCCGAAAGCCGCGGCTTGAACCGCCGGGACGCCGTCCACCAGGCGCTGCGTTACCGGTTGCGGCCCATCTTCATGAGCACGCTGACGAGCCTGTTCGGCATGCTGCCGCTGCTCGTCGTGCCCGGCGCGGGCAGCGAGATTTATCGCGGCATGGCGGCAGCAATTGTCGGTGGCATGGCCGTTTCAACCCTGTTTACCCTGTTGCTGCTACCCAGTTTGTTGCAAATCAGGCCGCGACTGCGCCAAGCTCGGGTGCCGGAACCCAGCGTAGCCCCAGGGACCAAGTGACAGGAACCGTCGTGACCAGCAGCCAACGCCTATACCCGATGCACGCCAGCTTGCTGGCCGCGCTGGCGCTGTGCGCGGCTACGCCTGCGCTCGCGCAGGAAGGTTTTGCGTTCCCGCCCGCGCGCGTGGAGGTTGCAACGGCCGAGTTGCGGGAGATGGCGCCGTCGGTCGATGTTTCGGGAACCGTGGTCAGCCTCAACGATTCGCGCATTGCCAGCGAGGTCGAGGGCGTGCTCACGTGGCTGGCCGACGTCGGCGATGCCGTCGACCAGGGCGATGTCATAGCGCGCATCGATCCGCGACTGCTCCGCATCGAGGTTGCGCGCGCCGAGGCGAACGTCGCCCGCCTTGCATCCGACTACGACTACCGCCAGCGCCAGCTCGAACGCACTGAGGAGTTGGCCGCCAAGAACAGTACGTCGAAGACGCTGCTGGATGAGGCGGTCGCACTGCGCGATCAGGCGCAGCATTCGCTGGCCGATGCGCGGGCCGCGCTGGATCGGTCAAAGGGCGACCTGCAGCGCTCCCAGGTTCGCGCGGCCTTCGCCGGGCACGTGGTCGAGCGGCTGGCATCGGTCGGTGAATTCATCACCCTGGGCGAAGACGTTGTAAGGCTGGTCGACACGCACCGCATCGAGATTGCCCTGCCGGCGTCCATCGCACTGTCACGGTTTATCGAGCCCGGCATGCGCGTGCCGGTCAGGAGCGGCGATGAGCAGCGGGAACATCCGGTGCGCACGGTCGTGCCCGTGGGCGACGCCGTATCGCGCATGGTCGAGGTGCGCCTGGAGGTGGCAGAGGGTGAGTGGCTCGTCGGTACGCCGGTCCAGGTCAGCCTGCCCAGTGACGCACCGGTCTCGACCGTTGCCGTGCCCCGTGATGCGCTCGTCGAGCGCGCCGGCCGCGCCTATGTCTACAAGGTGAGCGAGGACAACACGGCCGAGCAGGTCGCCATCGACATCAATGCCATCGTCGGTCTCTGGGTCGGGGTAACCGACGGCATCGCGGCCGGCGAGCAGGTGATCGTGCGCGGGGCGGAGCGCCTGTCCCCTGGCCAGGCAGTCGAAATTATCGAGACCATCAGCGCGCGCTAGATCACACGGCAATAGGCGAATCTACGTAGCGCCGAGCACCTCAAAAAGCGCGAAAATTCACTTGAGTACTCTCCATTTCTCATGAGGTGAATGATGGACATGCCTGTCAAATCCGCCGAGAGTCTCGACCTTTTCGTCAATGCCAAACAGCAGTTCGAAAGGGCCCTGACTTGGGTGGACGGTATCAAGGAAGGGATTATCGACTTCCTGATCAACCCCAAACGTACCCTGCACGTGCAGTTTCCTGTCAACATGGACGACGGCTCTACACGGACGTTCCACGGATTCCGCGTAATGCACAGCGATGTGCGCGGACCTGGCAAGGGCGGTATTCGCTACCACCCTAACGTCTCCGAGGCCGAAGTCTCTGCGCTGGCCGCATTCATGACCTGGAAGACAGCGGTCGTGGACCTGCCTTTCGGTGGCGGCAAGGGCGGCATCATATGCAACCCGAAAGAACTGAGCCGCCGCGAGCTGCGCCACATCACGCGCCGCTTCGTTGCCGAGCTCGGCGACAATATTGGTCCTTACACGGACATTCCGGCGCCGGACGTCTATACCGACGCCCAGACGATGGCATGGATCTATGACACCTACGACCGGATGCATCCGGGCGGCAATAACCTCGCCGTCGTAACCGGCAAACCGCTCGACATTGGCGGTTCGCGAGGTCGGGATGAAGCGACGGCACGCGGCAGCTGGAATGCTACTGAACAGCTGCTCCGCCGCGGCGTTGTGCACGGCATGCATACGCTGGAAGGCGCCCGTGTTGCGGTACAGGGTTACGGCAATGCCGGCTCGATCGCGGCGCGCCTGTTCCATGACGCCGGTGCAATCATCGTTGCGGTTAGCGACTCGCGTGGCGGCGTCGCCAATGACGAAGGGCTCGACCCGCGCGAAGTGCTCGCATTCAAGGAAGAGACCGGCAGCGTCGTGAAGTTCCCGGGCTCCAAAGCGATCAGTAACGAAGATGTCCTGGCCTACGACTGTGACATCCTGATTCCGGCAGCTCTCGAGTGCGCGATCACGACGGCGAATGCCCGGGATGTCAAAGCCAAGCTGATCGTTGAAGATGCCAACGGTCCGCTGACGGCGGTTTCCGACGAAGTGCTGAGCAAGAAAGGCATCGTCGTGCTGCCAGACATTCTCGCGAACGCCGGTGGTGTCGTTGTCAGTTACTTCGAGTGGGTGCAGAACCTCGAGAACCAGCAGTGGAGCCTCGAAAAAGTCGAGACGCTGCTGAACGAGAGGATGTGCCGGGCAGTCGACGAAGTCGTCGATCTCTACGATGATCTGAGCGAACGCTACGAGGCCGGCTTCAACAAGGGCAACCCGCCGCCGACACTGCGAGACGCCGCACTCGTACTGGCGATCAATCGCATCGCGACGGTTGTGCTGCAGCGGGATATCTGGCCGTAGTCACTCGCGATCGAGGACGCGACGCCAGATGGCGTCGCTGGCCTCGGGCATGAGTGAGACGAGCGCATTGCGAATGTGCTCCTCGCCGCCCGCGAGCCATTCTTCGACGGGCGCCGGTTCGCCACGATAGCCGAACCGGCGCCTGCCGAACTCGCCACGGTGCGTGGCGTGCGCCTCGATGGTGAGGCGTAGTGACACGTGGTTGCCGACGCTCACCTCCCACCAGAATTCCGTGACCGTGAACTGGATGATGGCGTCCGCGCCGGTTGCCTGGGTCCGGACACCCTGTCGTACGGCTTCCGACAGCATGACGCTTTGAAACATCTGCGCCATGTGCAGGCCGGAGGCCGCCTTCGCAGTAAGGTGGTTCAACAGCTCTGCCTCCTCCTCGGGTAGCGTGTCGGTTGCCGTTATCACGGCCCCGGTAACCGCCGAGATCGGCACGAAGACCACGGCACAGACCACGAACAGGTAGTCGCACGATGCCGACGCCTCGAGCCCGTCCATTGCCATCGCTCCCGGGCGCAGGTTTGGGTTTCCATCGACATCGACCTCCGGCGCCCAGGGCGCCTGGAAAGACGTGTTGACCTGGACCGCCCTGGCTTCCTCGATATCCGGAAGACTGGCGCAGCCGCCCAGCAGAATTGCGAACCCCAAGACCATGATTGCCACTGGGCTTCCCTGAATCTTGTTATTTTCCATGACGCCCGTCCCGTCCGCTTGACTCCCGGGATACAAGCTACTCATGGCTGGCCGGGACTGCCTGATGCCCGGCTGACGGATACCTGATGATTGCCGGGCGTAGTACTCTTCGGGCATGAGCACCGAATCGGTTCACTACAGCCTGCACGACGGCATCGCCACGATCCGTATCGATGACGGCAAGCGCAATGCGCTGGCACCATCGGTGTTACGAGAAATCTATGCGGCGCTGGATCGCGCCGAGGCCGACGATGCGGTCGTCATCCTCACGGGCCGGAAGGATGTGTTTTCCGCTGGTTTCGACCTCAACGTCATGAAACGCGGCGGCACGCAGGCGCTGGCGATGCTGCGCAGCGGTTACGCTCTGACCGCGCGGGTGCTTGCCTTTCCCCGTCCGGTCGTTGCCGCCTGCAACGGTCACGTGATGGCGATGGGCGTATTCCTGATGCTGTCGGCTGACCACGTCGTCGGGAGCCGGGGCGACTTCAAGGTATCCGCGAATGAAGTGGCCTTGGGGCTGACGATGCCGCGCGTTGCTGCGGCGATGCTGCAGCACCGGCTCGACCCGGCCGCGTATCAACGCGCCGTGACGCTGTCAGAGTTCTTCGACGTCGACTCGGCGCTCGAAGCGGGTTTCTTCGACGAACTGGTAGACACGGACAAGCTGCAGGCCCGCGCAGTCGAACTCGCCGGGCAGTACCAACAACTGCCCGCCCGGGCGCACAAAGACTCCAAGCGGCGAATTCGCGCCCGGCTGATTCGCAAGATCCGACGCTCGATTCCGCTCGATCTTGTGGATGCCGTGCTGCTCGCCCTGCGCGGCGGTAAACCGCGCTAAAGAAAGGGGCCCACGAGGGGCCCCTTCCGTGCCGGGCGATGAGCGCCAACTACTTGTACTGCAGAGGGAGGTCTGCCTCGCACATGCCCAGCGTTGCACCCTTGGCCAGCTTGGTGGCGACTGCGCCCGGGTAACCGACGCGCTTGCTCTTGCCCTTGTCGCAGACATAGAGCTGGTCCAGCGTGATCTTGAACGAGGCGAAGTAGCCATCGACGGCCGTCCAGCCGACGATGTGCTTGCCATTCGACGAGATCTTGGCCGCGTTCGACACCAGCGCGAGATCGGTTGCGTTGATGACGCCCTGGCCCTTGAGGAAGTCGACGAGCTTGATGTTGCCGCCTAGCGCCGCGGCGACGATGGTCGCCTCCGAACTCCCAGCCGTGCCTACCGCGCCAACCATCGTGCCATCGTCCGACAGGTCGTAGGGGTTAAAGGGCTTGGAGCCCCAGCAGAACCAGTCGAATGGCGGGCAAGGCTCGGAGATATCCAGGATTTCGAACTCTGCCGTTGCCGTGTTGTAGCGGTACGGGCGCGCCTCCCAGAACTCGTTGATCGCGTTGACACCGACGACCCATTCGCCGCTGGAGCTGACCGCCGTCGCTTCGCCAACGTCGAAATAGCCGGCCGGCGCAGCATCCTTCATGTTGATCTCGGCGCCGTCCCTCCAGATGCGGCCTTCCCAGTTGCCGAACGCGGTTGCCTTCCAGCCGACCGCGGTGCCGTCGTTGGCGAGGCCGTTGACGCGCGAGTTGCGGCCATCGGTGTAGTCGCCCAGGTAGGTCCAGCCATTGTCATCATCATAGGTGGCGGCCGCGGCGATGTAGTTGAAGTAGTCCGGGCTGTTGTCGCAGGCCCAGAGGAAACCACCCATCGTCTTGCCGTCAGGCGAGATTGCAAAGTGCGAATACTTCTCGAGCGTACCGTCGCCCAGGTCACAGCCGGTGTTGCCTGCGTCGGGAACCAGCTCTACGCCCTTGCCCCGCGTGTAACGCGCCGCCAGGAACGCATTGTCGTAGGCTGTCCGGCCGGCGAACACCGAACCGTTGTCGCTGGCCGTAATGCCGCCGAGCGGCAGGATCGTGTAACGCTCCTTCGTGGCGCCGCCGTTCTTCTTGTCATTGGCGTTGCGAATCCAGCTCTGCGTTTCGCCGTACCAGTTGACGATCGTGCCGGCCATCGTCTTGCCGCTCTCGGTGACGTTGTTGGCGTTGGGCGCCGGCATGATGACGAGCTGCGGCGTCTTTGCCATGCCGTTCATCTGGAAGTCGATACCCGCCAGCGTCTCGCCGGCGCCGACCACGAGTTCTGCGTATTCGCAGGCGTCGTCGCGCGCGGCATCGTCGCTCTCTTGCCCACCGTTGTAGTACTCCGACGGGCCGGGCAGCGATACCTGGGGCGTCGGGAAGCCACCCGCGTAGATGTTCTCCACGTGGATGACGTAACGAGCGCCGGGCGTGAGCCCCTGCAGGATGAACTCGCCCTCGCCTTGCGCCGCACCGGCGACACCGTCGTTCCAGTCGCCGGTCATCGCCGTGATGGCATCTTCCCAGGGATTGTCGACGTTACGAGCAACCACGTTGACGCCAATGACGCCGTCGGTGCTGAACGCGTAAGTGACGCTGCCCTTGATCGTGCCGGTCTGGGCTTCGAAATTGTCGGCCGGGTAGATCGCCGAGATAGCGGCGAAATCTTCGCTCGTGCTGGCCGTGGCCTGGTGTTCGCCCGTAGGCGTGTTCCAGTCGGCCGGGTTGATGTCGACGAACGGGTACATCACAGAAACGTCGGCCGGACCGGGTCCAGGCCACTGCGGGAACGGCAGGCGGTACTCGCCGCCAGTCGACCAGTGCGCCGAGCAGTCCCTCGGTCCTGGCGTCACGGGGTCCCAAGCGCCGTAAAAGACGATATGTCCGTTGGTCTGCGTGTGCGCCAGGTTGAACGAGTGGCCGAGTTCGTGCGTGACGACGCCGGCGATCTGCTCCAGGTCCGTGTCGTTGTAGTACGTGTTGGCGCCGCCGATAACGGCCCAGCCTTCGGTGATGATGCCGGTCTCTTCGTCGGCCCATTCGGGGGTGGCGATGCCGAGCACGCCGTAGGGCACGCCCATGACGTCACGCATGACCGAGCCGTCTTCGTCGAAAATGACGTGGATGCCGCCGTTGTTCACGGCGCCCACGATCTCGTGAATAACGTCGCCGTTGGCGTCGGTGCTGAACTCTTCAGAAGCACCCGTTATGTCGCCATCGGCGCCGCCCAGCCCGACTTCGGCAAAGCTGCCGGCAATCGCGGCCTGGAAAGACGAGGTGGGCACGCTCGACCAGCTGGCGAGCGCTTCCTCAACCCGGGTAACACCCTGCTCGTTGGTGAACTCGACGTAGAGTTCCTCGGAGTAGCCGCACTGCCAGCCGTTTTCGGCGTTGCAGGTCTCGGGCGTGTTGACCCAGAGCCAGACGCTGCCCGACGCGAAGTTGCCACCGTCCGTGTAGACGGGGACCGGCGTCGTCACGTCCCAGCGATACGGCGTACCCGTGGCGTAATCGTGAATATAAAGTGGCCCGAAAGCGTGCGCTGCCGAAGCCGTGAACAATGCAGCAGCGACGATTCCCCGAACTGCATTCAAAATGATTTTATTTCTGCGCATTGGTCATTTGTCCTGTTTCGATCCAGTTTTCGTCGACAGCCTTGCGAACGAGTTCGATAAATGCCTGCGCGGCGTAGGCGCCGCCCGGCTGGTTGACGAGGTCCTGTTGCGTCGGCGTCAGCGGGCCCGATACGGTCATGCGGGCAAACAACTCGTCGTTGCCGATGCCGTTGGCAATTTCCTGGCCGCGTATCGTGAACTTGCCCTGCGTCAGGCCGGCCGTGGTCTGGAAGCCGGTCTTGGCCGCGGGCTTGTGGAGGAACAGCATGACGCGCTCGCCTTCGACGTAGGTCGGCCAGCCTGCCGGCGTAACCATCAGGTTTACCTGGCCGTTGCCGTTGGCCTTCGGCTCCTTGAGGCCGAACTGGCGGAACGTGTAGGTGGACTGGAAGTCGCCCTTGATGCCCTGCGCGACGAGAACCGTCACCTCGGTATAGGGCAGCCCGCCCTGGAACCCGTCTGTCGTGGACTTCACGGTCCCGACGACGATCGAGTCGGAATGCGTCATTAACTCTACGAGGTTCTGCTTTTTGATGTTCTTGGCTTGCGCAACGTTGATGCTCGCCGCGATGACGAGTGCTGCGAGAAACGCCAGCCGCCAGGACATCTTCTGAACACTCTTGCTCATGCGTGTCTCCTCTGGTCTTGCGATTGAATTGAAGAGCGGCGGCCGTTTTGTGCGTGGTTTTCGCCGCACTGCGTGGCTGCACATTAGTCCTGATCGACCCCGGCCGCTGTGCAGAAAAAGACACGGCTTTGACCGAATCAGACAAGCGCATAGAATGGCGCGAACATCGGGAGAGGCCATTGACCGCTCATACCGCGATCCTCGGGTTGTTCTGGCGCGTCCTGCAGTCCTGCGGGATCGAGCCTTCTGAAATAATCCCGGCCCGCCTGTATCGCCCGGGCGCGGCCATCGAGGACGACTCGTACGTCCGGCTGCGGGATTACTACGCGATCCTCGGCGAGGTCATCGACAGTGTCGACGACGAAGCGGTCGGCGTGAGGGCCGCCGAACTGATACACCCCAGCCACCTCGGCGTGTTCGGCCATGCCTGGATTGCAAGCCCCTCTGTCATCGCCAGCTGCAGAATGCTGGCGCGATTCGGCCGCGTATTCTTCGGCGACCTGCGGGTCAAACTGCGCGAACTGCCGGACATCGTCGAACTCTCCTACGACCCGGACGGCGTCTCTCCCTACCCGGCTGTGGACGCCGACATCCAGGTCGGGGGACTCATCAAGTTTTGCCGGATGCAGTACGGGGATTCATTCGTTCCCCTTGCCGTCGCGCTGCGGCGGCCGGAGCCACGGCGGCGCGCGCCGTGGGACGAGTTCTTCGGCGTAACGGTCGAATTCGATGCCGACGAGAACCTGGCCCGCATCGACCCGGAACTGGCGGGCACGATCCTGACGACAGCGCACACAGCGCTGTTCGAGCAGCACAGGGCGACTCTCGCCGATCTCGACGAACCGGATCTCATCACCCGCGTGCGCCTGGCTATCCAGCAGTTATTGCCGTCGGGCTCCGCCCCGGAAGAAAAAGTGGCCGCTATCGTCGGCGTCAATCCACGCACACTGCACCGGCGGCTCAGCGAGCACGGCGAATCCTACCGGTCGCTGCTGCAAAGCGTGCGAATGGAGCTCGCCGAGCGCTACCTTGTCAGGGACGGCTATAACATTACCGAGGCCGCGTTCCTGCTGGGCTATTCGGACTCCAGCGCGTTCTCGCGAGCGTTCAAGTCGTGGTTCGGCGTTACGCCGTCAGAGTACAGGAGCACCCGGGTCACCGGCGGCCGTGGCGCCGTCGACCGCGGACTCTAGGCACGTCCTGCAAGCCCGGCGAGGGCATCCACGAGCCGTTCCATCTCGTCCGGCGTGTTGAACACCTGCGGCGTGATGCGCACGCAGCCGCCAGACGCGAGGCCCTTTCGTACCACGCTGAAAATGCCGAAGTCCGTCTCGAGCCGCCGTTGCAGGGCGATGGCATCGTCGATCGTGGTCTTGCCGGCGAGCCGGAACGAACCGATGCCGGTCCAGGATTCCTCATCCGAACCGCCCAGCACTTCGAGGTGGCTCATGTCGAGTGCCGCCTCGCTCCACAGGCCCCGCAGGTAGCGCAGGCGCGCCTCCTTGTTCGCACTGCCAACCGCCTCGTGAAAATCGAGCGCAGCCGGGATGGCCAGCCGGGACGCGAAGTTGAAGGTGCCGGGATGAACGCGCGCCGCCACCTTCGTATTCTCGAAGTCCTGCTCTCCCGGGTACGGCGCGATCCTGTCGAGCGTGCCGCGGCGCATGTACAGCGCACCGGTACCGACCGGCGCCCCGATCCACTTGTGCAGGTTGAACGCGGCCCAGTCCGCGCCGAGATCCGTCACCTGGAAGTCGATCAGGCCCCAGGCCTGGGCGGAGTCACAAATTACGTCGATGCCGCGCCTCTTCGCCTCGGCGGTTATCCGGGCCACCGGTACGACCAGCCCTTGCTGGTTGGAAACCTGTGTCACGAGCATCAGCTTGAGGTCGGGGTTGGCGTCGAAAGCGTCGAGATAGAGCCTGAGAATTTCGGCCTGGTTGGCCCACGTAGGCATTTGGATCTCGATAACGCGCACGCCGCGCCCCGCGGCCAGCCAATGCATGTGCGACTTGAAACCCGGGTAGTCGACGTCGGCCAGCAGCACCGCGTCGCCCTGCCCCAGTCCGCGATACTGCCGGATCAGGTTGTGCGCCGCCTCGGTCGCATTGCGCGTAATGACGATCTCGTCCTCGTGTGCGCCGAGCGCCGCGGCGACGCGACGAGTCGCTTCCGCCTCGTCGGCCGCATAATCTCTGCGCGCGTAATACGAGTTCTGGGTGTTCACCATGCGCAGCGCGTCGAGGTAGGCCGACTGCACGGGCCGTGCCATCTTGCCCCAGTAACCGTGCTCGAGATTGAGGATCCCCTGGGCACGGTCGTAGTGCGCTGCGACCTCGCTCCAGAACGCCTCGTCACGGGCAAGATCGGCTGGCGCGATGTTGGCCGGCGGTACGGGCAGGCTCGCAGCTAGTCCGGACCCGGGCAGGCCCGCGACGGCAACGGCGGCGCCCGCCGAAATGCCGGTCAGTACCCGGCGGCGCTGCAGGTCGATGGACGAAATGGGCTTGCCCCGGTTGCTTGCGATGCTGTGAGTGTAACGGAAGAACAGGCGACGCTCAGCAAGTCATCTTCGCCACAGGAAGCGCAGCGCGATGGGCGTCGCCACGGTCGTGACGATGGCCATAATGACAATCGCCGAAAACAGGCTGCCAACGATCGCGCCTGGCGGGTCCGGTTGCAGGAACAGCCCGGCCTCAAGCGCGACGCCGGCGATGACGAGTTCAACGGCGCCTCGCCCGCTCATGCCGATGCCGACGACCAGGGAATCGCGTTTCGAGAAGCCGGCCCAGCGGGCGGGAACGCCGGAGCCCACGAGTTTGCTGATCAATGCGAGTACGGTCAGCACGATGACGAAGACAGGCGCCTGGGCGACGGCGCTGAAATCGAGATGAAATCCGACCGACACGAAAAAAATGGGTGCGAGGAAACCGCGTGTGATGCCGGACATCTGTTGCTCAACGCGATCGTAGACGTGCTGCTCGACGACGTTCGGATGGAAGAACATGCCCGCCATGAAGGCGCCGATGATCTGGTGCAGGCCGAGGGCCTCAGCGAGAACGGCATAAGCCAGCGCGGCAATCAGCATCATGCTGAATTCCACCTCGGGAAAACTCAGGTGACGGAACCACCTGATGATCTGCGGGAACACGTAGAGCCCGACCGGGATCGTGATGGCAAAGAACAACAGCACGTTGCCGACGACGGGCAGCATCGTGTCGACCGAGAAAGTTCCGGCGGCCTGGCTACCGATGGTGGCTAACAACAGCGCCATCAGGAACAGGCTGATCACGTCGTCCCACAGCGCAGCCGCGATGACAACCTTCGCCACCCGCGACTCGAGTGCGCCGAGGTCCATGAAGATACGTACAGCGACCGGCACCGCCGTGATGGCCAGCGCAACACCCAGGAACAGTGACTGCGCGTTCTTCAGGTCCGACTCGGGCAATACGACCTGGCCGAATACGAAACCGATGCACATCGGCAGAACCATGCCGCCAACGGCGATCAGCACGGCCGATTTCGAAGACCGTGCGAAGTCCAGTGGCTCCATGCGGATGCCGACCAGCAGCATCAGGAAGAACATGCCGAGTTCGGCGAGTCCGTCGAAGATCTCGCTATTGGCGGCAAACCAGATGGACGGCGTGAGGTGCTGGAAGGTCTGCAGCAGGAAACCCAGGATGATGCCGGCAACGAGTTCCCCGACTAACGCCGGCATCCGGGCGCGCTCGGCCAGTTCGCCGAACGCGCGCGTCACGACGAGCAGGATCAGGATGATCAGCAGTACGTTCAGCGCCCTATCCTCTGTGGCCGACCAAAGCCACATTCTAGATTTAGGGCATCAGGGTGCCGCTGACAATACGGAGAACTACGTTGGGTGCTTGTGAATCCAGCGCAGCTGGAAGCTGATTCCAACCAGGTACAACGCGAACAGGCCGAGGTAGCTTATCTTGAGAACCGGGTCGTCGATAGAACTCAGCACCGGATCATTGACGGGAAGACGCAGCAGACCATCGGTTATGGCGGGAATGCTGTGGAACAGCAGCGTCGCGGAGTAGCTTATGGCCTGCACGTAGCGCGACAGACTGCCGAAGAGCTTCTTCTTTGCCGCGATGGTGCCGACGCCGAGCGCGAGCAGGGTCATCACCGCCAGGGCATGACCCGGCCCGAAAACACCATGCTGGAATATGCCCAGCGCGGAGACTGCCGTGATCAGGGTGGCAAACAGGTAAACCTGGCCGGAGCGTGTCTCCAGCGTGATTTCCTTGTATCTGGCCAGCGTAAAGATGCCGCTGATAATCGCGATGGCGCCGAGAATCGTGTGCAGCCAGCCGAGCGGTGAAATGGGAGGCAAATCACTCCCCTCTTTTGATTGGTTTCGCCGCCATGCTAACACGTAACGATTGCGCGGCATTCGCAGTGCCCGGGCAAGTCCGCTAGTATTCCAGTCGAACTCGCATCGAGGATATGCCCTTGAACTCGAATAAGAACAGTTGGGGTATGCGTTCGTTTGTCGTGGCCATGCTGGTGTTGCCGTTCGCAGCTGCGAACGGCGAGTGGACTGTGCCAGGCGACCTTGCGTCCAGGGTCGACGTCCTGAACGAGGCGCAGCAGGCTTTCATCGTTTCAGGCGCTGTCACCAACATCATTCCGGAACGCCAGCTCATGCACGAACTGGCGACACGCGATGCCGACAGCATGGCGCAACTCCTCGACGATCTCATGGCCGTCGCGGCGCAGATGGGTTATTCGCCAGAGCACGACATGGGCGCCGCGCCGCTCAACCTGACGACAAAGAACTGGGTGTGGGCTACGCCCACGCCGGCCGCTTTGCGTGAAGAGGAGCGCGAGCCGGGGCCGTTTAGCGTGCACCGTTACCTGCATCCCGAATCCGGCGTGCCGACCTTTGGCGGCGCGAAAGTCGCCGTCTGGCCCGAAGACCTCGTCGCCGGCAATGTCGATGTGGCGATCATGGGCGTGCCGAGTGACATGAGCAGCGGTCAGCGAGACGCGGCGTGGGCGCCTGACGAGATGCGTGCGTTGGATACGATTGCGTCGCCCGACGGGCAGTCCCTGGTCAAGCCCCTGGAGACGCTGTCCGTCGTGGACTATGGCAACGTCTACGTCGATCGACTGAGCGTGGAGCGGACAATCGGCCACGTTGCCGACACGATCGCCGAGGTCAGCGCGACGGGCGCCATGCCGATGATCGTAGGCGGCGATACGTCGATGCTGTATCCCAGCGTGCAAGGCGTAGCTCGCAACCGGGGCAAAGGCTCGTTCGGCCTCCTGCACCTCAGCGCCCACCCCGATGCAGAACGGTATGGTGACCATGCAATCTCCGATCGCCAGGCCGTATTCCGGCTGCTGGATGAGGGCATCGTGAGTGGTTCCGACACGATCCAGATCGGACTTCGCGGCCCCGACGCCGATGCGGACACGCTGCGGTGGCTGCGCGAGGCGGGCGTGCGATATCACACGATGACCGAAATCCGGCAACGCGGTTTTGCCGATGTCCTCAAACGCGTGCGCCGCGAGATCCAGCGCGGACCCGATGCCTTCTTTGTGTCCGTCGACGTAAGTGCTCTCGCACCGTCGGACATGATCGCGGCGGGCCGGGTCACAGCAGACGGCCTCGACATTGAGCAGGTTACGCAGACGATCCGTCACGTCTGCGCCGCGAAGGATATCGTCGGGTTCGAGATTACGGATCTCGCGCCCATGATGGATCTCTCCGACCTGTCCGTCCTGCACTCGAACGCGGTCCTCAACGCCTGCCTGGCCGGCATCGCAGTCCGCAAAGCCGGGCTCGATCCGGACTACATCCACCCGCTCGCACTTGACCACGGCCAGCGCTAGGTATGACGACATGAAGACGATGAAATTCCAGACAGCGATCGCCTTGCTGCTCGCCGCTGCTATTGCGTGGTCCGAGGACGCACCCGAAACGCCGGAACATGTGGTTGGGGAGGCCCCCTACCCGTTCGATACCGTTGACCCGCGCGAGGAAGTCGAAGATCCGATCGAGTTGCCCGACAGCGTCGATGACAAACTCGCACTGCTGACCGACGGCGAAATCGCATTTCTTGAAAGCAGCGATGCGCGCGACTTCGCCGGCGATCTCGACGACACGCTCGAGGCGCTCGGTGAGCGCACGCCTGAAGAAGTGAAGGCTTGGGTAAACGCCATGCAACAGGTGCTGGCTGCGAAACGCTACGACGAAGGTGTCGATTCACCCAACATCCCGTTCAACACGGCATCGCCGGAATTCAACGCCTGGCGCGCCAAGCGGCCCCGGTCGATGGATCCGCAGCGCGAAGACGGTCCCGTCTCGCTGGGCCGCTATGACGGCCGTGGTGGACCACCGACATTTGGCGGCCACCCGCTCGCGCTCACGAAAGAAGACCTGGTTGCGGGCGAAGTTGATGTCGCCATCGTCGGTGCGCCGCTGAACATGGGTTCGGGCTGGCGCGACTCCGGAACACGCGCGACCACGGAAATGCGGCTCTACGGCTGGCCGATGGGCGACAATGACCAGTACGTCCAGGTGAATCCGGGAAAGGTGCTCAAGATCGTGGACTACGGCGACATCGCCATCGATAACGACAGCACCGAACGCTCGATGCGCCACGTACGCGACGTCGTCCGCGAGATCGCCGCAGCGGAGGTCATACCCGTCATCATTGGTGGCGACCATTCGCTCGAGTACCCCAACGTAGCCGCCCTTGCCGATGTGCATGGAAAGGAGAAGGTGTCGGTCATTCATTTCGACTCGCACTATGACGCCTGGTGGGGAGGCGCTCACCTGATCAGCCACGGATTGCCCGTTTACCGGCTGATCAACGAGGGCCACGTGCGCGCCGCCGACTACATCCAGGTGGGTCTGCGCTCCAGCGGACCGGGCAAGTCCGGCTTCGAGTGGATGCGCGAACAGGGCATGCGCTACCACACGATGGCGGAGATCGAGAGACGCGGCTGGGACGACGTACTGGATCGCATCGTTGCCGAAGCCAGCGAGGAGGGTCGCAAGATTCACATCTCCTTCGACATCGACGTCATCGACCCTGCGTTCACGGTAGCCACCGGGACTCCGGTTCCCGGCGGGTTGAACATGCGCGAGGCCATATCGATCGTTCGCCGGCTTTGTGCCGAGTCGAACGTTGTGGGCTTCGACCTCGTAGAACTGCACCCGGCCCTCGATCCGACGTACAAGACCACGCTCAACAGCGCCTTCATCGTCAAGGCTTGCCTGACCGGCCTTGCCATGAACAGGGAAGGCAAAACGGCCGAGCACTACCTGAGCCCGCTCTCATCCGAACACGCGATTGACGACTACTATGGCGATCAGCAGGAATACCTCGACGCGACGAAGGCCGAGGAAGAAGAAGCAGAGCGCAGGAAGCAGGAGAAGAAGGAAGAGAAAAGGAAAGACCGCGAAAGTCGCGAATAACGCGACTACTTACTCCCGCACTTGATCTCGAGTTCGGCGAAGTCGTACAGGTACGCCGGCACTTTTGACGCTTCCTTGCCGATGTTGCCATTGCCTTCGGTGCCGGAACGCATCCATGCGCCGTATTTGATTTCCCCGCCAACGTTGTAGACGGGCCGCACCGACCAGCGGTACTTCTGGCAGGCCTGGAGCGGCCTGTTCACGGTGTGCTGTGGACCCGGCACCTGCGTTGCCCGGTAAACCGGACGCTGCAGATCATAGATCTCGACATCGTAAGAGATGTTCGACTCGTCGATTGACGCCGCCCACGCAGGGTTTTCGTCAGCGGCCGGCAGCTCCAGTTCCCAGGCGAGCGTCGGGCTCAGTTTCTTGCTCGACCCCTCCCAGGGGTTGCGCTTGCCCACGCTGACGGTTTTCGATTTCACGGGCTGCAATGCTTCGGCCACCCCGGCCGAGCCGTAAACGCGGTCGGCGATTTCACGGCCCACGTAGTGGCGTGCGAAATTGGCGTAGTTGCGCCAGGCGGCGTTGTCGTCCGCGGTCCAGTTGCGCAACGTGTCGCGGTCCTGGTACTGGATCGTCGTTTCGTAGACGTCCCGGTCATAGCCGTGCCGGTGCACGGTTGCGTTGACCGTGGCCGTTATGATCGCCTCGTGTTCCTCGACATCGATGAGAACCTGCCCGACATTGACGTAGAGGATAGCCTGCGTGCCTTCAGGGACCGGAGTGTCGCGCGCAAAGACCTGCGGTTCGAGATTCGGCATCCTGCGTATTTCGTTGTAGACGTCGGAGGCAATCTTGTCGTTGACGATCTGCTGGCTGGACGCATCGGCCAGGTCCTCGGTCAACGCGTCGCGAAACTCCTGGATCTCCTCCTGGGTGGCTCCCGCGATGCCGCCTGCGATCATGGCCGGTATCTGCAACAGCGGGATCGGAATATTCACGTTGACCGGGCCGGCCTGGGTCGAGACCGAACCCTTGCTGGCGCCGTAGACGATGCCGCCGTCGAGGCCCAGCGTTTCCTGGTCGTAATCGCCGCCAATTTCCTCGTTGGTGGGGCTGCCGCCGGGCTTGACGACGACATTGCGCAGTGCGCCGCGGAGCCCATCGTCCATCGGATCGACCGGCAGGAACTCGGGTGTCGGCAGCGACGCCGAAGGCGGCGACGGCACGCCCTGGGCCTGCACAGCGGCGCTGGCGGCCAGTGCGACCGAGGTCGCGCAGAAAATTCGAAAAACGCCCATAACAAGCCCTTCTTCAGGAGATTGCTGAATGGTTTCGATAAGGGTTCCGACCATACCGGCCAATGGTGGTTCCGGTCCAGC
>JASJBB010000158.1 GCA_030066735.1 Woeseiaceae bacterium | reverse complement strand
TGCCGTTCGGCAGTGAGACATGCCCCGGCGACATGCGGTCGCTGACCTCGACGACGACGTTGGCGCTGGCACGCCGCGTCGACAGGCGCAGCGTGTCACCTGTGTCGCAGCCGATGCGCTCCGCATCCTGCGGACTGATGCGCAGTGACCCGTAGACGCCCTTCTTGTGCCAGTCCGTGTCGCGAATGGCCGTGTTTGCCGTGTCGCTGCGCCGCTCGCCAGCCGCCAGGACGTAGGGGAACTCGGCGTCTCGTTCGGGGACTTCGTCGAGCGCCGCGTGCAGGCCGTCCAGCAGTTCCGGAATGTAAAGATTGATGCGATTGCCGGGGCGCCGAATGGCCTGCCAGCTCTCCTCGTAATTGCTGCGCGCGTAGACGACGCCCGAAGGACTATCGAGCATGGCCCTGAACAGCCGATTCGCCGCAATCGGCGCCGGCCCGCCGAAGCCGGCGCGCTTCGCCGGTATCGGGAAGCTCTGCACGTACATCATGGCGAGTCCCCAGACGACCGCCGCCATCTTCATGCCTTTCGGCAAGGTTTCGCCGAGGGTTCGATACAGAATCGGTGCAACGTACTTCATGAGCTTGGGTCTAGTCGCCATTCGGGCGACGAACGCAGCCGAGAACGCGGTCAGCCCGCCTTTGGCAGCAAGCCGCAGGCTGCGGTAGTCCTTGTCGCCCAGTTCCCCCATCGCCTCGAGCAGGCGAGCGACGATTTCGCCTTCGTCGAGCGTGCCTTCGAGCGGGTCGAATACGGGCTGTCGCAGATGAAAGGCATTGTCAGGAAACTCGAGATTGAAGAACGTGGCTTCCGCCTTCTCGTACTGGCTCTGCGCGGGCAGCACGTAGTCGACTTCGCGGGCTGTCTCGGTCATCGCCACGTCGATGGCCACCGAGAATTCGAGAGAGCGTATCGCCTCGCGCATGCGCTGGCTGTCGGCGAGCGAATGCACCGGGTTGCCACTCTGAATGATCATCGCGCGATAGCGATCCGGATGATCGGTCAGGATCTCCTCGGGAATGACGTTGCACGGGATGAGGCCAATGATGATCTTGGCGCCGGCCACCGGGCTCCGCGGTGCAATCGTGCTGCCGCCGCCACCCACCTGGCCCTTGCTGGCCTTGCCAAGCGAGAGGAACGGAACGTAAGCGTTGGCCGTGCCTTCGCGGCCGTAGTGGCCCGTCAGCAGCCAGACGAGGCGCTCGAGGTAGCTGACGAGTGTCGAGTGCACGGACATCTGGATGCCGAGGTCCTCGAAGAAGGACACGCTGCCGGCAGTGGCAATGCGCTCGGTGACCTCACGAATCAACGCAAGGTCGACGCCGCAGATGTCGGCACAGGCCGCGACGTCGATGCTGGCCAGGACCGGCATCACTTCCTCTGCACCGGTCGCGTGCTGCGTCAGCCAGTCCGGCTTCACCCAGTCGTTCTGTACGAGCAGTCCCAGCATCGCCGCGAGCAGCCAGGCATCGGTGCCGGGTTTGACCGCGAGGTGATAGTCGGCCTTGTCCGCGGTTTCACTCCGCCGCGGGTCGATCACGATCAGCGTGCGCTTCGGGTCGTTGGCGATCTGTCGAATGACCGCGCGTGCGCGGGCAAAGCCGTGCGATTGCCACGGGTTCTTGCCGAGAAACACGGCAACCTCGGCGTGTTCGAAATCCCCGTGCGCACCGGCGCCCAGCATCTTTCCGGCAACCCAGAACTCGCCGGTCTTCTCCTGTGCGAGTGCGTTGGAACGGTAGCGGACACCCAGCGCCTTGAGCCACGCCTCGACGTAGGCACCGCCGAGATGATTGCCCTGGCCACCGCCACCGTAGTAGAGGATCTTGTCGCCGCCGTGCGTATCGCGGACGGCACACATGCGTTCGGTGATCTCCGTGATCGCGGTGTCCCAGTCGACGGCCTCGTAGCTGCCGTCCGGGCGGCGGCGCATGGGCGAGGTAAGCCGGTCAGCACCGTTCTGGTAGTAGTTCAGTCGCTGCGCCTTCTCGCACACGTAGCCTTGCGAGATCGGATGGTCCTTGTCGCCAACGATTCGGATCATGTTGCCCTGGCCGTCGGTCGTTACGGCGATGCCGCAGTTGATCGAACACAGCATGCAGGCGGTGCGATGCACGGACTCGTCGTGCGCGGTGCTGGTTTGATTCATTCTTGTCCCGGCTGAGCTACGCTGTACGAAGTGACACCAGTATACGCCCCGCCTGAGGCCGCTGGCGTTTCAGGCGAGGCCGCTCGACTGCTGATTAACGACGAATTCACTACTTTTCCGCCAAAAGTCTGTTAGAGTGCCGGCCATCCTGACGCACATCGATCTGCGTCACACACTGCGCCCCGCAATCCTGCGGCTTTCGCAGCTACTCAGGAAACCCAGCCTGGATCGAAACTTTCGCGGCCAAACGCCGCCATCGTGTCGGGCGGTTTCGGAGCATTTACCCCAGTGTTATTCAATCAGCTTGGCCTCACGGCCGAACTGCTGCGTGCGGTCGAAAGACAGGGTTACCAGACGGCAACCCCGATCCAGCAGCAGGCTATACCCCCTATTCTCGACGGGCGCGACATCCTCGCGGCCGCACAGACCGGCACCGGCAAGACGGCGAGTTTCACGCTGCCGATGCTGCAGCGACTACAGCACGGCACGGCCAATCGCCGTCGTATCCGAGGGCTGGTACTGACCCCGACGCGTGAATTGGCAGCCCAGGTCGCCGACAACGTACGCGCATACGGGCACTACCTGCCGTTTCGCGCTGCCGTTATCTATGGCGGGGTCAGCATCAATACCCAGATCGCAAAGCTCAGGAAGGGCGTGGATATCGTTGTCGCTACGCCCGGCCGGCTTCTCGATCACCTGCAGCAGGGCACGATCAGTCTCGACGCCGTCGAATGTCTTGTCCTCGATGAAGCGGACCGGATGCTCGACATGGGCTTCATTCGTGACATTCGCAAGGTCCTGAAGGCGTTGCCCGCAGAGCGCCAGAATCTCCTGTTCTCGGCCACGTTTTCGAAAGAGATTCGCCGCCTTGCTGCCGACCTCCTCGACTCACCGACCGAGATCAGCACTGCCACAAATGGCAAACCGGCCGAGGGTATCGACCAGCTTGTGTACCGGGTTGACCGGCAGCGCAAGCGCGAGCTCCTGTCGCATACGATCGGCGCCGAAAACTGGCGCCAGGTACTGGTCTTCACTCGCACCAAGCACGGTGCAAATCGGCTTGCCAAGCAGCTGGAATCGGACGGCCTCACGTCGGCTGCGATTCACGGGAACAAGTCGCAGGGCGCTCGCGTACGCGCCCTGCAGGACTTCAAGAACGGCAAGGTGCGAGTTCTCGTCGCAACCGATGTCGCCGCTCGTGGCCTCGATATCGATCGCTTGCCGCACGTGATCAACTATGAACTGCCGCAGGTCCCGGAAGACTATGTGCATCGTATCGGCCGCACGGCGCGGGCCGGGCAATCAGGGCATGCGATCTCACTGGTTTGTGTCGACGAGCAGAAGCTCCTCGCCGACATCGAGAAGCTGCTGCAGGCGAAAATCCCGGCAAGGACGATTCCCGGTTATGAGCCGGATCCGCGTATCAAGGCCGAACCCGTGACAAAGGGCCGTGCGCGGCCTGCGCGGGGGCGAAACAAGAGCCGCCGCGGGCAAGGCCGTTCCGGGGCGCCGAAGCGCGGCGGCAGGCGCCGGGCAGCCGGACGTTGATGCTGTGAGTCGCAGCCGGCGGCGCGACGGTGCGTGCCTACTGAGAGCTATCGAGACTCGCAAGAATCTCGGCAGTGTGTTCACCCCGTTCGGGCGGTGACGCAGGGTCGCCGGGTCGTTCGCCGTCGAAACGCGGTGCGGCACGCGCCTGGAGCCGACTATCGACCTCGACCCACGTACCGCGTGCGGCGATGTGCGGATCGCGAGCCGCGGCTGCCGGATCGAGGACCGGCGCCACGCAAGCATCGCTGTCCGCGAAGACGGCGGTCCAGTCGGCCAGGTCTTTCGTCGCAACAATGGCTGCGAAACGTGCCGCCATGGCAGGCCACGCTGCCCGGTCCGGCGTCTGCGCGAGGTCCGGATCGCCCGCGGTGCCGAGCTTGTCCAGGAATTCCGCGTAAAATTGCGGCTCGATGCACTGCACGGACAGCCAGCCGCCGTCGGAGGTCTCGTAGCAGCGCGACCACGGCGCGCCGTCAAGGATGCTGGTGCCGCGATCGAGGCCGAAGATCCCGGTGGACCGCGCTGCCATGAGCAGGTTCATCATGTGCGCCGAACCGTCGACGATAGCCGCATCCACGACGGTGCCCTGGCCGGTTCTCGCTGCGCGCAAGAGGCCTGCAAGCATGCCGGCGACGAGATACATCGCGCCGCCGCCAATATCACCGACGAGGGTGGGCGGCGTGAACGGCGGCGTGCCCGGCATCGATGCATAGTGCAGCGCCCCGGACAGGCCAATGTAGTTGAGGTCGTGACCAGCCTCGCTCGCCTTCGGCCCGGACTGGCCCCAGCCCGTGATGCGGCCGTAGACGAGCCGCGGGTTTTGCGCGTGAAGCGCGTCCGGGCCAAGGCCCAGTCGCTCCATCACGCCGGGCCGGAAGCCCTCGATGAGGCCGTCGGCCGTCGCTGCCAGCTTCCGTAAGGTGGCAAGCCCATCCTCCTGCTTGAGATCGAGCACGATCGAGCGCTTGCCGCGGTCGATCAGGCTGGACCCTGCGTCCTGCGACAGGGGCGGCGTCTCGCGATGCACGACGATCACGTCTGCGCCGAGATCCGCGAGCATGAGTCCCGCGAACGGTCCGGGACCGAGCCCTTCGATTTCGATGATGCGAACGCCGTCCAGCATGCTGTGTCCTCGAATCAACGTATGGACACCGATGCTAGCGCGGCGAGCGCCGTGTTGCTCAGGTCTTGAACGTGCCGCGGATCGGGTAGTTGTTCTCGGGCTTCCGTATCCATTCCAGCCCGGAGACGAGCACCTCGAGATCGGGTCGCGCGAACGGGTTGTTCGACTGGTCGACCACCTGCACCTGGCCATCAGAATTGATGACGAAGAGTCCGGGCTCGGCGAAGTTGTGGTCGGTTTCCTGCTCCGAGCGCGGGATCGAGATGTAGAGGCCGAGCGCCTGCATCTGTTCCTGCGTCAGCCCGTGGTAGAGCGGGAAGTTCACGTCGAGCCGTGTCCGGTGCTCCTCGAGCTGCTCGCGACTGTCGCCCGACACCGCGGCGACGTCGATGCCGATGTCGGCGAGGCGCTCCTTGAAGCTCGTGAGATTGTTGAGGAACTTCGTGCACAGCGGGCAGTGACGGCCGCGGTACACGACGACCATCTGCCAGTCGGCATTGCCGCCTGGTTTGCTGATATCGACGACGTCGTTATCGCCGTGGACGGGCAGGGCCGGGAAATCGGCGCCTGCATGAAGTTTGCTGGTCATCAAGGCGGGTCTCCTTTTGACTGGGGACGTGAGGTGCAGGGCTGCAATCGTGTTACCCTAGGTGCCGAAATGCAACCAGTTCACTTTTGGTAACCTGAAGCGTATGAAAGCTGTCGTCACCGTTGCTTCCGACGGCAGGAAGTCGGTCGCCGAGCCCTGCCTCGAACCCTGCCCGATCGAACGCGGTATGCGTGTCCTCGGTGGCAAGTGGAAGGGATCGATACTCTGGCACCTGAAGGACGGCCCGGTCCGCTTCAATGACCTCACCCGCCAGCTCGGCGGCGCCAGCAAGAAGATGGTGAACCAGCGTCTCAAGGAGCTCGAGGCGGCGGGCCTCGTCGAGCGCCGCGTCCTGTCCACGCGGCCAATCGCGGTCGAGTATGCGATCACGAGCTTTGGCCGATCCGCGCTGGCGGTCCTCGACCAGCTCCGGGAGTGGTCGGAAACGCAGGGCATCTGACGCCCGCCAACATAACGGCCTCCTGCATTAACGGCGGCAGGAACATCTGCTAGTGTCCCGATACTCATTTCCCGATAATCATTTTCCGATACTCAAGGGACTCAAGACCAAGAGCAATAAGGAGGGGACCGCCATGCATGGCTTGATGATGGATAC
>JASJBB010000045.1 GCA_030066735.1 Woeseiaceae bacterium | reverse complement strand
CGTCGAACAGTTCCCGGTCAGACCGGCCTGCTACGGTCAGCCGGTGGAAGATATATTCAGGCATTTCTCGCTTGTCCAGCGGGCCGACGTGAAAGCGCAGGCGTACGCGCTGCACGAGCTGCTGCAGGCCGGGCGAGTCGAGCGTGTCCTTGAGCTCCGGCTGGCCGGCCAGGATGATGCGCAAGACCTTTTCCTTCTGCGTCTCGATGCCGGATAGCAGGCGAACCTCCTCGAGTACCTTCCTGGAGAGGTTTTGCGCCTCGTCGACGATCAGCAAGACCTTCTTGCCGTTGGAATACTGCTCGATCAGGAACATGTTCAGCATGTCGAGCAATTCGACTTTCTGCTTGTCGAACGGTTTGAAACCGAATTCCGTCAGCACCGCCTGCAGGAACTCGGTGGCCGTGAGCTGCGTCTGTGACACCACCGCGTAGACGACGTCGTCGTCGAGTTCCGACAGGAACGACTGCAGCAGCGTCGTCTTGCCCGAGCCGATGTCGCCCGTAATGACGACAAACCCGTCCGCGAGCCAGATCGTCGACTCCATGTAGGCTTTGGCCCGGGCGTGCTGTTTGGTCCAGTAAAGGAAATCCGGGTCCGGAGTCAGCCGGAACGGCTGCTCCTGCAGGTTGAAGTGCTCAAGGTAAGACATAACGGGTTCTTTATACTCAGTTTACCCGCTTTTCCCGGCCGGCGGCTATGTCGAAGTCCCGTTCAGCGTGGAGGACTGGGTCACAGTTTCGGTCAGCACCGCGGTCTGCGCGTCACGTTCGGGCCCGGTGGCCGCAACAACGGTGATATGACCGAGCTTGCGGCCGGGACGAGGCGATTTGCCGTAATCATGCAGGGTGCCGACCGCTGCGTGCCGCGCCGAATCCGGTATCGTGCCGATCAGGTTGACCATGCCCGCATGGCCGACCGTGTCGACCGGCCCCGGCGCCGCGCCGGTAACGGCCCGGATGTGGTTCGCAAACTGGCTGGTTGCAGCGCCTTCAATGGTCCAGTGCCCCGAATTGTGCACGCGCGGGGCGAATTCGTTGGCCAGCAGTGCGTCGCCGGCGACGAACAGCTCGAGCGCGAGCACGCCGACGTAGTCGAGGTGTTCCAGCATCCGTGACAGGTAGGCGTGCGCCTTTGCCGTCAGCCTGTCGTCGTCGACCGGTGCGTGCGAGACGCGCAGGATGCCGCCAGCGTGCTCATTGTGGGTCAGGCAATAGGCGGCGACCTGGCCGTCCACGCCGCGCACCCCGATGGCGGAGACCTCGTAATCGAAAGGCACCCATTGCTCTGCAATCAAAGGCACCGTGCCGATCGCCTGCCAGGCTTCAGCAACCTGGTTCTTGTCCCTGAGCACGAACTGGCCCTTGCCGTCGTAACCCAGCCGCCGCGTCTTGACGACGAGTGGCAGGCCGATGGCATCGGCGGCCGCGTGCAGGTCGGCGGCGGAATCCACGACGTGATAAGCGGGGAGCGGAATGTCGAGCCGCTCGAACAGCTGTTTCTCGTCCAGCCGGTCCTGGGCGAGACGCAGTGCCTCGAGCGGCGGATAAATGGGTGTCCCGCCGGCTATGCCTCGCAGTGCCTCGACAGGCACGTTCTCGAACTCGTAGGTGAGGACATCGACCTTCTCCGCCAACACGGACAGCGCCACCGGGTCATCGAAGGGCGCCTGCACAACCGGGCCGGCCTTTGCCGCGGGCGGATCGCCCGAGGGGTCGAGAAAAAAACACTCGTGGCCCAGCCCGCGGGCGGCGAAGCCGAGCATCTGGCCGAGTTGCCCGGCGCCTATGATGCCGATACGCATGATGGTCAGGTACTGGGGTCGGGGTCGGCGAGGACTCTGCTGGTCTGGTTCTGCCGGAACTGGTCGAGGGCGGCGGCCACCGCGGCATCGTGATTGGCGATGATGGCGGCTGCGAGCAGCGCCGCATTGGTGGCGCCTGCCTTGCCGATGGCCATCGTGCCGACGGGTACGCCGCCAGGCATCTGGGCGATGGAGAGCAACGAATCCATGCCATTGAGCGCTTTCGACTGCACCGGCACGCCCAGTACCGGGACGCGGGTTTTCGCCGCGGTCATGCCGGGCAGGTGCGCCGCACCCCCGGCACCGGCGATGATGACCTGGATGCCGCGCTCTACCGCGGTTTCGGCATACTCGAATAGCAGGTCCGGCGTGCGGTGGGCCGACACGACCCGTACCTCGTGGTGCACGCCGAGTGTGTCCAGCATGGCGCTGGCGTGCTGCATCGTGTCCCAGTCGGACCGCGAGCCCATGATGATGCCGACTTTGATCGTCATCGAGCGATTTTAACCAGAATCTCGTGGACCCGCCGGAAAATCTTGCGGCGCAGCGTCTTCTCGGCGCGGTCGCTGATCGCGACCTCGTACTCGGCGAGCAGTTGTGCGAGCCTGGTTTCCCGAGTGCCTGTTTCCTGCTCGAAGTCAGCCACGGCGGCCGTACCTTCGCGCAACAGCCGATCGCGCCATTTTTCGGCCGCGGCGAACACCCGCTTGGCGGCAAGATCGTCCGCCCGCAGGGCCGTGAGGCCCGCGCGAATCGGCTCCGGGTCGAGATCACGCATGAGTTTGCCGATAAGCTGCTTTTGCCTTCGCAAAGCACCGTGTGAACGGATCGAGCGGGCGGCGCGTATGGCCTCGACAACGCGTTCCTCGAGCGCGAAGGTGGCGAGCTCGGCGTCGCTGAGCGGGATCAGCTGTTCGCCAAGCTCCTGCAACTCGAGCACGGCGCGTTTGCGTGCGCTTTTACTGGGCTTTGAATCAGTCACCGGATAAGCTTATCGCATGCGACGAGAGGAACTGGAATCCCTGGTGCGCGCGGCGCTCGAGGAGGCGCAGGGGCGCGGCGTCGACCAGGCCGAGGTAGCGGCAAGCAGCGATACGGGACTTGCTGCTACGGCGAGGCTGGGGGATGTCGAAAACCTGGAGTACACGAATGACCGTGGACTCTGGATCACGGTCTACAAGGATTCGCGCAAGGGCAGTGCGAGTACGTCCGATACCCGGCCCGAGTCCATCCGGGAGGCTGTGACAAAGGCCTGCACGTTCGCCGGCTGCACGGCGCAGGATCAATACGCCGGGCTCGCCGACGCCGAGCTGATGTGTGCAGATACCAAAGACCTCGATCTCGACCACCCGTGGCACATCGAGGCCGCCGATGCCATCGACATGGCGATCGCGTGCGAGGCTGCCGGCCTCGCGGTCGACAAGCGCATCACCAATTCCGAAGGCGCAACGGTGTCGACGAACCGCGGCCTGCGTGCTTATGGCAATTCGCACGGCTTTGTCGGCAGCTATGCCAAGTCCAGCCACAGCGTGAGCTGTGTCGTTCTGGCCAGTGACAACGGTGAGATGCAGCGCGACTATTACTACAGCGCCGCGCGGGATGCGTCTGACCTGGAAGACGTCGCGCACATTGGTACGACGGCCGGCCGGCGGGCCGTTCGCCGGCTGGGGGCACAGAAGATCAAGACGACCAGGGCTCCCGTGCTGTTCATTCCCGAACTGGCGCGCGGGTTCATCGGTCACGCGATCGGCGCGGCCTCGGGCGGCGCGCAGTACCGCAAGGCCTCGTTTTTGCTCGATGCGGTTGGCGAATCGGTATTTCCCGGGTTCGTCAACGTCCGGGAGCGGCCTCACATCGCGAAAGGCATGGCGAGCGCGGCCTACGATGCCGAGGGCGTTGGCACCTGGGACAGGGACATTGTGGCGGACGGCGTATTGCGGGAGTACGTCCTTGGCAGTTACTCGGCGCGCCGGCTCGGACTGCAAACGACGGCAAACGCCGGCGGCGCCCAGAACCTGATCGTGCCGGGCACCGGCGGCGACCTCGAGTCGTTGACGGCCGAGATGGGCACGGGGCTGATCGTCGAGGAACTGATCGGCCATGGTCTGAACATGGTGACCGGCGACTACTCGCGCGGCGCCGTCGGGCAATGGGTAGAGGACGGCGAGATCAAACACCCTGTGCACGAGGTCACGATTGCCGGCAATCTGCGCGACCTGTACCCGCGCATCGCCGCGATCGGCGATGACCAGGACCTGCGAGGCGGCATTCGCTGCGGCTCGCTGCTGGTCGAAGAGATGACCATTGCGGGCGCTTGATACGACCGTCCGCTGCTCTGAATCACTAACCAGGGAGAGGTAAACGATGAACAGAACAACCCGACTAGGCACTCTACTGACCGGAACGATTCTGGCAGCGACCAGCGCCGTGGCGGACGATTTCGATTTCGAAATCGGCATCACGTACGACCGGACCCGTCTCGATGCGGAGCAGACGATCACCACCCCCGGTGGCTCGATCTTCAATTCGAATACCATCGATACCGACGCCTACAGTCTTTTCGGTAGCTGGTATTTTGCGGGGCTCTCCGACGACAAAGGACCGCGCGCCCGGGCCGCATTCGTCGATCGCGCATCCGTTGTGAACATTGGCTACGCCCGGACCGACGTCTCGAGTTCTGCCTCGCTCGAGAGCACGGACCCTGCGATTCCGTCATTTGACGGCACATTCAACTCGGATGGAGACGCCTATCTGCTCGACGTTCGCTATGTCTGGCGCGACAGCGGCTGGTTCGCAAACGCGGGCGTGGCGAACGCGAATGTCAGTATCGGCGGAATCGTCAGTGACTCCGTGGATTCGACGTCGTGGCGGCTCGGTGCCGGCAAATACCTGTTCGAGACGACGACGATCGCAGTGGACGTCAGCCAGTCCGACGACGACGGCGGCGACGCGACCAGTTACTCGGCGACGTTTTCGCACCTCGGTGACATAGGGGCAGACTGGCAGTACGCGATTGATCTTGGCTACGCGCGCACGGACAACGATTTCGACCTCGACTTCGATGCCTGGAGCGCGGCCGTGTCGCTGTATCCCAATCGCGATGTCGAGTTCGGTGTGCGCATTGCCGAGACGGACGCAGACTTTGCGGCCCTGGACAGCTCGAGCTACGAGGGCTTCCTGAGCTGGTTCGTCAGCCCGAACGTTGAACTGGCGGCCAGTTATCGCGTCGACGACGTCGATTTTCTCGGCAACGTCATAATTCCCGCGGCCGAAACCTCCAGCGACGCCGACCAGGACTCGATCGGCCTGGGCATTACCGTCCGGTTCTGACCGTAGCTACCCGGTGCGGCCCAGTGCCGCGTCGATCGCCGCTATCGCCGCGTCGCCTACCTCGGCGAGGTCGTCGAGGTAGGGCATGATGGTGTTCGTCATGGACGTCCAGTGATTCAGCGTCTGTTTGACGCGGACGTTCGTGCGAATTTCATCGACGACTGCCCGTAGTGTGGCGTCGTCGCCGGTCGGCGTGCAGCTGCGGGTCAGAACTTCAATACCGCCGTCGAGTTCGTGGCACCCCCGCCACAGCTCTTCCATCATGTCATGCGGGATGAGTTCGCGAACGAGTTTGCGATAGTCGGGCCTTTCGTTGAGGTTCTGCGCGATCCCCCGGCCCTGCAGATAGTAAGCCGAGACCACCGTTTCGACATTCCTGTCGCGCGGCAATCCCAACCGCTGCATCTCGTCCAGAACGGTGCGATCGAGCTCCAGCGATATGAACTGTGACGCGTGGAAAAAGTCGATGATGCGTTCCCAGCAGTCGTCCGCACAGGGTTCACCGGAATTGATAAACGCGATGGACCGGGCGCCGGCCTCTGAAACCCGGCCCAGGTACGATCGCCAGTAACCGCCCGCCCGGCTGGCGCTCTCTTCGATCTCGGTCCTCAGATCGAGCAGCAGCATCTCTTCCTGGTCGTTGAAGACCCGCTCCTCGTTCCAGTTGCCGATCTGGATACCCAGGAACACACCCACGACGACGATGACGAAATCCAGCCAGACCGCGAACCAGTTCTGGGTCCTGACGTGGTCCATAACTCGGCGCAACAGCATGCGTCCTCCAGTGCCCTAGTGATTGCCGGACGGGGCGGGTTCCAGCAAGTCAGACAGCGTCCGCGAGCCGACAACCTTGATGACCGCGTTGTCCAGATCCTGGCCCAGCGCGTCGATCTCGTCCGACCATTTAGGGTCGCGGTAGGACCCGGTTTCGCCGTGCACGCGCACGACCGAAAGGATGTCATCCAGCCGGATTGTCGCCATGTCCTTGCCGGGCAGCAGGTCGTCCTTGTCGGTCACGGCGAGCAGTCCGCCGGCTTCGAGGGCGTCGAGCACCGGCGCCAGCGTGATCGAAGGTATGCGCATGCGTTCGCTGATCTCGTGGGCGTCGATCGACACTTCCGTGTCGCGAAACGCGCGGCCGACGAACAGCATGATGTTGAGCGCCAGGCGCTCGCGCATCGCGTTCGACAGCCGGGGTTCGCGCCGCCCGATGCGCAGGAACGCCGGATTCTGCACGTAGTAGGCGAGCTGCGCCCCGAACAGCAGCACCAGCCAGTTCAGGTACAGCCAGATTAGTGCGAGGATGGCGACCGCGAAGCCCGAATAGATCAGCGTTACGCGCGTCGAGAAACCCACGAACGTGGCAAATGCGACGCCCAGCGTGGCCCAGATGAATCCGCCCGCGAGTCCGCCGATCAGCGCGGCTTTGAACTTCACCCGCGTGTTGGGCATGTACATGTACAGGAACGTAAACACCGCGGTCACGAGCAGGTATGGCGTCAGCTTGTTGGAAGCGACCAGGATAGGTCCGATAGCCTCGTTCGTCAGCAGGAATTGCACAACGGTATTGCTGCGCAGCGAGGCGATCATGCCGAGCGCGGCGACGATGACCACGGGTCCGATCAGCAAAACGATCATGTACTCGGTCAGGCGCCGGGCGAGGCTGCGCCGCTTGGCGACGTACCAGACGTAGTTAAAGCTCTCTTCCATCTTCTGCACCATCGACACTGCGGTGTAGATGAAGAAGGCAAGGCTGATGCCGCCGAGTACGCCGCCCTTGACGTTGTCGACAAGTTCGATGATCTGCGCTGTGATTTCCCGGCCCTGGGGCCCGAGCGGCTCGAGAAAGTCGTAGAGGAACGGTTCCAGCTCGTTGTGGACACCGAAAGCCTGCAGGATGGAAAAGCTGAACGCGATCAGCGGGACCACCGACAGCAGCGTCGTGTAGACGAGGCTCATCGCCCGCAGCGTGATCTGGCCCGACACCATGTCGCGGATCAGGCCGTAGGAGTAGCGCAGCAGGGTAGCGGCGATGCGGCCGCCGAGGCCGTGTTTCTCCAGGCCGTCGCCCCAGACCCAGTCGTCGAACTTGCTGCGCAGCGTCGGGATCATCGGGTCAGGCGGTCGTAGGCTTCCTGGTACTTGGCGCTGGTCTGTTCCAGCACGTCGGCAGGCAACCCGGGTCCGGGCGCGGTCTTGTCCCAGTCGAGCGTGTCGAGATAGTCGCGCACGAACTGTTTGTCGAAGCTCGGCGGACTGATGCCGGTCTCGTAGCCGTCAACCGGCCAGAAGCGCGAAGAGTCGGGCGTGATCACTTCGTCGATCAGGTACAGCGCGCCGTCGTCGTCGAGACCGAATTCGAACTTGGTATCGGCGATTATGATGCCGCGCGCCAGCGCGTACTCCGCCGCGCGCTCGTAGATGGCGATGGACAAATCGCGCACCCGGGCGGCCAGGTCCTCGCCGATCATGCCGACAACATCGTCGAAAGAGATGTTCTCGTCGTGCTCGCCGGCCTCGGCTTTGTGTGCCGGTGTGAACATCGTCTCGGGCAGCCGCGCGGCCTGCTCCAGGCCAGGCGGCAGGTCGATGCCCGATGTTGCGCCGGTGTCGAGGTAGTCGCGCCAGCCGGAGCCGATCAGGTAGCCGCGCACGACAGCCTCGATGGGCAGGGGCTTGAGACGTTTGACGACCAGCGCACGATCGCGAAGCGGCGCTGCGATGGCAGGGTCGTCGATGATGTCGTCGACGCTGAGCCCGGTCAGCTGATTGGGGACGAGGTCGGCCATCTTGTCGAACCAGAACAACGAAATCTGGGTCAGGACACGGCCTTTGCCCGGGATCGGGTTCGGCAGGACAACGTCGTAGGCTGACAACCGGTCAGACGTCACGATCAGCAGGTGCTCGTCGTCGACCGCATAAATATCCCGGACCTTGCCGCGACCCAGCAGCTCGAGGCCCGGGACGCTCGACTCGAACAGGGCATCCGGGGTGTTCATGGTCAGGATGCTACCCCTTGCGTTAGCATTACGCCAAGACCGGCCGTAGGGATCTTTCTTGTACTGGGGCAAAATCATCGGCGCGCTTGCGGGCGCCGCTACGCTGAAACCCTGGTTCGTACTATTGGGCCTGGGGTTGGGCCACTGGTTCGACGTCCGCTTTGCCGCCGGCTACCGTCAGTTCGAGCAACAGGGGGCGTCCATAGGACGTCTGCCCGAGGAATACGTTCGTCCGCTGTTCCAGACGATCGGCCACCTGGCCAAGAGCGACGGGCGGGTCAGCGAGGAAGAGATTCGGGCCGCGCGGGCCGTGATGCACCGCATCGGCCTGGGTCCGGCGCAGGTGCGCAACGCGATCAACTGGTTCGACGAAGGCAAACACCCGGCGTTCCCGCTGCGCCAGACCGTGCGCCACCTGCGGCGAGTCGCGGCGCGCCGCGCCGAGCTGCGGCAGCTGTTCGTGCGGCTGGTTCTCGAGGTAGTGCTGGCGAAGAATCGACTGGGCCAGAAGGAGCGCGAGCTTATCTGGGTTATCTGTACGGAATTCGGCATTGGCCGTGTCGAGCTGGCGCAGCTCGAGACCATGATCCGCGCCCAGAAAGGTTTTCGTCACTCGCCCGCCGGCGACCGAGACACGCGGCGCCTGCGCAAGGCTTATGCCACGCTAGGTATCGACGAATCGGCCACCAACGACGAGGTCATCAAGGCGTATCGCCGCGCCATGAACAAGAATCATCCCGACAAGATTGCGGGCGACAATCCCGGCCAGGCGGCCATCGCCGCTGCGGAAAACCGCACTCGCGAGATTCGAGCCGCGTATGAGATGCTAAAGTCTCGCCGTTCCATTCGATGACAGGAAGACTGCAGTGACCCCATTGATAGCCCCCTCGATACTATCCGCGGACTTTGCGCGACTCGGCGACGACGTCCGGGACGTGCTGGATGCGGGCGCCGACATCGTGCACTTCGACGTGATGGACAATCACTTCGTACCGAACCTCACGATTGGTCCCCTGATTTGCGAGGCCCTGCGCAACTACGGCATCGAGGCGCCCATCGACGTGCATCTGATGGTCGAACCCGTGGACCGCATCATTCCGGACTTCGCGAAGGCCGGCGCCAGTTACATCACGTTTCACCCGGAGGCGAGCCGGCACATCGATCGCACGCTGGCCCTGATTCGAGACGAGGGCTGCAAGTCGGGCCTCGTCTTCAATCCGGCGACGCCGCTGGACAGCCTGGAATACGTGATCGACAAGGTCGACATGGTCCTCCTGATGTCGGTGAATCCCGGTTTCGGCGGGCAGAAGTTCATTCCGTCGGCATTGGACAAGCTGCGCGCGGCGCGCAAGATCATCGACGCCAGCGGGCTGGATATCCGGCTCGAGATTGACGGCGGCGTCAAGGTCGACAATATCGGCGAGATCGCGGCGGCCGGCGCCGACACGTTCGTTGCCGGTTCGGCAATTTTCGGCAGCGAGGACTACGCCGCGACGATTGCGGCGATGAAGGACAACATCGCGAAGGCGTCGTAGGAGCCCGCCCCAGCGGGCGACCAATCAGAGGTTGCGGTTAGGCCGCGCGCCGTACACGACAATCGTCTTGCCGCTGGCGGTCACGAGCCCTTGTTCCTCGAGCACCTTGAGGACGCGGCCGGCCATTTCGCGCGAACAGCCAACGAGGCGGCTCAGCTCCTGCCGCGACACCTTGATCTGCATGCCGTCCGGGTGGGTCATGGCGTCCGGCTCGTTGCAAAGATCCATGATGGCGTGTGCCACCCGGCCCGTAACGTCGACGAAGGCCAGGTCGCCCAGCTTGCGGTTGGTGCGGTCCAGGCGTGTCGCCAGCTGGGTGGCGAGTTCGAAGACCAGCCCCGGACTTTCGCTCGCGATCTGCCGGAAGCGCGGGTAGGTCATTTCGGCGATTTCACACTCGGTGCGCGTGCGGACCCAGGCGCTGCGTGTGGGTTGCTCGTAGAAAAGCCCCATTTCGCCGAAGAACTGGCCCTTGTTGAGGTAGGCCAGCACCATCTCGTTGCCATCCTCGTCCTCGATCATGACTTCGACCGAGCCGTCGACGATGTAGTACAGGACGTCGGGCAGGTCGCCCGCGTGGATCATGACGGTTTTGGAGGGGACAGTCCGGACGCGGCAATAACTCAGGAAGCGGTTAATCGCCGGAACATCGCTCAGGGTCTTTGCAGTGGTTTGCATCTGTGGGTCCTCAACGCTCAAGCGACTCTCTTTTAATACAGTTCGCTCACAAGGGCAAGTTATTGTTCAATCACGTAAATTTCACACGCGGTAGGCGGTGCTGGTCATGACCCGGGCAGTGAGCTTCATGAGCTGCCGCACGGGCTCGGGTAACTCGGCAGCGCCTGCCTGCCGGGCGTTGTCGCCATGCTCCTGTTCCTCGTCCCGCATCCGGGTGACGATGGCGCGGCTTCTCGCGTCTTCGTCGGGTAGCCGCTCGAGATGCGAGTCGAGATGATCGCAGACCTGCTTCTCGGTCTCGGCGATGAACCCGAGACTCCACTTGTCACCCAGCGCGCCGCTCGCCGCGCCGATCAGGAATGCGCCCGAGTACCACAACGGCGTCAGTACGCTGCGATTCTCGCCCAGCTCCCGCAGCCGCTGTTCGCACCAGGCAAGATGATCGAACTCCTCGTCGGCCGCACGCTGCATCTGTTCCTCGATGTCCGGGTCGCGCGCGACAACGGCATGGCCCTGGTAGAGACCCTGCGCGGCGACTTCGCCGGCATGGTTGACCCGCATGAGGCCTGCGGCGTGCTGCCGCTGCGCATCGGTGAGGTCGGATTCGGCAACGCCGGCGGCGGGGTTCTTGCGGGTGGCGTGGCCCGCGGGGGCTGCGATCGTTCGCAAGGCGTTATTGGCTCCGGCGAGCAGTCGATCGAGCGGCGTCAGATTCCGTTCCTGCATGGCCAAAAATTATACCAATAGTCCAACTGTGAATGCGGGGTTATACTCCGCGACCGCCCAACAAAGGACACACGGAGTCTCAACAATGAACTGGCGCGCAATCATGATCCCGGGCCTGCTGGTCCTGGCAGCCCCGCTTTTCGCACAGGAAGAGGAGGCCGCCGAAGAGGAGAGCCCGTGGTCGGGCAACGTCAAGCTGGGCTACCTGGCCGTCTCCGGCAACACCGAGAGCGAAAGCCTCAACTCGGGTTTCGAGGTCAACTACATCAAGGAACTTTGGGAGCACCAGCTCAAAGCCGCCGCCATCTATTCGACCGAGAGCAGCGTCACGACCGCGGAGGCCTACGACGCCAACTGGAGAAGTGCCCGCAAAATCAACGATAACGACTTCCTGTTTGGCCGCCTGGACTGGCGCAAGGACCGTTTTGGCAGCATCACCAGGCAGTTTTCGCAGTCGGTGGGCTATGGCCGGCGCCTCGTCGCCCGGGAAAAGCACACGCTCAACGGCGAAGTCGGCGTCGGTGCCCGTCAGTCGGACCTGTCAGACGGTTCCGACGAGAGCGACACGATCTACACGGGACGCCTGACCTACGCCTGGAAGATCTCCGATACGGCCAGTTTCGGGCAGTCCCTGCTGGTCGAGTCCGGCAGCAGCAACACCTTTACCGAGTCGGTGACCAGCCTCCGGGCCCAGCTTGTGGGCAGCCTTGCCATGGTGGCCTCATACACGGTGAGGCGTAATAGCGACGTGCTGCCGGGCGCCGAAAAAACCGACACGCGCACCGCAATCTCGCTCGAATACGCGTTCTGACGGCTGAGGGCAGGTATGCTGGCCTTTTAAGTGCTTGAAATTAAAGGCCAAAAACGCGCCAACTTTCGGTGCGTTTTTGTTTGCATTGGGCCGTGCCGTCCGTTAAAATTTCGCGCCTTTCAGCCGACCGGCAGGATGACGGCTGAGCGACAAGAATATCCCGACGGACAGAGATCAATGAATACGTTTTCTGCAAAGCCCGCAGAGGTTCGGCGCGACTGGTTCGTGGTCGACGCAACAGGCAAGACCCTGGGTCGCCTGTCGACCGAGATCGCGCATCGCCTGCGTGGCAAGCACAAGCCCGAGTACACGCCGCACGTGGACACGGGCGACTACATCGTTGTCGTCAACGCGGAGAAAATCCGCGTCACTGGCAACAAGGTCAAGGACAAGATGTACCACCACCACACGGGCTACATCGGCAACCTGAAGTCGAAGTCACTCGAGACGATGCTCGAGGAGCACCCGGAGCGCGTTCTGCAGAAGGCCGTTAAAGGCATGCTGCCGAAGGGCCCGCTGGGCCGGCAGATGTTCAAGAAGCTGCGCGTCTTCAAGGGTCCTGAACACGATCATGCTGCACAGCAGCCGATCCCACTGGAAATCAACGCATAATGGCTGACACGCAATTTTACGGTACGGGCCGTCGCAAAACGTCGACGGCACGCGTTTTCATGAAACCCGGCAAGGGCTCGATCACGGTCAACGACAAGCCGCTGGATACGTTCTTCGGCCGCAAGACGGCGCAGATGATCGTGCGCCAGCCGCTCGAGCTGATGCAGGTAACGGACAAGTTTGACGTCAATGTGACGGTCAAGGGCGGCGGCACGACGGGCCAGGCAGGCGCGATTCGCCACGGCCTGACGCGCGCGCTGATGCAGTACGATGAGTCGATGCGTCCCACGCTGCGCAAGGCCGGGTTTGTCACCCGCGACGCGCGCGAGGTCGAGCGCAAGAAGGTCGGTCTGCGTAAAGCTCGCCGCGCAACGCAGTACTCGAAGCGCTAAACTACACCGGCTACCCCGAATTTGGGGGATCGTCTAGTGGTAGGACTGCGGACTCTGACTCCGCCAACGGGGGTTCGAATCCCTCTCCCCCAGCCAAAATGAAATGGGCCCTTAACGGGCCCATTTTTTTGGCTGGGGGAGAGGGATGACGCACGGAGTGCGCCCCGCAGGGGTGAGAATCGCCATAAGGCGATTCGAATCAATCCCTCTCCGAATTGCCCGACTCAATCCCTCTCAGCGCCGCTTAGCCGCGAGTCAATCCCTCTCCGAATTGCCGCGATCCCTCTCCCACCTACCGCCATCCCCGATTTGCTAGAGTTATCGAGACTGCTCTCCCCAGGCTTCCCCACCCGACATGGCGCACATCGCATACATCAGTATCGGCATGAACAGCACCGTTCACGGCAGCCTGGAGTTGGGCCGCCGGCTGCGTGCGGCCGGACACACGGTCACCTTTCTGAGTCACCAGTCGATTGAACAGATTGTCCGGGAGAACGATTTCCGGTTCGTGCGACTGACCGCGGACGACGAGTGGAAGCAGAGGTTGTCGGAGATCGGTCGGCTGACCCGGCCGTTTGCGAACCTCGGCGAGTTGCGGCGGCTGCGGCGGCAATCCATGCAGCTTCGCGAACTCGACTCGACGATCGGCGATCTGCGGCCCGACCTCGTGTTGATCGACATCGAGTGTCACGTCGCAATCCTTGGGTCGAAGAAGTGGGGCGTCCCGGTCGCACTGCCGATGTTCTGGTTGTCGGTGTTCAGGCAGCAAGGCCTGCCGCCGCCGCACACGGCCCTGTTACCGCCACAAAACGTCAAGGAACAAATCCAGGTCAGGCTGGCCTGGGCAAAACTGCATGCTCGCCTGCTGATCGGAGCGTGGATGAGAATGGTCACTGGCAGAAGACTTCAGGCCAGTTTGCGGCCGCTGTTCTATGGCACGGTCAGGTATTCGGACCTCAAGGACCTGGCCCGCTCGCGGAGCTATTCCATCAAGACCGAGGCAGACAGATTTCAGTGGCTTCGCCCGCACATGTACATGCAATTGCCCATCCTGTCGCTCAACATCTATGAACTGGACTTTCCACACTCGATCCATCCGAACATGAGCTACGTTGGCCCGATGCTGAACACGCGGCGCAAGGAAGTCGGGACGAGCGACGACGCGGGCCGTCATTGGCAACAGTACAAAGACGGATTGGCGGCGGAAAAATCGCGCAGGCGGCCGCTGATTTACTGCTCCTTCGGCTCTTACCTGGCGCCGGATAGCCGGCTGCTGGAACAGACTCTGCTCGTTGCCAGGCAACGGGACGACTGGGATTTCGTGATCGGTGGGGGCTCCAAAGTTTCCCATCGTGACCTGGAAAATCCGCCGGGCAACGTACTCCTGATGGATTGGGCCCCGCAAATGGAGGTCCTGTCGTACGCGTCTTGCGCCGTCGTGCATGCGGGAATATCAACCATCAACGAGTGCATTTACAACCAGGTCCCGTCGATCGTTCTTTCGACTCACACGAATGACCAGGATGGCGTCGCTGCACGAGTCCTCTACCACCGGCTCGGCGTCGTGCTGGAGAAAGAAACCGTCACAGCCCGGCAGATCGAGGCGAGTATCGAGCATTCGCTGGCGGACGAGTCGACCCGGTCGGCCCTGGCAGACATGGCGCAGACCATGAAGGACTACGAGGGACGCCAGGTTGAGCTCACGACGATCGAATCGCTATTGGCGAACGGCCGGAACCGGGCGCCGGCCTGACTACTTCTTCATCCCGCCGGCCGGCGCGCCGTACTCAGCCTTGAAATCCGCGAAGGCCTTCTCGAGGGCGTCGCGGTCGGTGATGGCGTCCAGGTTCTCGAGCAGGATGGTGAGCAGGTAGTTGTTGCCGTAGTGGTAGCGTGCATTGAGGGCGCGCAGGTTGGCGTAAGCCTTTTCGGACAATGCGGCGTTAAACCGTTTCGGTAGTGGATATCGTTTCATCAGTGCTCACCAATTCTCCCGGCGAATTTCAAAGACCACGTACGGGTCGTCACCACTCAAGGCGCGAGTGTGCACGCCGTCGCGCAGCACTCCGCCGATCTTCTCCATGGCCCGGCGTGACCGGTAGTTGCTTTCTCCCACCCAGAAAACGACGATGTCGACGAATTGCAGGGCGTGATCGAGCATGAGTTGCTTGATCTCGCGATTCCAGGCGCCGCCCCAGTAGTCGCGGCCGAGGAAGGTCCAGCCGATCTCGACCTCGCTCTTCTCAGGGTCAAACCCGAAATACCGGCTGGAGCCGATTACCCGGCCGGATGCGTTGTCGACAAACGAAAACGCGGACCCGGTCGCCAGGGAGTCCTCGAAATACTGGCGGAACTCCGCTTCGAGGTATCGATTACTCACCGGGTGCTGCTCCCACACCCGTGGGTCGCTTGCGACATCGAACATGCTGTCCCAGTCATCCGGCTCGATCGGCCGCACCGTGACGTTCGCGCCTCGCAGGGTCGGCTGGTATTCAAAGCTACCCGTCATTCCTTGCTCAATTCCCGGTAGCTGACCGATATGATGCCGACAGCAACCGCGACCAGCGGGAAGTTGACCATGAAGGACACCAGTCGGCCCGTCTGCGGCAGGTCCTTGAGCACCTGGTTTATGCCAATGGAAACAAGGTCGGTAGCGATCGCGGCGATCAATAGCGCCCCCGCTATGTGCAGGCCGTTGCCACGGGTCATGCGCCACGACTCGACAATGCTCGACCGTTCGCCCACAGCGGTTGCCGGCAGCACCATGCTGATGCGGCCATCGACATAAGTGGCCAGCAGGACCGGTATGTACGCGTTGAAATGCCAGTAGAACGAGTCCGGCGTGATATAGAGCCGCAGATAGGTGGCGGCGATCTGGAACGGGGCTGACAGCAGCATATAAATCATGGCCACGAGGACGACCCAGCCCAGGAATCGCGTCTCGCGCATGGTCCAGTAGATACCGAACCGGTTCGGCAGCGACTCTTCGCCCAGCAGAATGATGCGGTGGCAGGACATTGCAAACAGTGCGTAAAGCAGGAACCAGACGACGAACTGGGCCCAGCCCAGCGCCTGCAATCCCTCGAATGAGCCGTTCGACTCGTGTTGCCATTGCATCAGGTACTGGGTACCGAAGTTCAAGGCCGTGATCAGCAGCGCAGGCACGATCAGCGCGCGCAGCAGCGGGCGCCAGCGGGCGGCGACTTCGCTGACGGCGCCCCGCAGAATTCGCACGAAAAACGGCTCCATCCGACGAAGTTTAGCCGCTAATCCGATGAGTTGCGGAATTCGGCGGTCTTAGGCGCCCGTAGTTGTACCGGTCGTGCTAGATAAGCGCGGGTTCTGCTGCTAAGGTCTGCCCAAACAATTCGAAGAGGTCACCATGCGAAATCATCTCTTTGCGGCAATCGCCGCCGTATTCGTTTGCGTTCCTGTTTTTGCACAGGACGAGGATTCAGAGCCCGGGTTCAACGAGGCCACGTTCAAGGGCCTCGAAATGCGCGCAATCGGGCCGGCTTTAATGTCCGGACGCATCTCCGACATCGTTTTGCACCCCGAGAATCACAATATCTGGTACGTGGGCGTCGGTAGCGGCGGTGTCTGGAAGACCGTGAATTCAGGCACGACGTGGACGCCGATCTTCGAGAACGAAGATTCTTATTCCATCGGCGCCATTACTCTTGATCCGGACAATCCGAACGTCGTCTGGGTCGGCACCGGCGAGAACGTCAGCGGCCGGCACGTCGGATACGGCAACGGCATCTATCGCAGCCGTGATGGCGGCCAGAACTGGGAGAACATGGGCCTCGAGGGCTCCGAGCGCATCGGCATGATCCGCATCGATCCGCGCGACTCGAACACGATGTTCGTGGCCGCGCAGGGACCCCTGTGGTCAGGTGGCGGCGAGCGCGGCCTGTTCAAGTCCACCGACGGTGGCGAGAACTGGCGCAAGGTGCTCGGAGACGGGCTCGGCAACACGGATCTCGACGACCGGTACACGGGCGTATCCGAGGTGCACATGGACCCGCGCAACCCGGATGTCATGTACGCCGTGAGCTGGCAGCGGCTGCGCAACGTTGCGGTGTTGCTGAACGGCGGCCCCGGGACCGGCATCCACAAGTCGGTGGACGGCGGCGAAACCTGGCGGCAGCTCACCGAGGGTCTGCCTGAAGGCATGTGGGGTAAGACCGGCCTGGCCGTCAGCCCGCAGAATCCGGACGTTATCTACGCCACGATCGAACTCGACAACCGCACGGGCGGCTTCTGGCGGTCGGAAGACGGCGGCGAGACTTGGGAGAAAAGAAACGACTATTTGTCCAGCGGAACGGGACCGCACTACTACATGGAGCTGTTCGCAAGTCCGCACGACTTCGATCGCGTCTACCAGGCCGACGTGCACCTGCACATGACCGAAGACGGTGGCGAGAATTTCGAACGTCTGCAGCACGACACCAAGCACGTCGATCATCACGCGCTGGCGTTCCGGCCCGACGATCCGAATTACATCATCGTCGGCAACGACGGCGGTGTGTACGAGAGCTTCGACAAGGGCGAAACCTGGAAATTCGTGGCCAACCTGCCGATCACCCAGTTCTACAAGGTGGCGGTCGACTATGACGAGCCGTTCTACAACATTTACGGTGGCACACAGGACAACAACAGCCAGGGCGGCCCGTCGCGAACCTGGGACGTATCCGGCATTCGTAATGCCGACTGGTTCATCACTCTGGGTGGCGACGGCCACCAGTCGGCGGTCGACCCGACCAATCCCGACATCGTTTACGCCGAGTGGCAGCAGGGCAACCTGACGCGCTGGGACCGCCGTACCGGTGAGAACGTCTACATTCGCCCGCAAGCGCGCGAGGGCGAGCCGCCCGATCGTTACAACTGGGATGCGCCGATCCTGATCAGCTCGCACGATCCGAGCACGATCTTCTTTGCATCGCAGCGCGTCTGGCGCAGTGACGATCATGGCGATTCGTGGACGGCCATCAGCGGCGACCTGACCCGCAACGAAAACCGGGTTGCGCAGCCTGTCATGGGCCGTACCTGGAGCTACGATGCGCCGCGGGATCTGTACGCGATGTCGAGCTACAACACGATCGTCAATATCTCGCAGTCGCCGATCGATCCCGATCTCATTTACGCGGGTTCGGACGACGGCCTGATCAGCGTCACCCAGGACGGCGGCGAGACATGGACCACGATCGACGAGTTGCCCGGTGTTCCCGACCGTTTCTTCGTCAACGACATCAAGGCGGACCTGCACGATGCCGACACCGTCTACGTCGTCGTCGATGACCACAAGAGCGGCGATTTCGCGCCTTACATCCTGAAGAGCGAGAACCGCGGCCGCAGCTGGCGCAGCATCTCGAGCAACCTGCCCGAGCGCCACATCCTCTGGCGGGTAGTGCAGGATCACGTCAACCCCAACCTGCTGTTCCTCGGCAGCGAGTTCGGCGTGTTCTTCACCGTGAATGGCGGCGGTGAGTGGACCAAGCTCAAAGGCGGGTCGCCCAACATCCCGTTCCGCGACCTGGTTATCCAGACCCGCGAGAACGACCTGGTTGGCGCGACGTTCGGCCGCAGCTTCTACGTGCTCGATGACTACTCGGCGTTGCGAGACGTCAACGCATCCATGCTGACGAGCGGCAACGTGCTGTTCCCGGTTCGCGATGCGCGCTGGTACGTGGAGAAAACGGCATTGGGATGCGGCGAGGCGCTATGCCAGGCCAGCCAGGGCGATTCGTACTTCATGGCGCCCAATCCCGAGTTCGGCGCCACGTTCACCTACTACCTGGCAGAGGGCTTCAAGAGCAGCAAGGACACCCGCCGGGAGGCCGAAAAGGAACTCGAGGCCGAGAATGACAACGTGGCGCTGGCCAGTTGGGACACGATTCTGAGCGAGGAGCGTGAAGACGAGCCTGCGATCGTATTTACCGTCACGAACAGCGCCGGCAACATCGTTCGTCAGATCGAGGCGCCGGCCGAGCCGGGTTTCAATCGTGTGTCCTGGGACCTGCGTTACCCGCCGATCCAGCCGTGGACGCCGGAAGAGGTTGATAGCTACTGGGGCGGTGGCGGCGTGCTGGTCGTGCCTGGCACATTCAGCGTGCAGATGCAGGTTCGCCAGGACGGGGTGACCACGGATCTCGGCGACGCGCAGAGTTTCGACGTTGTCTCTGTCCGTCCGGACCCGGTGCTGCCCGGAAGTACCCAGGAACAGCGTGCCATCTTCGACACGCAGGTTGCCGAGCTGTCGCGGGCTTCGCAGGGAACCAATGCGGCCGTCCAGAAAGTCATAGAGGAACTCGACGCGGTCAAGGAAACGCTGGAGCGGTCAATGACCGACGGTTCGCTTTACGAGCTGGCGAATTCCATTCAGCAGAACCTGAAGATCCAAAGCGATCGTCTTTCGGGTAACCAGAAGCGTGTGGAATACAAGGACGAAGACGAGATGACCGTTGGAGCACGACTGTTCCACGCCGGTTTCCCCGGAGGCGTCTACGGCCCGACGCCGGAGCAGCGCGAGTCGCTGCGCATCGGGCGTGCGCTGTATGACGACGTCGTCGGCGAACTGAACACGCTGGTCAACGAGGAATACGCGGGACTCAAGGAAGCGATGGATACGGCCAGGGTGCCCTGGACGCCGGGCAGGAGTGTCCAGCCCTAAGCTGAAGAAGCTGGTGCTCGCTCACGGGCGAGCACCAGCCATTCAACGACGAGCAGGTTCGGCACCCAGCACAGCCAGGCTATCGCCCGGTAAGCTTCAATGAATTCGATACCCGCCAGCTGGCTGACAGGCAGGTAAATCCGCAGCGTCACCGCGGCCAGCGTGAGCGCGTAGCTGCGCAGCATCCAGGCGCGGTGTTGCTGCACGTTGCCGCCACGGATAAAGCGGAATGCGTTGCCGGTGCAATAGAGCCAGCAGACCGCCATCAGCCCGAACCCGAAATGCGCCACCAGGCCGCCCGTCGAATCGACCGCCATGACGAGGCCGCCCGTGCCGCTTGCCAGGACCGCTCCCACGTAAATCCGCCCGAACCAGCGATGCAGGTCCGGGCGATTGCGACGCAGTGTACTGCTCATCTGCAGGCCGCCGAATACCAGCGCCAGCAAGCCACCCGCCAGGTGCGCGGTCGTCGCAAGGGGCAGGTTGGTAAACAGATCTTGCACGAATGGCGTTCGCAGGGAGCTCGATACCAGCGCCGCGGCGGCGTAACCTGCGACGCCCGTTGCCAGCACCATCATGCCGAACCAGGCAGCCCGCCGCATCAGGTGGCCCTGTGCAGTTTCGCGTCGTGCGTGCGGAAATGGTCGCTGAACCAGCGGTCGAGATCGTCAGTCAGCTGGACCTCATCGAGCTCACCGTCGTCCCCGACGCCAACCATGATTTCGCGCAGATCGTCGAGCAGGGTCTCGTGATCTTCCTTGTGGTCGGCGAGGGCGGCGTATCGCATCTGCTCCATCAGCTTTTCTTCGAGCGCGAAGTGGCTGGCGATGTCTGTGTAGATCTGGTCCAGGACTGCGACCATCTCGTCGGGGTCGGTGCACGTCGCAAGCATTTGCTGGTGCCCCCTGATGCGGCCGATCAGCTGTTGATGATCGTGATCGGCGATTTCGATGCCGATGCCGAACTCGCTACGCCATTCAATGACACTCATCGCCGCGGCGTACTATCTCAAGCCCGCAACTCGCGAACGCCGTCGTCGTCGGCGATCAGCAGGATATCCGCGGGGCGGTGCGCGAATATGCCCACGGTCAGGATGCCGGGAATCTGGTTGAGCCGGGTTTCCATTTCGAGCGGATTGCTGATGTTGAGTTCGTGCACGTCGAGAATGTGGTTGCCGTTGTCGGTCACGAAGCCTTCGCGCCAGACAGGTTGCGCCCGCAGCTTGGTGAACTGGCGCGCCACAAATGACTGCGCCATGGGCAGCACCTCGACAGGCAGCGGAAATTCGCCCAGCATCCCAACCAGCTTGGTTTCGTCGACGATGCAGACGAAGCGCCGCGCGGCGCCGGCCAGGACTTTTTCGCGGGTCAGCGCGCCGCCGCCACCCTTGATCAGGTGCAGCCGTTTGTTGGCCTCGTCGGCGCCGTCGATGTAGACGTCGAGCGGCCCGGCCTCGTTGAGCCGCGTTACCTCGAATCCCTTTTCGTTAAGAAGGTCGGTTGAGGCCTGGGAACTCGAGACCACCTTATTGATCCGGTCGCCGATCGAGGGCAGCAGTTCGATGAGCTCATTGACAGTGGAGCCCGTGCCGATGCCGACAGTCATGCCGGGCTCAATGAATTCGAGCGAGGCTTTGGCAGCCTTGCGCTTTTTCTCTCTGGCATCCATGGTTGGCGCTTATTGTATCCCCAGTAGCAGAGTGCCCGCGCAAGGCGGGCACTCTTTGTTGGCTTGGAAGAAGACCAATCTTCCCCGCGGCCTAAGGTCTAGCGCTTCTTCCTGCGGGAAGCCTTTTTCCGGGTGGCTTTCCGCTTCGTCTTGCGCTTGGCCTTCTTCTTGGTAGCTTTTTTCTTGGCTTTCTTTTTGGTCTTGCGCTTGGCTACTTTCTTCTTGGCCTTTTTCTTGGCCTTCTTTTTGGTCTTGCGCTTGGCTACCTTCTTTTTGGCCTTTTTCTTGGCCTTCTTTTTCGTCTTGCGCTTGGCTACTTTCTTTTTGGCCTTTTTCTTGGCCTTCTTCTTGGTTTTCTTTTTCGCCTTGCGCTTGGCTACTTTCTTTTTGGCCTTTTTCTTGGCCTTCTTTTTGGTCTTGCGCTTGGCTACTTTCTTTTTAGCCTTTTTCTTTGTGGCTTTCTTCTTAGCCTTCTTCCTGGTTGCTTTCTTCTTCGTTGCGCGTTTCTTCGCAACGCGACGCTTCGGCGCCGCCTTCTTCTTTGTTACTTTCCGCTTCTTAGCGACCTTGCGCTTCGAAGCCTTCTTGCGTGACTTCTTTTTAGTAGCCATCAGTTTTCTCCGTGTCGGGTACCCGGCGTTGAGTATACGCATCGAGTTAGAAAAATCCAGCGACAAAAGCCCATTAAAAAACGCGGGGTTTCGCGTGTTTCCTGACTCACTTCGGAATCATTTTTTGCCGCTACTAAAAAAACAAATTTGCGTTAGGTAGTGCTTCCGCGTTCAGGCGATTTCGGTGACGATCGAGTAAAGCGGAACATCCCAGGTGTCGCTTTGCAGCGCACGACTTTCCTGGCAGGCAAATGCAACGCCAATCAGCTTTGGCTTTAGCCACTTACGGCGGTTTTTTAGAAAATGAAAACAGCGGTCGTAATAGCCTCCGCCCATGCCGACGCGGCGCCGGCTGTCGTCGAAAGCAACGACCGGCGTGATCACAATGTCGAGATCTCTTGCAGCAACGATCGTCCCGGATACCGGTTCCCACAGACCGTATCGATTTCGGGTAACAACCGTGTCCGGCAGAATTTCGCAGAAATTCATCGTGCCATGCGTGTCGGTTACGGGGGCGAATACGCTTTTTTGCGCGCGCCACGCGCGTTCAATGACGACCGTCGTGTCAACCTCGTCGCGCATCGGCAGATAGACGCCGAGACGTTTGCAGGAGGCATATTCGTGCGAGCGAATGACGCGATCGGAGATCCGCGCGGAGGCGGTCGCGCGCTCGTCCGCGCCCATCGATCGCCGCGCATCGAGCCCTTGGCGACGAGCGATCGATTTCGAGTCGATGTCAGAAGTCAAAAGCGCCTCCCGCCTGTGCCGTTACAGACCGTCGCTCTCGAACCGGAGCAACAGGTGGGGTCAGCCGTGGCAGCAACAGGCTTACCGCAAAAACGGCCCTGCTCAAATGCTGCCGACAGTGCACGACCCCGAGGTAATGATTTAGGGTCGAAAGTTAACCAGATCGGTATCGAACACTGCAGGAGGCGCCATATCGAATGTCCTGCCCCTATTGGACCGCGTATCAGAGATCGAGTTGCTGCGATCCGCCCAAAACGTTGTCGACGCGGTCCGAAATATTCTTGAGTCGCTGGCTCAACTCGCCTTCTACAAGCCGGTCCCTGGCTTGCGCATGAATCAGGTCACTGGCCATGTTCAACGCCGCAATGACGGCAATCCGGTCGAGCCCGACGACGCCGGTGGCGTCGCGCGCTTCGCGCATTTTCGCGTTCAGAATTTCTGCGGAGTCGAGCAGGTCAGTACGCTCATCGGGCGGGCATTTGACGGTGTAATCTTTGTCGAGGATTCGAACGCTTACCTGCGCGTACTGTTGTGTCATTTCAGGTCCCTTGCTCCATTGCTTTGAGCCTGCCGATCATCGCTTCGACCCGGGCTCTTACCTGTTCGTTTTTTTGCAACAGATTGGCGCGTTCGGCGGTCAGAACATCCTGCCGCTGCTTGAGTGACTTGTTCTCGTCCTGCAGCTGGTCGCAAACTTTGACCAGCGCATCCACGCGCTTCTCGAGTCGCTTCAGTTCGTGCTCGAACGTTGTGTTCATGTTCTCGGTCATACCAGCAATATAGTCACGCAAACAGGCAGAATCAATCGCCGTGGCCACGCATTACGTTACGTGGGATCATTGCGCCCATGGAAACACCAGTTGATTTCGACCGGCTCGATGAGGCCTTGCGGCGTTGCGGCGCGGGCTGGGATGCGTCGCAGGCGCACGGGCTGCTGGCAGGCCGGCTGGCCACGGCCGGGGCGGACGCCGGCTTCGAGTGGCTGACGCAAGTGCTTGAAGGGACAGACGCAAACAATGCTCTCAGGAGTGAGTGCGAAGGCATGCTCCGGGCCCTGTTCGAGGCGACCTATCGGCAGCTCGCCGAGCGCCAGTCGGAGTTCGAGCCGCTGCTGCCGGACGACGAGGATGCGACGGCGGTCAGGGCCACGGCGCTGGCACACTGGTGCGAGGGATTTCTGCACGGACTGGTGTCCGCGAGCCATGGCGATGCGCTCAAGGAGCGCCTTGCGGCCGACCCGCTGGCCGACATCATTCGCGACATGCTCGAGATCACCCGGGCGGCAGCCGATGACGATGGTGACGGCGAGTCGGAGGAGATCGCGTACACCGAGCTCGTGGAGTACCTGCGGGTGGCCGCGCAGCTGACTTACGAAGAGCTTGCCGAGTTTCGCACGCCCGCGGACGGTGGCGATGACGCCGGGGAGGCGCCCGAGGTGCTGCATTGATCAGCCAGGAGTTTGCCCGTCGCCGCAAGGTCCTGATGCAGATGGTTGGGGAAGGCGGCATCGCGATCCTGCCATCGGCGCCGATTCGGACCCGCAGCCGCGATATCGAGTACCGCTACCGCCAGGACAGTGACTTTTACTACCTGACCGGGTTCGCCGAGCCCGATGCGGTCGCCGTGATTGCTCCGGGACGGGCGAACGGCGAATTCCTGCTGTTCTGTCGCGAGCGTGACGCCGACAAGGAGCGCTGGGACGGTCAGCGCATGGGCACCGACGGCGTGCGCGAGCACTACCATGCGGACGACGCATTCCCGATCGACGATATTGACGACATCCTGCCGGGGATCATGGAGTCGTGCGAGCGCGTCTACTACACGATGGGCCTGTACAAGGACTTCGATGTACGTATTGCCGACTGGGTGAACTCGCTCAGGTCTGGCGGCAGCCAGGGTCTGCACACGCCGCAGGAATTCGTCGCGCTGGACCACTTGTTGCACGACATGCGGCTGTACAAGAGCCGCAGTGAAATATCGGCCATGCGCAAATCGGCCAAGGTGTCGGTGGCGGCGCACAAGCGTGCCATGCGGCTGACGCGGCCGGGGCTTTTCGAGTACGAGATCGAGGCAGAATTTATTCATGAATTCCGCCGCAATAACGCGCGTAATTCCTACAGCCCGATTGTTGCGGCCGGCGCCAATGCCTGCACGCTGCATTACGTCGACAATTCAGCCGAGCTCGAGGACGGCCAGCTCCTGCTCATCGATGCGGGCTGCGAACTCGACTACTACGCCTCGGATATCAGCCGCACGTACCCGGTCAACGGCAGGTTCAGCCCCGAGCAACGCGCCCTCTACGAGATCGTCCTCGAAGCGCAGCTGGCAGCTATCGACAAGGTGCGCAAGGGCAACCACTGGAACGACCCTCACGATGCGGCTGTCCGGGTCGTCACCAGGGGCCTGAAGAAAATCGGGCTGCTCGACGGATCGCTGCCGAAGCTGATTCGTGACGGCGCCCATCGAGAGTTCTACATGCACCGCACCGGCCACTGGATCGGCATGGACGTGCACGACGTCGGCGACTACAAGGTTGG
>JASJBB010000050.1 GCA_030066735.1 Woeseiaceae bacterium | reverse complement strand
CTGAAACTGCTCGGCTCGCGGGCGCATCGCGCCGTTGGCGTGGACATCGACGCCGATGCGCGCCAGCTGGCACGCGCCGAGCTCCTGCTGGCAGGCGTCGAGAACTGCAGCCTGCGCCACGGCGACATGTACGAGCTGCCGTTCGCCGACGGCGAATTCGACACGGTGATACTCGACGACGTGCTCGGCGACGCGCGGCAGCCGATGGTCGCAATCGGCGAGGCCAGCCGCATCCTGAAACCAGGCGGCCGGCTGCTGGTGCTGGCACAGGTCCGGGATGGCGAGCTGGACGACATTCGCAAGCGCATCGCCGTGTGGTGTGGAGCGTCCGGGCTGCGCCTCGCGCCGCCGCGGCAGATTCCGTCAAAAAGTCCGCGCTGGCTGCTGGCCGTCGCGTCCGCTGCCGGTGACGAGACGGCGGCCGCCTGAGAGCGATCATGAATCCAGCAAACGTCCAGGTCTCGTTCGAGTTTTTCCCGCCGCATACGCCGCGCATGGAGGAAACGCTCTGGCGGTCGGTGCAAAAACTGAAAACGCTGCGGCCGAGCTTCGTGTCCGTGACCTATGGGGCTGACGGTTCGACGCGCGAACGCACGCATGCCGCCGTCGAGCGCATTGTCAATGAGACCGACCTGACGGCGGCGCCGCACCTGACCTGCATCGGCGTCAGCCGCGGCGAAATCGACGCTGTGGCCCGGGACTACTGGGACATGGGCATACGACACCTCGTGGCGTTACGGGGTGATCCGCCGGAGGGCAGCGATGGCTACGTACCGCACCCGGATGGCTACGCCTACGCGTCGGACCTCGTTGCGGGGCTAAGGAAGATCGCGGACTTCGACATATCCGTGGCCGCGTACCCCGAAGTGCACCCCGAGGCGACGAGCCCACTCGCGGATCTCGAGAACCTCAAGCGCAAGCTCGATGCGGGCGCCACGCGGGCAATCACGCAGTTTTTCTTCGACGTTGACGTGTTCCTGCGGTTTCGCGACCGGGCGGGCGCCGCGGGCATAGACTCGCACATCGTGCCGGGCATCCTGCCCATCACGCGCTTCCCGCAGCTGCAGCGCTTTGCCGAACGCTGCGGTGCGTCGGTGCCGGACTGGCTGGCCGAGCGTTTTGCCGGGCTCGACGACGACGCGGAGACGCGCCAGCTCATTGCGGCGAACGTGGCCATCGAGCAGGTGCGCAAGCTGCAGGCCGAGGGCGTCGACGAGTTTCATTTTTATACCCTGAACCGCTCCGAGCTGACCGTGGCCATTTGCCACGCGCTGGGTGTGCGACCGGAGGCGGCGGCAGCCTAGAGGAAACGCATGGACCGCGAACAACGCATCAAGGCACTCATGGACCTGCTCGAGCAGCGCATCGTGTTACTCGACGGCGCGATGGGAACCATGATCCAGGGCTACGGCCTGTCCGAGGAAGACTACCGCGGCGATCGATTCAGCGACTGGCCGAGCGATCTCAAGGGTAATAACGACCTGTTGACGCTGACCCGGCCGGGCGTGATCCGCGAGATTCACGAGTCGTTCCTCGAGGCCGGCGCCGACGTCATTGAGACCAACACGTTCAATGCCAACGCCCCGTCCATGTCCGACTACGGCATGGAAGCGCTCGTGCCCGAACTCAATCGGGCGGCGGCGCAACTGGCGCGCGAATCTGCCGACGCCTGTGCAGCCAGGACCGGCGCGCCGCGGTTCGTCGCGGGCGTCCTCGGGCCGACCAACCGCACGGCGTCGATCTCTCCCGACGTCAACGATCCCGGCTACCGCAACATCCACTTCGCCGAATTGGCCGCGACCTATGAGCAGGCCGCGATCGCGCTGATCGAAGGCGGCGCCGACTTCCTGATGGTCGAGACCATTTTCGACACGCTCAATGCGAAGGCGGCCATCCTCGCAATCCGGCGCAGCTTCGCCGCGACGGGCATGACGTTGCCCGTGATGATTTCCGGAACGATAACGGACGCGTCCGGCCGCACGCTGTCGGGACAGACTGTGGAGGCCTTCTGGAATTCGATCCGCCACGCCGAGCCGTTCATGGTCGGGCTGAACTGCGCGCTGGGCGCGGCCGACCTCAGGCCCTACATCGCCGAGCTCTCCCGGGTCGCGGACACGCGCGTCTGCGCCCACCCCAACGCGGGTCTGCCCAATGAGTTCGGTGAATACGACGAGACGCCGGCGCACATGGCCGGGATCATCGGCGAGTTTGCCGAGAGCGGGCTGGTGAACATGACCGGCGGATGTTGCGGCACGCGCCCCGACCACATTCGCGCGATCGGCCAGGCCGTCACGGGCATCGCGCCGCGTGCAATAGCGCAAGTGCCGCAACGCTGCCGCCTGGCCGGACTGGAACCGCTCAACATCGGTCCCGACGACCTGTTCGTCAACGTGGGCGAGCGCTGCAACGTCACGGGTTCGGCGATCTTCCGCCGCCTGATCGAGGCCGACGACTACGCGGCGGCCGTGCAGGTGGCGCGTACCCAGGTCGAGAACGGCGCGCAGATCATCGACGTCAACATGGACGAGGGCATGCTCGATTCCGAGCAAGCCATGGTGACGTTCCTGAACCTGATTGCGTCCGAGCCCGACGTTGCGCGCCTGCCGATCATGATCGACTCGTCCAAATGGTCGGTGATCGAGGCCGGACTGCAATGCGTGCAAGGCAAGGCCGTCGTCAACTCGATCAGCCTGAAGGAGGGCGAGGCCGCATTCGTCGAGCAGGCCGGGCTCGTCCGCGATTACGGCGCGGCGGTCATCGTCATGGCGTTCGACGAGCAGGGGCAGGCGGATACCGTCGAGCGCAAGGTCGAGATCTGCAGGCGCTCGTACCGGATTCTCACCGAAGTCGTGGGCTTCGATCCTGCGGATATCATCTTCGACCCGAACATTTTCGCGATCGCGACCGGCATTGAGGAGCATGCGCGCTACGGCATCGACTTCATCGAGGCGACGCGCGAGATCAAGGCGTCGCTGCCCGGGGCGCTGGTCAGCGGCGGCGTCAGCAACGTGTCGTTCTCGTTCCGCGGCAATAACGTCGTGCGCGAGGCCATTCACTCGGTATTCCTGTACCACGCGATTCGCGCGGGCATGGACATGGGCATCGTCAATGCCGGCCAGCTCGCGATCTACGAAGACCTGCCCGCATCGCTGCGCGACGCGGTCGAGGACGTCGTACTGGCGCGCCGCGAGGATGCCACCGACCGGCTGCTCGAGGTGGCCGAGGACTACAAGGGCCAGGCTTCGGGCGCGAAGGCCAGGGAACAGGACCTGTCCTGGCGGGAACTCGACGTCGACAAGCGACTCGAGTATGCGCTCGTCAACGGCATTGACGAGTACGTGGTCGACGACACCGAGGAGGCGCGCCTGCTGGCCGACCGGCCACTCGGCGTCATCGAAGGGCCGCTCATGGCGGGCATGAACGTCGTCGGCGACCTGTTCGGCGAGGGCAAGATGTTCCTGCCGCAGGTCGTCAAGTCGGCACGCGTGATGAAAAAGGCCGTCGGACACCTCGTGCCGTTCATCGAGAAGGAAAAGGACGGCGGCGCGAGTTCGAACGGCAAGATCGTGCTGGCGACGGTCAAGGGCGACGTGCACGACATCGGCAAGAACATCGTCGGCGTGGTCCTGCAGTGCAACAACTTCGAGGTCATCGACCTCGGCGTCATGGTGAGCTGCGAGAAGATCCTCGAGACGGCGAAGCGCGAGAATGCGAGCATCGTCGGCCTGTCCGGCCTGATTACGCCGTCCCTGGACGAGATGGTGCACGTCGCGAGCGAAATGCAGCGCCTGAACTACGACCTGCCACTGCTGATCGGCGGCGCCACAACGTCGCCGGCGCACACGGCGGTCAAGATCGAACCCCATTACGCCGGGCCCGTCATCTACGTCAAGGACGCGTCGCGCTCGGTGGGCGTCGCGCAGGCCCTGGTGGAACCCGCAACCCGGGCGCAACTCGTCGAGAAGACCCGCGCCGACAACGAGCGCCGGCGCGAACGGCATGCCAGCAAGTCACGGCTTGCGCCGCAACTGTCGCTGCGCGAGGCGCGCGAGCGCCGCCATGTCTGCGAGTGGGAGGGCTATGCGCCGCCGGCGCCGTCATTCACGGGCAGCCGTGTCATCGACGACCTGAGGCTCGGGATCCTGCGCAACTACATCGACTGGATGCCGTTCTTCAACGCCTGGGAATTCCACGGCAAATTCCCCGGCATCCTCAGCGACCCGGTCGTCGGCGAGGCCGCGAGCAACCTGTTCGCCGACGCGAGCAAACTGCTCGATCGCATCATCGAGGAACAGTGGCTGCAGGCGAGGGCGGTCTTCGGGTTTTTCCCGGCGCACAGCGACGACGACGACGTGCTCGTTTTCGGCGATGCGTCCCGCGGCGAGCCGCTGGAGCGCCTGTGCCACCTGCGCCAGCAGCGCGCCAAGCCCGAGGGCCAGCCGCAGCACTGCCTGGCCGATTTCGTGGCGCCGGCCGCCGCGGGACTCGATGACTACATCGGCGCGTTCGCCGTTACCGCCGGCATCGGCATTGACGAACACGTGGCGCGCTTCGAGGCCGAGCACGACGACTACAACGCGATCATCCTCAAGGCGCTGGCCGATCGACTCGCCGAGGCGGCCGCTGAGTACCTGCACGAGCGCGTGCGTCGCGAACACTGGGGCTATGCCGCGGGCGAGCAGCTCTCGAACGACGAGCTGATCGCCGAGCAATACACGGGCATCCGCCCGGCGCCCGGCTACCCGGCCTGCCCGGACCACACCGAAAAGGACAAGCTGTGGTCATTACTCGATGTCGAGTCGGCTATTGGCCTGCGGCTGACCGATTCCTACGCCATGTTCCCGACAGCCGCCGTCAGCGGGTTTTACTTTGCGCACCCCGACGCCCGCTATTTCTCGGTGGGGCAGGTCGATCGTGACCAGGTCGAGTCCTATGCCGAACGAAAGGGAATGCGCCTGGTCGAAGCAGAAAAATGGCTGGCGCCGAACCTTGGTTATGACTCGAACGAAGCAAGTGCAGCGTAGGAGCCCGCCCCGGCGGGCGATCGCTCTCGCCCTGTTATTCTGTGCAGCCGGCTCGCAAGCCGACGACTATGCGGACGCCCGCGCCGATCTCGTTGCGGCCTTCCAGGCGCAGGATTATCCGGCCATGCGGGCCGCCGCCGAAGCGACGCTGCAGGCTCGGCCGGAGCACCCGGGCGCCTTGTTCAACAAGGCGCTCGCCGAAGTGCTCGACGGCGACGCCGACGCGGCAATGGCAACCCTTGGCCGTCTGATCGAGAAGGACATCGATTTCGGCATCGAGGACATCGACGCGTTTGGCGCACTTGCCGGGCACCCGGTGTGGAGCAGCTACCTCGCGAACACAGAGCGCATCCGCCAGCCAGTTGGACAGGCGGAAATTGCAGGCAGCTTTGACAAGCCCGACTTCATTCCCGAGGGCATCGCAGTGGCCGAGGGCGGCGGCATCGTGCTCGGCGGTATCCGGCGCGGCGAACTGCTCATCGAAGCCCACGATTCCGATCCGATTGTCCTTGGCCCCTCCGGCCACTGGAGTGTATTCGGCATGCACTTCGATGACCGCGAGGGACTGTGGTTCGCGAGTTCGCGCGTACCGCAGTACGCCGGCATCAGCGATCGATCGGCGTACCAGGCGGGCCTGTTTCGGCTCAGTCTCGACACGCTGGAAGTCGACCACCGTGCGCGCCTGCCCGTGGTCGAAGGCGACCAGCTGCTGGGCGACCTCGTGATAGCCGATGCGGACACGATTTATGCGACCGACAGCGCCGGCGGTCCTGTGTATCGCTACTCGATAGCCGCGGGCCAGTATTCCACGCTGGTGCCCGAAGGGGTGTTCGGGTCGCCGCAGGGCCTGGTTCTCGATCGGTCCGGGGACTTCCTGTATGTCGCCGACTACTCCGGCGGGCTTTACCGCGTCCGGCTCGACGACGGCCGGGCCGAGAAGCTGTCCGTGGCGGCGAACTCGAGCGACTACGGCATCGACGGCCTGTACCGGCACGGCGATCGGCTGATCGCCGTCCAGAACGGCATCCAGCCGCACCGCGTCACCGCGTTCACCTTGTCGGACGACGGCCTGGTGGTCGAGTCAGCCGAAGTCCTCGCGATGAACCTGCCCGAGTTCGACGAGCCGACGCTCGGGACCGTCGTGGGTGACGACTTTTTCTTCGTGGCCAATAGCCACTGGAATCGTTTCGATGCCGACAACAACCTGCCGGAGGACCTGACCGGCCCGGTTGTTCTCAAACTGTCATTGCGGCCGCAATGACGAACACGCCGGGCAGTCGGACCGTTTCTCGACACGCACGGCGCGAAACTCGCCGCTGACGCCGTCGAACAGCCGCAGTACGCCACGCTGCGACTCGATGCCGGCCAGGAACTTCAATGCTTCGACGGCCATCAGGCCGCCGATGACGCCGGGCACGGGGCTGAGGACGCCGTTGCCCGCGCAGTTCTCGAGCGACTCGTCGGCTTCCTTGTAAAAACAGCGGTAGCACGGGGAGGTTTCGTAGTCGGGCCCGAACTCGGCAACCTGGCCTTCCAGCCGAATGGCTGCGCCCGAAACCAGGCAGGTGCTCTGCTCGACGCAGGCATCGTTGACCTGGAAGCGGGTGGCGAAATTGTCACAGCCGTCGAGCACGATGTCGGCGGCCGCGACCTGGTTGCGCAGTTCCGCGTCGTCGAGCCTGTTCGCGATCGCCGAGATCTCGATATCGGGGTTGATGATTCCCAGGCGCCGCGCCGCTACTTCGGCCTTCGGCTGCCCGACGTCATCGGGTCCGTAGAGTATCTGCCGTCCCAGGTTGGTCGCATCGACAGAATCGAAGTCGCAGATCACGAGGTGGCCGACACCGCTCGCGGCCAGGTAGCTGGCAGCGGAACAGCCGATGCCGCCGGCACCGATGAGCAATGCCGAACTGGCGCCGATACGCTCCTGCCCGTCGGCGCCGACCTGTGGCAGCGCCAGGTGCCGCGCGTGACGCGTAATGGCAGGGTCTGGCATGGCGCTAGTCGTCGAGCGTCACTTCCGTGATGGTCACGGCCTCCACCGGCACGTCCTGGTGCCCGGCGCGATTGCCGGTCTGGACCGCCGCGATCTTGTCGACCACATCCATCCCGTCGGCAACCTGGCCGAACACGGCGTAACCGAAATCGCGCGTGCCGTGATCGAGGAAGTCGTTGTCCTTGAGGTTGATGAAGAACTGCGAAGTCGCGCTGTCGACGACCATCGTGCGCGCCATCGCCAGCGTTCCGCGCGCGTTCGAGACGCCGTTGTCGGCCTCGTTCTTGATGGGCTCGCGGGTCGGTTTGCTCGACAGGTCCTCGTCCATGCCGCCGCCCTGGATCATGAAGTTGGGAATCACGCGGTGGAAAACCGTGCCGTCATAGTGGCCGTCGCTCGCATACTGGCGAAAGTTCTCGCAGCTGATCGGGGCCTTGTCTTCGAAGAGTTCGACGCTGATGTCGCCGTGGTTGGTCTTGATCGTGATCATGGTGTCTCGCTGTGGTTGGCGCTCGTAACGCGCGGTAAACCGGAATAGTCGTTGTAGCAGCGGATGTTCGCCCAGCCGTGCGCCTTTAGCAATGCGGCGACGGCTTGTTCCTGCTCGGCGCCATGTTCCAGCACTAGCAGGCCGTCCGCGGCGATGATGGAACGGCAGTCGCGTGCCAGGATTTCGATCGCGTCGAGTCCCTCGCCGCCGGCCTTCAGGGCCAGCATCGGCTCGGCCTGCAATGTTGCGAGCGCCTCGTCATCATCACGGACGTACGGGGGATTGGAGACGATCACCCGGAACTGCCGGTCCCGGACCGGTGCTATCCAGTCGCCCTGCAGGAAGTCCACGTTGCCGATCGCGTTGCGATTGGCGTTCTCGCGTGCGGCGGCCAGCGCGTCGGCGCTGATGTCGGTTGCCGTGATGTAGCAGGACGGCCGTTCGCGGCCGATGGCAAGCGCCACTGCACCGCTGCCGGTGCCGAGGTCGAGCACCTGCCATTCGACGTCCCGGGGAATGTCGCGCAGCGCGACGTCGACGAGCAGCTCGGTCTCCGGGCGCGGTACGAGCGTGGCCGGGCTCACCGCGAGTTCGATCGACCAGAACTCCTTGATGCCCGTGATGTAGGCCATGGGTTCGCCGGCGAGCCGCCGCTCTACCGTGTCATCCAGCCGCTGTAGTGACGCCTCGTCGAGTTCGTCCTCGGGATGCGCGAACAGGAAGCTGCGCGGCATGTTGATGGCGCGAGCGAGCAGCAGTTCCGCCTCGAGCCTTGGAGCATCGGTGACGCCACGGAGTTTCTCGGTGGCGCCCAGTACGGCCTGTTCGATGGAAACGGGGTCACTCATCATTCGAAGATCGCGTAAACTCGCGTGCAGATCCAGGAGGGACTATACGCCATGCAAGTTTATTCGAACGTACTCGACATGGTCGGCAAGACGCCGATGCTCAGGGTCAGCAACCTCGACACGGGGCCCTGCGAGTTGTATCTCAAGCTCGAGCTGGCGAACCCGGGCGGTTCGATCAAGGACCGCATCGGCATCTCGATGATCGAGGCGGCCGAGAAGCGCGGCGATATCACGCCCGGCGACACGATCGTCGAGGCGACCGCCGGCAACACCGGTCTCGGCCTGGCGCTGGTTGCGGCGCAGAAGGGCTATCACCTGATCCTCGTGCTGCCCGACAAGATGAGCCAGGAGAAAATCTTCAACCTGCGCGCGATGGGCGCCGAGGTCGTCCTGACCCGCTCGGACGTCGCCAAGGGGCACCCCGAGTACTACCAGGACCTCGGGCGCAGCATCGCCGAGGAGAAAGGTTGCTATTTCATCAACCAGTTCGGCAATCCTGACAATCCGCTGGCGCACCGCACGACCACGGCGCCCGAAATCCTCGAGCAGATGGACGGCGACGTCGACGCCATTGTGATCGGTGTCGGATCGAGCGGCACGGTCACCGGTTTTTGCGAGTACCTCGAGGAAAACGCGCCCGGCGTGGAGATCATCCTGGCCGACCCGGTCGGCTCGATCCTGGCCGAGTACATTAACGAGGGCACATTGAGCGACAAGTCCAGCAGCTGGCTGGTCGAAGGCATCGGCGAGGACTTCATTCCCGATATCGCCGATTTCTCCCGAGTGACGAAGGCCTACCCGGTCTCGGACGCCGAGTCCTTCGCGGCGGCGCGCGAGCTGCTCAGGAAGGAAGGGCTGCTGGCGGGCTCTTCGTCCGGCACGTTGCTGGCCGCGGCGCTCAGCTACTGCCGGGAACAGACGGAGCCGAAGCGCGTCGTGACATTTGCCTGCGACACCGGCAACAAGTACCTCTCGAAGCTCTACAACGACTTCTGGATGGAGGACCAGGGCTTTATCACGCGCGAACAGCAGGGCGATCTCACGGACCTGATCGGGCGCCCGCACGGCGAACGCGCAACGATCACGGTAGGCCCGAATGACGTTCTGACCACGGCGCACAACCGGCTGCGCAACGCGGGCTTCTCACAGCTGCCCGTGATGGACGAGGGCAAACTCGTCGGCGTCGTGACCGAAGAGACGATCATCCAGCACGTCTACGGCCACCCGGAGCTGATGAACGCGCCGGTCGCGGACGCGATGCAGACGGCGTTCATCAAGCTCGAAAAGGACACGAGCGTGAACAACCTCGTCGCGATGCTACAAATCCAACCGTATGCAGCCATCATGGATGGCGAGGATTTCCAGGGGCTGATCACACGATCAGACGTGCTGAACTACCTGCGGCGGCAAATTTAACCACGGCCCGCAACTGCGAAGCCGCTTACCTTCATGGCTCGCTGCGCTGCGCTTTACTTCCGGTAAGCGGCTTCTCCGTCGCGGACCTTCGTCTCAATCGTTGAGCGCCGCAAGCTGATCGGCCTGGTATTCGTTGATCAGCGGCTGGACGACCTGGTCGAGGCTGCCCTCGAGCACTTCGTCCAGCTTGTAGAGCGTCAGGTTGATTCGATGGTCGGTGACGCGGCCCTGCGGGAAGTTGTACGTGCGGATGCGCTCCGAGCGGTCGCCGGAGCCGACCAGCAGCCTGCGCGTCTCCGCCTGCTCGGCCTGCTGCGCCGAGACCTTGGCGTCGAGTAACCGCGCCTGCAGCAGCGACATCGCGCGTGCCTTGTTCTTGTGCTGCGAGCGTTCGTCCTGGCATTCGACAACGATGCCCGAGGGAATATGGGTCAGGCGTACGGCCGAATCGGTCTTGTTGACATGCTGGCCGCCGGCGCCCGACGCGCGGTAGGTGTCGATGCGCAGGTCGGCCGGGTTGATCTCCTCGGCTTCGACCTCGTCCGGCTCAGGGATGACCGCGACCGTGCAGGCCGACGTGTGGATACGGCCCTGCGATTCGGTCGCCGGCACGCGCTGCACGCGGTGTGCGCCCGACTCGAACTTGAGCCGGGCATAGGTGTTGTTGCCCGTTACGCGGCTGATGACCTCTTTGTAGCCACCATGCTCGCCCTCGCGCTCGCTCAGGACCTCGACGTTCCACTTCATCGTCTCGGCAAACTTGCAATACATGCGGAACAGGTCGCCGGCGAAGATCGCTGCCTCGTCGCCGCCCGTCCCGGCCCGAATCTCGAGGAATACGTTGGCGTTGTCGTAGGGGTCCGGCGGAATCAGCGACTTCTGCAAGTCGAGCAGCAGCGCTTCGCGGCCGGCTGCCAGGCCTTCCAGTTCTTCCTGGCCCATTTCGCGCACGTCCGGGTCGTCGTCGTTCGCCATTTCCTGCGCAGCGGCGATGTCCTGGTCGAGGGTCTCGAACTCGGCGAACAGTTTCACAATCGGTTCGACGCGCGAATACTCCATGGACAGGTCGCGAAACTGGTTCTGGTCGGCGATCACGTCGGGGTCGGCCAGCAGTCCCGCGATTTCTTCGAACCGATCGCGCACGGATTCAAGTTTGGAGCGGATGGATTCTTTCATTTCGTCGAATCGGCATCGATTCCGAACAGCGCCCGGGTGGCGTCAATCAGCTCGGCGTCCTCGGCTTCGGCCGCCTCGCGCAACCGTATGCTGGGGTTGTGCAGCATTTTCTTCATGAGCATTGCCGTTGCATATTCCACGACTTCACGGCTGTCGACGCCCTTGTCGAGCCGCCGCTGCGCTTCACGCAATACGCCGTCGCGAATCGTCTGTCCCTGGTCGCGCAGCGCCACGATCAGCGGCGAGACCTGCTTGGCGCGTTCGATACTCAGGTAGCGCCGGATCTCGTCGTCGAGAATACGGTTGGCGTCGACGGCCGCCGCTTCGCGACTGGTCTGGCCTTCCTGGATGACCTTGTGCAGGTCGTCGATCGTGTAGAGGTAAACGTCGTCGACCTCGGCGCACTCGGGCGCGATGTCCCTCGGCACGGCAATGTCCACCGCGAACACGGGCTTGCGTTTGCGCACCTTCATCGCCTTCACGAGCTGCTCTTTCGTAATGATCGGTTCGGGGCTGGCCGTCGAGGTGATCAGGATATCGGCTTCCGGCAACGTGCCCTCGAGCTCCGAGAGCGGCACGGCGTAGCCGCCGAACTTGCTGGCCAGGTTGCGCGCCCGATCGATGCTGCGGTTGGCGACGAACAGCCGGCCGATGTCCTTGCCGGTGAGGTGCTTGGCGACGAGCTCGATAGTGACGCCGGCGCCGACGAGCAGCGCCGTGTGCTGCTCGAATTTCGCAAAGAACTGGTTCGCGAGGCGCACCGCCGCCGAGGCGACCGAAACCGCGTTGGCGCCGATCTCGGTATCGGTACGCACCTTCTTGGCGACCGAGAACGTGTGCTGGAATATCCGGCTCAGCTGCTTGCCGACCGTGCCGGCGTCCTGGGCGTCCCGGAACGCGTCCTTGAGCTGGCCGAGGACCTGGGTCTCGCCAAGTACCATCGAGTCGAGCCCACAGGCCACCCGGAAGATGTGACGGATCGCCTCGTCGTCATCGAGCGTGAACAGGGAATTGGCGAAGCCGGGGTCCAGCTCACGCTCGCTGCGCAGCCAGTCCTGCAGGTGCTCGCGGCCGCCGTCGGACGTGATGACATAAAACTCGGTCCGGTTGCAGGTCGACAGCAGCACGGCCTCGTCGACGCCGTCTATATCTGTCAGGCGCGCGACAGCCCGGCCGACCTCGTCACCCGCGAAGACTACTTGCTCGCGAATTTCAACAGGTGCCGTGTTATGGTTCAGCCCGAGTATTTGCAGCCGCATAGCCGACAATTGTATGCGAACTGACGACTCAGTTCCTTGTCTGTGATAGCTGGAAATCGCAAAATGCCCGCCAGATCCTATGACCCCTAGAGACGCAATACTCCCTTTTGTGGCTGCGGCGCTGCTGGTCGCGGCAATGCCGCCGGCCGTGGCCGACGAGCGTTCCGCCTCCGATCATGTGCTCAAGGCCGAGGTCGCCCTGCACGGCGGCGACTACCTGGCCGCAGTCAGGCATTACCGCAAGGCCGCGGAGCTCAGCGATAGCGTCGAGATTGCCCAGCAGGCGACTCGCCTCGGGTTCGATTACGGGTTCACTGAGGACGCAGTCCGGGCCGCAAAGCGCTGGCACGTGCTGGAGCCAGATAGTGACGAGGCGCTGTTGCACCTGGCGCAGCTGCAGCTGCGCAACGGTGACGTGCGAGCGGCCAGGCGCAGTTTCGCAATGTTGCTGGAGCGCGGCGACGGAGACCCCGACGAGCGCCTGTTCCGGCTGATGAGTTTCATCACCCAGGAAGACGCCAACGATGCCGATGAGCTGATGCGTGCCCTGGCGCAACCCTACAAAGACTCGGCGCTGGCGCAATACGCGATGGCTGCTGTCGCGTTGCAGGCCGACGACGCCGAGTTCGCCCGGCAGGCCGCGCAGCGCGCGATCGAGATCGAGCCCGACTGGATGAAGGCCAAGCTGCTCTACGCGCGCGCATTGCTGGTCGAGGGCAACGTCGAGAAGGCTATCGACTACACGGCCCGGCTGATCGGCGATAACCCGTTCCCCGATCCCGACGCGCGCATGGAACTGGCGCTCATGTACATGACGGCGGGCGAAGAAGACTACGCCCTGAGCCAGGTCAACCAGGTACTGCTCGAGCAGCCGTCGCGGACCGACGCGCTGCGCATGCTGGCGATCATCAATTTCCGGCAAAACAACCTGGATGCCGCGTGGGACGATTTCGAGGACTTGCTGGCCAGCGGCGACTACACGGCGGACGCGTTGTTCTACCTGGCCCGCATTGCCGACTACCGGGGCGAACACGACCAGGCCATACGACTCTATTCGCAGGTCCTCGGCGGCACCAATGCCGTTGCCTCGCAGCGGCGGGCGGCGCAGCTCCTGGCCTGGCAGAAGGACGATCTCGACGGCGCGCTCGAGCAACTCGACAAGTTTGCCGACCAGCGCCGGATATTCGCGGTCGACGTTCTGCTCGTCAAAGCGGGGCTGCTGGGGTCCACGGGCCGCCACGAAGAGGCCCTGAAGCTGTTCGACCAGGCTATCGAATTCCGTCCCGACGACGAGACCGTGCTGCTCGGCCGTGGCGAGCTGCTGCTGACCATGGGGCGGCTGGACGACGCCATCGCCGTGTACCGGCAGGCGGCCAAACGCTGGCCCGACAGTGCGATGACTCTCAATGCGCTCGGTTACACGCTGGCGGATCGCACGGAGGAATACCGCGAGGCCGAGAAACTGATCCGCAAGGCGCTCAAGTACAACCCCGACAGCCCGGCAATCATCGACAGCCTCGGCTGGGTGTTGCACAAGCGTGGCAAGCACGAAGAGGCGCTGGTCTACCTGGAACAGGCGTATGCCGGCTTCCCGGATCCCGAGGTCGCGGCGCACATCGTCGAGGTGCTCGCTGCGCTGGACCGTCGCGACGAGGCGCTGGACCGTCTGCTCGCGGCCGAGGAACTGGATCCTGAAAGCAAACTCCTCGAAGACGTGCGTGAAAGGATTTTCCCGCAAACGCCGTAACGCGCTGCGGCTCGTCGCCGTTGCGCTTGCCGCGGCGTTGACCGGCTGCGCCGCTCCCAAGAGTGCGCTGCTTCCCGAACTGAACGACTGGAACGATCGCCAGCAGGTGCTGGCCGGGCTCGACGAGTGGCAATTCAGCGGCCGCATCGCCGTAAAGACGGCGACGGACGGCTTTAACGGCAAACTGCGCTGGTCACAGGACCGCGACGCCTACGAGGCGACAGCGAGCGGCCCGCTCGGCGCCGGCGCCGTGCGGATCGAGGGTAACGGGGCCTCGGTCGTTCTGACCGACAAGGACGGCGTCCGCACCGAACTCGAAGACGCCGAGCTCGAATTCCGGCTGCGCTATGGCTGGACCATCCCGGTGCAGAGCCTGCGCTACTGGGCGCTGGGCGTGCCTGACCCGGCGGCATACGCCGACACGGTGATCGACGACGCCGGCAGGCTCAGCAGCCTCAGGCAGCGCGACTGGTCGGTGACCTTCTCGCGCTATGCCGACGGCGGCGGCCAAATGATGCCCAAGGTGCTCACGGCCGAGAATGCGGACACGCGTGTCCGGCTCGTGATCGACCACTGGATTTTCTTCGACTAGCCCCGCACAATTGCGCCGCACCGGAAAGATATTGGGGCGTAGCCAAGTGGTAAGGCAACGGGTTTTGATCCCGTGATTCGCAGGTTCGAATCCTGCCGCCCCAGCCACCTGAGGGGAAGGTAACAAAGTGGATCCGATCTCGACGGCAGTGTTCTCGGGCAACGCGCACCCGAAGCTCGCCCAGGATATTTCGCGCTATCTCCATGTGCCGCTCACCCGCGCGCTCGTCAGCCGCTTCTCGGACGGCGAAATCAACGTCGAGATCCTCGAGAACATCCGCGGCAAGCAGACCTTCATCATCCAGCCGACCTGTCCGCCAACGGCTGAGAACTTCATGGAGCTGCTGGTCATGGTCGACGCGGTCAAACGAGCGTCGGCAGCCCGCATCACGGCGGTCGTGCCGTACTTCGGGTTTGCCCGCCAGGACCGCCGCCCGCGCTCGTCGCGCGTGCCGATCACGGCAAAGCTGGCCGCCAAGCTCATGGAAACGGCTGGCATAGACCGGGTGCTGACGCTGGACCTGCACGCGGACCAGATCCAGGGGTTCTTCGACATCCCGGTGGACAACGTCTACGCGTCGCCCATCCTGCTCGGCGACGTCTGGAAGCAGAAGTTCGACAACATGGTTGTGGTCTCGCCCGACGTCGGCGGCGTGGTACGCGCCCGGGCGCTCGCGAAACGCCTCGGCGACGCCGACCTCGTGATCATCGACAAGCGCCGCGCCAGGGCAAACCAGTCCGAGGTCATGAACATCATCGGTGACTGCGAAGGCATGAATTGCATCATGATGGACGACATGGTCGACACGGCGGGTACGCTGTGCCAGGCGGCCCACGCGCTCAAGACCCACGGTGCGGCCAGTGTGCATGCCTACATAACGCACCCCGTGCTGTCGGGTCCGGCCGTCGAGCGCATCCGCGAGTCCGATCTCGATTCCGTGGTCGTCACCGACACCATCCCGCTGTCCGAAGATGCCCAGGCCTGCACCAATATTCGCCAGCTCTCGACGGCCGAGCTGCTTGGCGAGACCATGCGCCGGATTGCCGACGAGGAGTCCGTTTCGTCGCTGTACGTCGACTGACGATTGGATTCACTTTCCCAAGCCGCGCTCGGCGCCTGCGTGACGGCGGTCTGCGTGCCGCGCGGGCATCGGCGCAAGGCACTGGTCGCAGGCGCCATGCTGGGGACTTTGCCCGATCTCGATGTCTTCATCGACTTCGGGGATGCGGTCAGCAACTTCACCTATCACCGGGGGTTTAGCCATTCGCTGTTCGTGCTGCCCGGCGTTGGGCTGCTGATCTGGCTCGCGCTGCGGCGCTGGTGGGCGCCCGTGCGCGAAGCGCCGCGGCCCTGGCTTTGGGGAATTCTGCTGGCGTTGCTGACCCACCCGCTGCTCGACGCGCATACGGCCTACGGCACGCAGCTGTTCTGGCCGATTCCGGTGACGCCGGCCAGCTGGTCGACGCTGTTCATTATCGACCCGCTGTACACGCTGCCCCTGCTGGTCGGGGTCGTCGCCATTGCGGGTTGGGCGGCGCGGCCACGTGCCCATACCGCACTGGCCGTCGGGCTTGCGCTCAGTACAGCGTACGTCGGCTGGTCCTGGGTGGCCAAGGGCATCGTCGAGCATCACGCCCGGCAAGCCCTGGCGGCACAGGGGCTGGACGACCCGCACCTGTTCTCGGCGGCGACGCCGCTGAATTCGCTGCTGTGGCGCGTCGTGGTCCGCACGGACCAGGGATACCTCGAAGGCCTGGACTCGCTGCTCATCGACGAGGGGCCCATGCAGTTCACGGCATTCGAATCCGATGAGCAGGCGCTGCTCGAAGCCGCAGATCTCTGGGCCGTGCAGCGTTTGCGCTGGTTCGCCGACGATTTCATTACGGCCGACGTGATCGACGACCAGCTGGTGATCAGCGACCTGCGCATGGGGCAGGCGCCGCGATTCGTCTTTAGCCACATCGTGGCCGAACGCGGCAACCCGCACTGGACGCCGATTCCGACCGAGCAGGTGCGGGCCGTGTTCGCGGGCAGGGATCTTGCCGCGGTCTGGCACCGGATCTTCAACCCCTAGCTGGCGTTCCGCCGTCCGTTCAGTTAATCTACGCCGCCCTTGTGGGAACGGTCGCAGTTCCGGGGGTACTTGGAAAATCAAATTTTCAAGTAATTTCAATCAGATAACGGAGTTTAGCCATGGCTAAGGAAGATTTCGATCTGGTTGCGGAAATCCGTGAAGACGCGGGGAAAGGTGCGAGCCGCCGCCTGCGTAAAGAAGGGAAAGTCCCCGCAATCATCTATGGCGCCGGCCGTCCGCCGCGCGCACTCGTATTCGATCACAACCGCGTGATCCAGCAGCTTGCGAACGAGAAGTTCTACTCGAGCGTCCTGAACATCAAGGTTGGCGAGAAGAGCCAGGCCGCGATCGTCAAGGACATCCAGCGCCATCCGGCCCGGCCGTTCATCATGCACATGGACTTCCAGCGCATCGTTGAGGACCAGGAAATCCGCATGAACGTGCCGATTCACCTGGTGGGCGCCGACGTCGCCGTGGGCGTGAAGCAGGGTGGCGGTACGGTGCAGCAGATGCGCAACGACGTCGAAGTCGTCTGTCTGCCGAGGCACCTGCCCGAGTACCTCGATATCGATATCACCGATCTCGAGCTCGACGGCCTGATGTACCTGACCGACATCAAGCTTCCCGAGGGCGTAGCGATTCCCGAAATCGCCCTTGAGGAAGAGGCGGGCCAGGCGCAGCCGGTCGTCTCGATCCACGTCATCAAGGAAGAGATCATCGAGGAAGAGGTCGAGGAAGGACTCGAAGAAGTCGCCGAGGGCGAAGTACCCACGGTGGGCGACGAAGAGGCTGCGGCCGAAGAGTCCGACGACGGCGGCGAGAAGACCGAAGAGTAAGGTGCCGGTACAGGCAATGGCATGACGCAGCTGAGCATCATCGCCGGCCTCGGCAACCCTGAGGACAAGTACGAACGAACCCTGCACAACGCAGGGTTCTGGTTCGTCGATGCCGTGGCTCGCAAGTACGGCGGGCAGTTCCGCTACGAGAAGAAATTCGACGCCGAGATCTGCAAGGTCGGCATCGACGGCGCCGACGTGTGGCTGGCGAAGCCGCAGAGCTACATGAACCACAGCGGTCAGCCCGTACGTGCCGTTATTGATTACTACCGGCTGAACCCCCGGCACATGCTCGTGGCGCACGACGAGATCGACCTGCCGCCCGACATCATCCGCTTCAAGCAGGGTGGTGGACACGGCGGGCACAACGGCATTCGCGACGTCATGGCCCACTGCGGCAAGGATTTCATGCGACTGCGCATCGGCGTCGGCCACCCGGGCGAGAAAGACAAGGTGACCGGTTACGTGCTCAAGCGCGGCTCCTCGGACGTAGAGGCGGCTGTCGGGAAGAACATCGACGCGGCGCTCGACGTCATCCCGCTGTTGATGGATGACGGCCTGAACGCCGCAATGAAGAAACTGCATACGAAAGACTGATGGCAATCAAGTGTGGCATTGTTGGCCTGCCGAACGTGGGCAAATCGACGCTGTTCAATGCGTTGACCGCGGCCGAGATTCCGGCCGAAAACTACCCGTTCTGCACGATCGACCCCAACGTCGGGATCGTGCAGGTGCCGGATCCGCGCCTGAACGTGCTGACCGATATCGTGCACCCCGAGAAGACGATCCCCACGACGATGGAGTTCGTCGACATTGCGGGGCTCGTCGCCGGCGCGTCGAAAGGCGAGGGTCTCGGTAACAAGTTCCTCGCGAACATCCGCGAGACGCACGCTATCGCTCACGTCGTGCGCTGTTTCGAGAACGACGATGTCACGCATGTCTCGGGCACGATCAACCCGGTTGACGACATCGAGACCATCAACACCGAGCTCGCGCTGGCCGACCTCGAGTCGGTCGAGAAGCAGCTGGTCAAGGCGGAAAAGAACGCCAAAACCAACACGAAGGAAGACCTGTTCATTCGCGACACGATTCGCAAGGTCAAGGCGCACCTCGACGAGGGCAGGCCGATGCGGGCGCTCGAGCTCAACGAGCCCGAGCAGGACATCGTGCAGGAAATGCACCTGATCACCGGCAAGCCCGTCATGTACGTGGCCAACGTCGACGAGGACGGCTTCGACAATAACCCGCACCTGGACGCCGTGCGCGAATACGCCGCCGCCGAGGGCGCCGAGGTGGTTGCGATCTGTGCGGCGATCGAAGCCGAGATCGCGGTGCTCGACGACGAGGACAAGCAGGTGTTCCTCGAGGACCTCGGATTTGACGAGCCCGGGCTGAATCGCGTGATTCGCGGCGGCTACCGGCTGCTCGGCCTGCAGACGTTCTTCACGGCCGGCCCCAAGGAAGTCCGCGCCTGGACGACCAGGATCGGCGCGACGGCGCCGCAGGCCGCGGGTGAGATTCACACCGATTTCGAAAAGGGCTTCATCCGCGCCGAGACCATCAGCTACGACGATTACATTGCGGGCAACGGCGAGAACGGCGCCAAGGAGGCCGGCCGGCTGCGTCTCGAGGGCAAGGAGTACGTCGTCCAGGAAGGCGATGTCATGCACTTCCGCTTCAACGTCTAGCGCATTACAGGTCCTGCGGCAGGATGATGCCGAGTTCCAGGCGCCGCTGCCGCCATAGTTCGATCAATTCCGCGTACTTTTCCGGGTGAACATCAGCGAGGTCCGTGGTTTCCCCGGGATCTTCGGCCAGGTTGAATAACGCGAAGTCGGCCTCCGAGAACGGCCCTTCGAGATTGGCGATCTTCCAGTCGCCCTGCCTGAGATAAGCGCGTCCCCAGTGGTACAGCGTCGTGACGTAGCTGTCATCGTGCACGGCGTCCGCTTCCCCGGCCAGGAACGCGTTCATGCTCTCTCCCAGCATCGGTGCGACAGAGCCATCGTCCGGATAGGTTGCCCCGGCGAGCTCGAGGAAAGTGGGCGCCAGGTCCATGACGGTCAGGTAACTCGCATCGATCTGGCCGGATGCATGGACGCCCGGGCCGGCGGCTATCATCGGCGCCACGATGCCGCCCTGGCGCGTATAGCCCTTGCGGCGCATGAACGGCGCGGACCCGGCCTCCGCCCAGGGATCGTCGTAGGAGACGAACGATTCGGCCGTGCCCATTTTCTCGTAGGCATTGTCGAAGTGCGCCTGGAGGTGCTCGACGAACCGTCCCTCGTTGTAGAAATCTTCGCCCGCCGCGCCGTTGTCGGACATGAAGATGATCAGGGTGTTGTCGTAGAGGCCGCTGTCCCTGAGATAGTCCAGCAGACGCCCGACGTGGTCGTCGAGGTTGTCGACCATTGCCGCATAGAGTTCCATCTTGCGTGACTCCCTGCGGCGCTGTTGCTCGTCGAGTTGCTCCCACGGCGTGATCGCCTCATTGCGTGGCGGTAACGCCGACTGCTCGGGGATGATGCCAGCTGCCTTGAGCGCCTCGAAATTCCTGACGCGCAGCGCATCGTAGCCGTCGTCGTACTGTCCCGCATAAAGGTCAAGGTAGTCGTCGGGCACCTGCAGCGGCCAGTGCGGCGATGTGTAGGCCGCAAAGGCGAAGAACGGCCGGCCGTCGTGACGATCCTGTTCAATGAACTCGATCAACTGGTCGGTGTAGACCTCGGTCGAATAGCGCCCGACAGGGTAGCTGACCAGATCATCGTTGAGACGGAACTTCGACGGGTTTGCCGAATAGCCGATCTCGTCGAAATGCGTGCCCGCGCCCTGCAACAGATTGAAAGCGCGGCTGAATCCTGCCGCTCGCGGGCTGGCTCCATCATCCAGGCCCAGGTGCCATTTGCCCACGGTGTAGGTGTGGTACCCCGCCGCCTGCAGCAGCCTGGGAAACGGCACGATGCGATCCGACAGGCTGTTTTCGTAGCCGGGTACCGGGTAGTCGAGCAGCCCGTCGCGGCCCTGGCTCGCCATGCCGGCAACGTGGTTATTGTTGCCGCTGAGCAGCATCGCGCGGGTCGGCGCACAGTAAGGCGCCGTGTGAAACTGCGTGAAGCGGATTCCCTCCGTCGCGAGCGCATCGATATTCGGCGTCTGGATGTCGCTGCCGAAGCTGCCGAGGTCGGCATAACCGAGATCGTCCGCCACGATCAGGAGAATGTTGGGGCGATTGTCCACGCTCTGCGCCGGACTGCCGCAGCCTGTAGCGAGCACCGCCAGTATTGTCGGAACAAGAACCCGGCAAGATCGGAGCATTTGCCTGTACTCCCGTGGTATTTCGCGATGATTCTAGCGGCAATAGGCCGTAAACTCATTTGCCCTGTCGCCTCAACAACCAACCGAAGCCGCCGGAGGGCCCATGAGAATTCCGGTTCTAGCTCATATGATCTGTGGCGGGGCCGTGACCTTGACACGTACCGGTCCGGCAAGGAAAATTCGCTCCCCCGCAAGGACATGCGGGCTTCGAATGCACGGTGATGTAGCTCAGATGGTTAGAGCGGCGGACTCATAACCCGCAGGTCGGTGGTTCAATTCCACCCATCACCACCAAACAAAGAAATGGCCCCTCTTGGGGCCATTTTTCCAGCTCACGCGTCGGCCCGTCGCGGTTCGTGCGCGCATCGCGTACAGTCCCGCCATGCGCTTTCTTGTTGCCCTGGTTTTCGTCGTACTGGCGCTAGTCGCCAACGCTCACCCCGAAGACGAGTTCTGCGTGCCTGGCGAAGACGGGCTCGATCCGGCGCTTTGCGAGGCCCTGAACGCGATGCAGAGTGGCGAGCCGATGCGCCCGCTGCTCGATGAGCAAGGCAACGAGCGCGGCACGCTGTCGACGGTGGGGCTGTACATCAAGATCGGCGTCGGCCATATCCTGCCGGGCGGGCTCGATCACATCCTGTTCGTGCTCGCGCTGTTCCTGACGTCAACCAGTTGGCGGGCGCTGATCCTGCAGGTCACGATGTTCACGCTGGCGCACAGCCTGACGCTCGGCATGGCTGCCGCTGGCTGGATTACCCTGAACGCCGCCTGGGTCGAGGCCCTGATTGCCGCCACGATCGCCTTCGTCGCCATCGAGAACCTGTTTGTGAAACAGCTACCGCGCTGGCGCCTGCCCGTGGTGTTCCTGTTCGGGCTGCTGCATGGCCTCGGCTTCGCCGGCTTTTTCAGTGAACTCGGCCTGCCGGACAACCAGTTCCTGGCAGGCCTTGTCGGTTTCAATATCGGGGTGGAGATCGGCCAGATCAGCGTGTTGCTCGTCGCGGTGGCGGTCACATTGCCGCTGCGCCGCCGGTTCGAGGCAGCGGGGCAGCCCGGGCGCTACCGCAGCACCGTGGTCATGCCCGCGTCTTTCGTGATCGCGGCTATCGGCGCGTTCTGGACGGTCGAAAGGCTGTTAGCGGTGTGACGCCTCGCCGCCGTACGGGCGGCGAAGCGTCACCGCAAATGGCTAACTGTCGTCCGTTGCGAATCCGCGTCCTTCCAGGAGCGGTTCGATGCTCGGGTCGGCGCCGCGGAACTCGCGGTACAACTCATCGGCTTCGCGCAGGCCGCCGGCCTCGTAGATCCACTTCTTCAACCGGCCGGCCGTTTCCGGATCGAAGATGTCCTCGGCCTCGATGAATGCGTTGAAGCCGTCAGCATCGAGGATCTCGGACCAGAGATACGCGTAATAGCCCGCCGAGTAACCGCCCGCGAAGATATGCGAGAAGTACTGCGAGCGATAGCGCGGCTCGATCTCGTCAATCAGGCCGTACTCGTCGAGGACTTCATTCTCGAAAGCCATCGCGTCGGTGATCGCATTGGCTTCTTCCGAGCTCAGCATGTGCCAGCGCAAGTCGAGCAGGGAGGCCGCAATGAACTCGGTCGTCGCGAAGCCCTGGTTGTGATTGGCAGCGGCTTGCAGGCGCTCGACGAGATCCGTCGGGATGACTTCGCCGGTTTCGTGATGGCGCGCATAGATCTCGAGCATCCGCGGCTGCGAGGTCCAGTGCTCGAGGATCTGCGCCGGGAACTCGGTGTAGTCACGCGGGCCGTCGACACCGGAGAACGTCGGGTAGTCGATCTGGGTCAGCAGGCCGTGCAAGCCGTGACCGAACTCGTGAAACAGCGTTTCAACTTCGGAGAAACGCATCAGCGCCGGCTGACCTTGCGGTGGTTTGGCGAGGTTCATGTTATTGGTCACGATCGGGCGAATGCGGTCGCCATCGATGTCCGAGGCGGCCCGAAAGCCGTTCATCCAGGCGCCGCCACGCTTCGTGTCGCGGGCGAACATGTCCATCATGAATACGCCGATATGCTCGCCGTTCTCGTCCTTGAGCTCGTAGGCCGTGACGACGTCGTTCCAGACCGGTACTTCGATTTCCTCGAACGTCACGTTGAACAGGCGGGTGGCCATCTCGAAAGCGCCCTGTCTCACGGCGCCGAGTTCGAAGTAGGGCTTCAGCTGGTTCTCGTCGAGGTTGAACCGCTGTGCGCGTAGTTTCTCCGAGTAGTGCCACCAGTCGTGCGCCTCGAACTCGAACGCATCACCGATCATTCCCTGCATGTCGGCGCGCTCCTGCTTCGCCTGCGCAAGGCCCGGCTCCCATACGCGCAGCAGGAAATCCTCGGCGCCCTTGGGTGACTTCGCCATGCGAACTTCGAGCTGGTAATGCGCGTGCGACTCGTAGCCCATGAGCTCGGCGCGCTTCGCGCGCAGCTGCGCAACCTCGATCAGCAGCGGGCTGTTGTCATATTCGCCGGAGTTGGAGCGGTTGGTGTAGCCGTCGAACATGCGCTTGCGCAGCTCCCGGTTCTCCGACTGCGTCATGAAGGTCTCGTAGACCGAGCGATTGAGGCCAAGCACCCAGGCCTGCTTCTCGTCGTCCCAGATGTTGGCCTTGAAATCCTCGGACAGGCCTGCCGTGTCGGCCTCGTCGGTCAGTTCGATCGTGAAAGCTTTGGTTGCCGCCAGCAGGTTTTGCCCGAACTGCGTTGTCAGTTCCGCGAGCCGCGAATTGATGTCGGCTACCTGCGCTTTCACGTCATCGGACAGGGCGGCGCCGGCGCGGATAAACTCACGATGCCTGAGTTCGAGCAGGCGCGCTTCCTGTTCGCCGAGGTCCAGCGAATCCCGCTGCTCGTAGACAGCCTGGACGCGCTGGAACAGCGCATCGTTGAACGTAATCGCGTCCGCTTCGCGGGACCACATCGGGCCGATTTCCTGCTGCAGCTTGCGCAGATTGTCGTTCAGCTCGGTGCCCGTCAGCGGGTAGAACGTGAACAGCACCTTCGTTACCGTTTCGCCGCCTTTTTCCATCGCGAGAATCGTGTTCTCGAAGGTCGGCGGTTCCGGGTTGTTGACGATGGCGTCGACATCGGCGCGCAGCTCCAGGATGCCCTTCTTGAAGGCGGGCATGAAATGCTCGTCTTCAATCTCTGTAAACGGTGGCACGCCGAAGGGCGTGTTCCAGTCTTCGAAGAACGGATTGCCTTCGAGCTCGGCAGCTGTCACGGAAATATCCGGGAGACCGGACGGCTCCGCGGCTGTGGTTTCCGGTTGGTCTTTGCCGCCACCGCAGGCGACGAGCAGGGCGGCCACAGACAGTGCCGCCAATATGCGTGTTGACATCTTCTTGGGTCCTGTATTTCGGGTTTGCTTGACCGCTGATGCGCGGGATTCTGATTCTTGACGCGTATTCTGACAGAAATAAAGGGTAATAGTTTTCCCATTGCCCCATCTTCCCGGCTGATGCTCCGGGCCGGGCGCCGCTACCCGTCGGCCAGCCGTTCCTCCAGCGCAGCGTAACGCGGATCTTCCCGGATGCTGGACAGATCTTCGTCGTTGCGCATCCAGTCGAGGCTGATGGTGCCGTGCGCGAGCGCGGATTCGAGGTAATCGAGCGCGGTGTCGGCTTTGCCGAGCAGCGCAAAGCCGCAGGCCGCGTTATACAGCACGATGGGGTCGTTGGGATCGACTTGCAGAGCGTGCTCCAGCCACTGCAGGGCCTGTTCTTTTTCGCCCACCTGGATCAGCGCCAGTGCGCCGAGGTTGAAGGCGCTCGGGTCGTCCGGGAACGTCTCGATGTGCCGTTCCACGACCGGAATGGCCTCCCGCGCCGCCTGTCTTGCCAGGTCGATCTCGCCGAGGCCCTGCAAGACCTGCGCACGCAGGCATCTCGACTGGTAATCCAGGGGGTCGAGGTCGGCTGATCTGCGAAACAGCTCCGCAGCAGCCTGCATTTCGCCGCGCTGGAATCGCTCGCGCGCATAGAAATGGTAGGTCCGGGGAAGGTACGGGTTAATGTCGATCGCCTTGCGAAATTCCTCTTCCGCGCGATCGAAGTCGCGGCTGACGAGACAGGCCAAGCCGCGAGAGGCATGCGATTCGGCCAATCCGTGACCGAGCTGCAGCGCTCGCTTGCTCGCCCTGTGCGCCTGTTCAATGAAATCCGGGTTGCGCTCCACGTACATCGCGAGATACGAATGACAGTCGGCGTATCCCGCCCAGGCCAGTGAGAATTCCGGGTCGAGATCGACAGCGTTCCGGAACATCTCCCGCGCGTGCTCGATTTCCGCCCGGCGCAACAGCTTGAAGTGTTTCCTGCCTCGCAGGTAGTAGTCGTAGGCCTTGACATTGGCGCTCCTCGGGCGGCGAATCGCCTTGCGATTCCGCCTGGAGATCGTATCCAGCAGCGACACCGCAATGCTCGATGCGATTTCCTCCTGGATGGCGAAAACGTCCTCCATCTGGCGGTCGTAGGTCTTCGACCACAAGTGGCAGCCGTCCGAGACTTTCACGAGTTGCGCAGTAATGCGAACCACCCCGTCCGACTTGCGCACACTGCCTTCGAGGATGGTGTTGACCCCAAGCTCGTTGCCGATCTCGCGTGCGTCACCGGCCTCCGAGCTGTACTGGAACGCCGAGGAGCGCGCTGCGACGCGCAATGAGCGGATCTTGACGAGGGAGTTGGTGATTTCCTCGGCGACGCCTTCGCAAAAATATGCCTGGTCCTGCTCGGGGCTCAGGTCGATGAATGGCAGCACGGCAACGGAGGGGCCGTACTCTCGTTCCGCCAGCGCATGCACATTGGCGCCATCAAGAAAGATGCCGCTTGGAGTGATGTCGTAGCGCCAGGCGAGGAGGACGGCGACGGGAAAACCGGCGATGACGATAACGACCAGGCCGGTCATTACCCATTCGGGGAGGCCAAGCGGGGTAAACGTGACCTCGCCGATCTGCAGCAGCAACCAGGCCACGATGGCATACGCGACGACAACCGGGTATACCTCGCGCCGCCCGAGCTCGGCAGTCAGCCCTGACCATGACAGCTTGGCATGCTTACCCATCTGTAATGCCACTCAAGCGCGTGCCCCATTATCTCATCCCGGGATGCCGCGGTCACGAACTCCAGTTATTGCGACCCGTGGTCACGAGAGCTGGATTTCCACGCATCCAATCTAGTCCGGGCGGCAGTCAAGGTCGTCAAATTTCTGTAAAATTATCGTCAAAGGACGCCGAACGGACTTCGGCCATCGGGACCGAAGCCGGCTACCAGGCTGCTGGCGGCCAATTGCAATGATCTACCGGTATGGCGATACATCCGTCGATACCCTTCGGGCCGAGGTTCGCCGGGCAGGGACGCCTGTTCCCCTGCGTCGGAAGTCGTTCGATGTGCTCGTCTACCTCCTGCACAGACCGCGCCGTGTCGTAACCAAGGCCGAGCTCCTGGACGCCGTATGGGCCAACAGGATCGTCACGGAAGGTTCGCTCAAGAGCTGCCTTACGGAGGTCCGGGCAGCGATCGGAGACCACCAAAGAAAGCTCATCCGGACTGTGCCGCGCCGCGGCTACATGCTCGAAGCGCCTTTCGAACGAGAAGCGCCGGCTGCCGACGCGCGCACGTCGATTCTCGTGACCCCCATAAAGGACCAGGGCCTCGATGGCGACGGCGCCTACATCGCTGACGGACTGACCGAGGAGATCATTATCGAACTCTCGAAAGTACCGTCGTTTCGCGTGATCTCCCACGCTTCGGCCATGCGCCTGAAAGGCGCGCGTGCAGCACTGCAGGACACGGCTCGTGAGTTCGGTGTGGATTTCATACTCGACGGGTCCATTCGCAGGAACGGCGACAAGCTGCGCGTCATCCTCCAGCTCAGACACCTGGATTCCGACGATGCGCGATGGAGCGAGCGTTACTCGGGCACCCTGGCCAATCTTTTCGATATGCACGACGAAATTGCGCGGGCGGTTGCCGCAGAACTGGCTCAGCACGTTCTTCCCACAGAATCCGCAGCCAGGGACAAACTCGACGACCCACGGGCCATCGAGGCCTATCTTCGGGCTCGATACCAGATGTGGAGGTTCTCCCGGGACGGCCTGCAACAGGCCGAACGACATCTGCAGAACGGACTCAATCTCGTCGGGCCGAATACCCGCCTCCTGGCGGCGCTCGGGCATGTGTATGCGAGGTATAACGAAATCGGCCTTGATCCGGACGGCGAGTACCTGGGAAAGGCGGGTGATTGCGCAAGGCGGATTTTCGTGCTGGACGCAAACTCATCTCGTGGCTACGCGCTGCTCGGTATCGTTCAGTTCCACTCGGGCGCGCTGCGCGCGGCACGAGGCCCTCTCGAGCGCGCGATGGAATCCAGTCGGAGCGATCCCGATACGCTCGGGGCGCTGGGATACCTGTATGCCCTGGTGGGTCGCAATGAGCAGGCCTTGAGCCTCTTTGCCGAGACGCTGGCAATCGACCCTCTCACGCCGATCAACCATTGCATGCCGGGGTTCATTGCAGTCATGGAAGGCCGTAACTCGGATGCGATCCCACATTACCGGCGGTTCTACGAGATGGATCCATACAATGCTTTTGCCGCCTGGTGCTGGGGCTATGTCCTGCTTCGCAACGGCAAACTCGAGGAGGCGTCGGACGTCATCGGCGGGCTGAAGGCCAGGCATCCGGGTTCGATCATGTCGCAACTGGGCATCGCAATTCTCAGCGGCGTCTGCGGTAAGCCAGAAGCAGCTCGCGACGCGGTAACCGGCGAGCTTCGCGCGGCAGCCAGGAACAGCGAACTGCTGTCCCGGGAAATCACCCACAGCCTGGCCCTTGCTGGTGACACCGACGCGGCGCTCGACTGGCTCGAAAACACCGTCAGAATCGGCAACATCAACTATCCCTTCTGGGCCCGGCACAACGAGTGGGTGGACTCCATCCGCAGCAGTCCCCGTTTCGATGCGATCATGCGCGACGTCGAGCGAGAGTGGTTGTCGGTGACCGGCGCTGGTTGACCCGCGAGCCGACCTCCAGATTCTGTTCGGATTTTGCCGGCCCGACAGGTATGGTATCGGCATCACCTGGCAAATGAATCACAGGGGGCGAAAGTGGCGGTCAAGTTCTTGCTGAATAACCAGGAGGTGGACCTGGACGTCGATCCGGCGATGCCGTTGTTGTGGGCGATACGTGATATCGCAGGGCTAACCGGGACCAAGTACGCCTGCGGCAAGGCGCTGTGCGGCTCGTGCACCGTGCACCTCGATGGCCAACCGGTGCGTTCCTGCGTATTGCCGGTATCGGCCGCCGCGGGCAAGACCGTGACGACGATCGAAGGGCTTTCCGAGGATGGCAGTCACCCGGTCCAGGTCGCCTGGCGGGAACTCAACGTCGCGCAGTGCGGCTATTGCCAGTCGGGCCAGATCATGAGCGCGGCAGCGTTGCTCGAACGAGTACCGAATCCCAGCGATGACGATATCGATGGCGCGATGAGCGGCAACATCTGCCGCTGTGGCACCTACACGCGTATTCGGGAAGCCATTCATCGCATCGCGGAGGACCAGTCATGAGCGAACTGAGAAAAATCAGCCGCCGCGAATTCATGAAGCGCACCGGGCAGGCGGGTGGCGGCCTCGTGTTCGCACTGACGTTCGCGACGGCATGCACGCCGGCCGACGAAGTGGCGGACCCGGTCGCGAGGAAACTCGCATCCGTTGCACCCAATGTCTATGTCAACATCCGTAACGACGGCATCGTCGAGATCTACTGCCACCGCTCGGAGATGGGCCAGGGCATTCGCACCTCTTTGCCGCAGGTCATCGGCGACGAGCTCGAGGCCGACTGGGACAAGATCAAGCTGATCCAGGCCATCGGTCACGAGAAGTACGGTGACCAGAACACCGACGGCTCGACAAGTATCCGCAAGCACTTCGACCTGCTGCGCAATGCCGGCGCTACGGCCCGCGACATGATGATCGCGGCCGCCGCTGCAACCTGGGGCGTGCCGGCAGAAGAGTGCGTAGCCCGCGACCACGCCGTGCACCACGAAGCCAGCGGCCGCTCGGCCGGCTACGGCGACCTCGTCGATGCCGCGAGCGGGATGCCGCAGCCCGAGAGCGCCGAGTTCAAGTCGCCCGCCGACTACAAGTACATCGGCAAGCCGATGGACACGATCGACGGCATGGCGTTTACAACCGGCGCCGCCAAGTACGCCACGGACATGGTGCTGCCGGACATGTTGTACGGGACCATCGAGCGCTGCCCGGCCCTCGGCGGCAGCATCGCGTCCCTCGACGACGCGGCGGCGCGCGCTATCGCGGGCGTCGTCGATGTGATTCGCTTGCCGGAGCCGAGCAGTCCGCCCGTGTTCAACGTGCTGGGTGGCGTTGCCGTGCTGGCGACCAATACCTGGGCGGCCGAACGGGGTCGCGCGGCGCTCGAGATCGAGTGGGACCTGGGAGCCAACGCCGCGTACTCCAGCGACACCTACAAGGAGCAGCTGATCGCGTCCGCATCCGCGCCAGGCCGCGTCACGCTTAATCGCGGCGACGCCGACGCGGCGGCCGCCAGCGTCCACGAGGCCATTTACTACGCGCCGCATCTCTCGCAGGCGCCAATGGAGCCGCCGGCGGCCATGGCCCGGGTCGACGAGGACGGCAACTGCGAGGTCTGGGCCTGTAGCCAGGATCCGCAGACTGCGCGCGCGACGGTGGCCGGTACGCTCGGCCTCGAGCCTGAACAGGTGACAGTGAACGTGACGCTGCTCGGCGGCGGTTTCGGCCGCAAATCGAAACCCGATTTCATCGCCGAGGCCGCCTGGCTTGCCCGCGAGGCGGGCCGGCCGGTCAAAGTGCAGTGGACCCGCGAGGACGATATCCGCCAGGGCTACCTGCACTCGGTCAGCGCGCAGTATTTCCGCGCGGGCCAGGACGAGAACGGCGCGACGACCACGTGGCTGCATCGCACCAGCTTCCCGTCGATAGTCACGACTTTCGCGCCGGGCGTCCCCGGGCCGCAGGCGAACGAGCTCAGTCTCGGAGCGTTCGACAGTCCGTGGGATGTGCCGAACCTGCGCATCGAGGCCTGCGACGCGCCGGCGCATGTGCGCATTGGCTGGCTGCGTTCGGTCTGCAACGTCTTCCACGCGTACGGGGCCGGCTGCTTCGTCGACGAACTGGCGCACGTCAAAGGCCGTGATCCGAAGGAGCACCTGCTCGAGATGATCGGTCCCGCACGCCAGATCAACCCGGCCGACGACGGCGCCGACTACGGCAACTACGGGCAGGACCTGGCGCAGCACCCGGTCGATACCGGCCGCCTGGCCGCCGTTGCCGAGAAGGTAGCCGACATGGCCGGTTGGGGGCGCGAACTGCCCGACGGACACGGGCTAGGCATCGCCGTGCACCGCAGCTTCCTGGCTTATGTGGGCGCCGTCGCCGAAGTCAGCGTCGACGCCAACGGCATGCTCAAGGTCGAGGAGATTTGGACCTGCATCGATGCGGGCCTCGTCGTCAACCCGGACCGCGTCCGTTCACAGATGGAAGGCGCCGCGATCTTCGGCATGAGCCTCGCACTGCATGGCGAGATTACGGCCAGTGGGGGCGCCATCGTCGAAGGCAACTTCGACACTTACCCGATGTGCCGCATGAGCGAAGTGCCGCACAAGATCCATGCGCACATCATGGAGTCGGATGCCTTGCCGGGCGGCGTCGGCGAGCCTGGCGTGCCGCCAATCGCGCCGGCTATCGTCAATGCCTATTTCGCGGCGTCGGGCAATCGTGTTCGCGAGCTGCCGCTGAGGAACGCGGGACTGGTCTAGACGTGCAGTTCGACGAGATCGCCGTCGGACACGAGGTGGTCCGGCCCGACCTGCTGGCCGTCGTACACGTCGTCGCCCCACATGCGGGCGAACTTGAGTCCTTCGGCGATGTCCTTGTGCACGAGCCGGGCAACGTCGAGCACCGTGCCGCCGCGGCGCACCGTGAACGGCTTGTCCGTTTCGGCCGGCTTGCCGGGCGTCTTCGTGTAGACACGCACGATGTCGAGCGCGCGAAACAGGAATGCGCCGAGTTCCTCGAGGCCGTCGCCGGTTTCAGCGGAAACCGTTAGCGCCGGGTAGCTCAGGCCGAGCAGCTCCTCGAGCACCTTGACCTCGTCCGGGTCGGGGTCGAGGTCGCTCTTGTTGGCGACGAGCACGGTCGGCAAGCGCAGGCTGAAAACGTCGTCATCGTC
>JASJBB010000157.1 GCA_030066735.1 Woeseiaceae bacterium | reverse complement strand
TTTATATGGCGTCCCCAAGGGGATTCGAACCCCTGTTGCCGCCGTGAAAGGGCGGAGTCCTAGGCCTCTAGACGATGGGGACGTAGGACGTCAATCCGGAAAACTTGGTGGAGCTAGGCGGGATCGAACCGCCGACCTCTTGCATGCCATGCAAGCGCTCTCCCAGCTGAGCTATAGCCCCACGGAGCGCGAACTTTACGGAGCCTGAGCTAGGCTGTCAAGGATGCCCTTTCCTGGCAATCTTTATTAGCAGAATCAGCTGCTTGCGGACGCCCTCGCCTCAATCAGGCCGATTGCATGGTCCATCCGCCTCAGGGTCCGCTCCTGCCCGACCAGCCATAGAGTGACATCGATCGGCGGCGATACCGGGCCTCCGGTGACGGCCACCCGAATGGGCTGGCCGAGTTTGCCGAGGTTGATATCGAAGTCCGCTGCAGCGCTCTCGATGACCTCGTGTATGGCTGTTTGCCCCCAGTGCTCCAACTCCGCGAGCCGATTCCGGGCGACCCGAAACGGCTCGAGGATCACGGGCCGCAGGTGTTTCTTGGCCGACTTCTCATCGATGACATCGAAATCCTCGTAGCAATAGCGTGCACTTGCCGCCATGTGCAACAGGGTCTCCGCACGCTCGTGAAAGCCGGTCGCCACGTGCTCGGGATCCGGTCCGTCCGCGGGATCGAGACCGGCCCTGGCCAGGAACGGCTGCAACTGGCGGCCGAGCTCGGGCGCGGATGTCGCAAGAATGTGCTGCTGGTTCAGCCAGAGCAGTTTCTCGGGATTGAACGAGGAAGCAGACTGGTTGACGTCCTTGACGTCGAACAGCTCGATCATCTCGTCACGGCTGAATATCTCCTGGTCACCGTGCGACCAGCCCAGCCGCACCAGGTAATTCAGCATGGCCTCGGGAAGGTAACCCTGTTCCTGGTATTCACGGATGTCCACCGCGCCGTGGCGTTTCGACAGTTTCGAACCGTCCGGGCCGAGAATCATCGGCAGGTGCGCGTAGACCGGCGGTTCCACGCCGAGCGCCCGCAGCATGTTCATTTGCCGCGGCGTGTTATTGAGATGGTCATCGCCCCGTATGACATGCGAGATCTTCATGTCGTAGTCATCAACGATGACGGAGAAATTGTACGTCGGGGACCCGTCGGGACGCGCGATGACCAGGTCGTCGAGTTGTTCGTTCTGGAATACGACCTGCCCGCGGACCAGATCTTCCACGACGACTTCGCCGTCAACAGGGTTCCGAAAACGCACCACGGGATCCACCCCCGGCCGCGGCTCGGTCCGATCGCGGCAGCGGCCGTCGTAGCGAACGTGGCCTCCTGCCGCCATCTGCTTCTCGCGAAGCTCGTCAAGCTCCGCCTTGGTGCAGTAGCAGTGATACGCTTTGCCCTCTGCCAACCACTGGTCGATGACCTCCCGGTAGCGGTCTTCCCGGTCACTCTGGTAGGACGGGCCTTCGTCCCAATCCAGCCCGAGCCAGGTCATTCCTTCCAGGATGGCGTCGACATTCTCCCTGGTCGAGCGCTCTTTGTCGGTGTCCTCGATACGCAGGACGAACTGGCCGTTATGGTGCCGGGCATACAACCAGCAATACAGCGCCGTGCGGACGCTGCCGAGATGCAGCACTCCGGTCGGGCTGGGAGCGAATCGGGTCCTGATCATGCGGACTTTCCAGGGTTTTATTCAGGCGTGGTGATGCTACAGCAATTGCACGCCCCTGGTAATAGGACGAAATTTCGCGACTTAAGTAACAGACCCGCCTCCTGCCGCCCCGTATTCTGTAGCATTACAGGCCTGATTCAGCTCTCCGGAACGATGCCGTGAAAGAAGACATCGATGGGCTAGAACCGGCGTTCCATCGGATCGTTGGAACCGCGGGAACCGACTTCTACGGGTTTGTCGTAATCGACCGCTTCGTCGCGGGCCGCGGCACCGGCGGAATTCGTTTCACGGATTCGGTAACGCTGGACGAGGTTGCGCGGCTCGCTCGCGAGATGACGTTCAAGTTCTCGTTTCTGCACCTTCCGAGTGGTGGCGCGAAAGCGGGCCTGGTGGCAAGGCCCGGAGTATCCGCCGACGAACGCGAGCAGCTCTTTCACCGTTTCGGCGAGTCGATCGGCGACCTGATTCGCGACCGCAGGTATGTCGGCGGCCTCGATATGGGCACCAGCGCCGAGGACCTGGCGGCCGTCATGTCGGGTGCGGGGTTGCCGATCCAGCCAGGGCCAAAGAAATCCGGCATCAATTCAAACTACTTCACCGCTCTGACTGTATTCGTTACGGCAGACGCGTTGCTGGAAGCACGCGCCCGCCGGCTCAATGGAGCTTCAGTCCTGCTCGAAGGTGTAGGAAAAGTCGGCACCCATCTTCTCCAGCTACTGGGTCAGGCGGGCGCGAGGGTCGTTGGAATATCCACGCTTGGTGGCGCTATTTACAACCCGAGCGGACTCGACATTGACGCTGTGTTGCGAGCCAGGTCTGAGCATGGCGACGACTTCGTAAAGGACTTCCCGAACTGCAAACAACTGCCCGCCGCAGAACTTTATACACAGCAAGCGGACCTGCTGATTCCCGGTGGTGGCGCGGACAGTTTACGCGCGCAGAACATTGGCCAGATCAGCGCACGCTGGATCGTACCGGTCGCCAACATCTGCGCCTCGACAGAGATCGAAAAGCAACTATTCCGCAGCGGCATAGAATTTGTCCCCGGCTTTGTCGCAAACAGCGGCGGCATATTCTGCTGGTACCTCGGGCGTCTCTCGAGCGAGGCCCGGGAAGACATTATTCGCGATCGCTTCAAGGCCCGGATTGGCCGCCTGATCGAAGCAGCTGACCAGTCCGGAAGATCGATTTCGGAAACAGCCCGCGATATCGCGGCGCGAAATCTCGTCGCGATGCAGGATGCCGAAACCGGAAATTTCTGGCACAGGCTTGCCGCGCTGGGCCGAAAACTCTCTCCAGGGCGGCTCGCCTACTCCATTAGCTCCAGGCTCTATGGCGGCAGTTGGAGTCGTCAATCAAATCCAGTCGTGCGTGCTTACTATGATGCCCGCTACTTCCGTTAATGACGCCACGGCAGAACGCGGATGACGAGTTTTGCCGTAATTGCGAACCGCCGGGCGCCATCGGCCCCGCAGGAGATCATTGAGGCCCTCAACCCGTTGGGGTTGCTCCGCTCGAAGTCTTCCGTCGACGGTAACCTTCTGCTTTGCGTGGCGCATCACGACAATGCGCCGTGTCGCGCGGCCGCATTCAAAGCATTCGAAGACCATAGCTGCATTCTGGCCGGAGACGTCATAGGTCATGACGGGCTCGACTGGGAGGAAATCAGGCATTCCCTGGTCTCGGGGAACGCGATACCCGGGAGTCTTCGGGAGCTTCGGGGCGCATTCGCCATTGTCGTTACTGACGTCGAGCGCGATAGGCTCTGGGTTGTTACGGATCCGTCGGCATGGCTACCGGTTCAGGTTGCTCGAACCGACCGTGGAGTGGCCGTTTCAACATCACTCGCCGCGATTGTTCGCGCCTTTCCTGAAGCTGCCGCCGTCGACGAGAACTGGATTTACGAGACGCTCTACTTCAATCACGGCATTGGTGCGACGACTCCCGTCCGCGGTGCTGACCGGCTGCCGCCAGGAACGGTTATCGAGGTCGATCTGCTGTCCGGAGAGACCGCGCAGCGCGCCTACCGCGACAGGCCACGCCGCCTGTCGCGCCTGGTCAACGGGACCGAGGCAGTTGACGAAGCGATTTCAGCGTTTCAGGAGACAGTGCCGCGTTACTTCCCGGATGATCTCCCAGTCACGATGGGAGTCAGCGAGGGCCTGGACTGTCGAACAGTGCTGGCCGCGCTGCCGGCATCGCGGATCGCGGGCTTACACTCGTTCACGTTTGGCAGGGCCACCTCTACCGAGATCAACGAAACCGCGGAGATCGCGGGGCAACTCGGACTATTGCACGCTCCGGTGCATCTCGACCAGGCGTTCCTGGAACAGTTACCGCAGCTTGCCCGCGATACCGTGTTCCTGTCGGACGGCTTGCAGAACATCAATCGCTCGCACCTTCTCTACACTTATGGCCAGCTCAGGCATGAGTCGGAACCATTCTCGGTCATAATGACGGGTGTATCCGGCGATCACATTTTTCGTGACCACATCCAGGGCTGGGGCAACGTCCCGCACATTCTGTCGGCCGACGCCGCGGCCCAGCATCGCAACGGACGCGCGCCTGTCGATGCGACGTTCTATCGGGTCATGTTCGGCGATAGCTTCCAGGAATTCGAGCAACGTATCGAGTCGTGTCTCGACCATGTGGAAGGCCTTTACGGAGGATTCCAGGACCCCGAGGCCTATCTCTCTTACCTGATGTTCGAGGCAGGGCCACGCTACTTCGGGGGTCAGGCTGCGATAGCCAATACGTTTTCGACATTCAGAACACCTTACTGGGACCCCGATATCATCGAGCTTGGCTACCGCCTGCAGGACGCGACGATCGGCTTTTCCGCAACGCTTGCGAAAAAAGACCCATATGGCGAAACCGCGATTCAGGCGGCCGTCATCGCAGCGCACGAAACGGTTGGCCAACTACCGTACAAGCGTCTGCCGATTGAAGCGTACGCCAACAGAAACAAGGCAGCCTTCCAGGCGTACAAGCTGTTGCGAAGGTTGCGCAATATCGTCGAGCGCTACACGTTCGTCTACAGTGAAGACTGGCCGCTTTGGTACCGGACAACCATGCAAGCCGAGGTCCAGCGGCTCCTTGGCGACGACAGCCGCCTGCGCAACTATGTGTCGTCACAGTTCATTAGCCGGGCGGTGTCCGACAACGACGTACACTGGCTCGGCAAGCTGGTTAGCACCGAACACACGTTGCGCTTTATTGAAAACGGCTGGCGGCGCAGCTAGTTGTAGACGCTGCTATTCCCCGTAGCGGGATCCGGGCTGACTGCCGCAGCCTTGTCGGTCGAAGCTGAATCGACCGAGACCTTCTCTACCTCGATGAGCTGTGCGGATACAGGGTCCTCGCCGTTGCGCCGGTCCCCGCCGTTCCTGCGCCGGTCTTTGCCCGAACGACGCTCTTTGGGAATGCCGTCCACATAGTAAATCTCTTCCCGTTGCCGCCGATCAATGCCCATGCGGCGGTCCATCTTTGCAAGGGCGCGGCGATTGATCGAACGGCTGAGGAATGTCAGTGCATTCCAGACCCTCGTAAACATGCCGTAGTAGGCCACGCTCAGAACCAAGAAGCTGGCAAACATGAAGGACTCGGGGATGCCGGCGAATACGCCGATCAGACCGAATGCCGCCGCCACACTGGCGACGAGCGTGAGCCCAACCCAGGTTGCAGTGACGGAGAATTTGGCCAGCAGAAATACGTGATGGATGTGCTCGCGGTCCGGGTGCAGCGGAGAGTACCCTCGGCGCAAACGCCTCAGCATGACGCCGAATGTGTCCAGCAATGGCAGCATGCAGAGCCATAGCGCCGTCACCGGCTGGATCGCACGATCGGGCCCCTGTGACAAGCGGATCGCCAGGTACAACACGGAAAGTCCGAGCAGGTAGCTGCCGGCGTCGCCGAGAAATATTGACGCCTGGCGGCGGTTCGGCAACCGCACGTTGAAAATCAAGAATCCGACGAGCCCGCCGATCAACATCAGGATCACGGGCAAGTCCGCCAGGTTGCCGGCCACGGCGGCCGCGATGCCGAGACCTGCCAGCGCAACCAGGGCCAGTGTTCCGCACAGCCCGTCGACGCCATCGGAAAGATTGAACGCGTTGATCGCCCCCACACCGGCAAATACCGTAAAGGGTATGGCCATCCAGCCGAGGTGCAGGTCGCCGACGACAGGCAGAATGGCGCCGAGATCGGCAAGGTAAGTGCCACCCAACGTGGCGATGATCAGGATGGCCGCCGCCTGTACGGCGAGCCGCACCGGCGGCGAAACGCCATAGACGTCGTCCAGAACGCCGACCGCAACGAGCAGGCCGGCAGCGGCAAAGAATGCAGCATGGTCTTCAAACAGGCCACCGAACACCATGAAAGCGACCAGCGTGCCGAAAATGGAGATGCCGCCCACCAGCGGTACAT
>JASJBB010000049.1 GCA_030066735.1 Woeseiaceae bacterium | reverse complement strand
GCCGATGATGACCCAACCGGCGACTTTCATTCGCAGGAACAGCGAGAGCACCAGGAACACGAGTACGGCACCCATCGCCATGTTCGAGAGCATCAGCTCCAGTCGGCCCTTGAGGTAATGCGAACGATCGATCCAGAGATCCATTTCGACCCCGGGGGGCAGTTCCCCGGCTTTCTTTTCGGCATACGCCTTCACGGCAGCGGCCGTCTGCAATTCGTTCTGTTGTCCCTGCGCGACCACGTTGAGCGTCGCATCCCGACCGCCATCGAAACGACCAAAACCGGCATCTTCGACAAACCCGTCTTCAATCTCGGCAATGTCGCCGAGCGTCAGGCGCGTACCATCCGGGTAGGTCCTGAGCACGAGTTCAGCGTAGTCGACACCTTTGTAAACCTGCCCCTCGGTGCGCAGACGAATATCGCCGCCGGCGGTTCGTATGGATCCGCCCGGCATGTCCACAGAAGAATTGCGGATCGCCTGCGAAATCTCCGACATTGTCAGGCCGTACTGCCGAAGAACGTGTTCCGACACCTCGATGCTGATCTCGTAGGGCGTATCGCCGAAATAGACGACCTGGCTGACCTCGGGCAGTGCCAGCAATTCATCGCGGACCTCATGGGCCAGCGATTTGCGCGTGTAGTCGTTCAGGTCGCCGTGCAGGGTGACAAAGATGACCGGTATTTGCGGCTCGATCTTGTAAATGACCGGCTTCTCGGTCAGCGCCGGAAATGTCGAGATAGCATCGACGCGAGTCTTGACCTCCTGCAGGACTTCATTGATGTCAAAGTCCCGCGACACCTCCACAGTGACACTTCCCAATCCCTCGGAGGCCGTCGAGTTGATCTCGGTGATGCCCTGTATGTCCTGGATCGCCTCCTCGATCTTGATCACAACGCCTTCTTCAACTTCCTGCGGCGCTGCACCCAGGTACGGTACTCGTACCTGGACGAGGTTGAGCTCGAAGTCTGGCGTGGTCTGCTTGCGGATCGTTACTGCGGATATGATGCCGGCGACGATGATCAGGCACATCAACAAGTTGGCCGCTACGTGATTGCTAGCGAACCACGCGATCAGCCCTCTCTCGCTCGTCTCGGTTCGGCGCCTCATTGCGTCGCCTCGTCAGCCTCCATCGCTACCTGTCCCGCAGCGCTGTCCTCTTCCTCGTCGAGTCGGTCGGTAGAGCGCACGGTCATCCCATTAATCGGCGCCTCGAGCGTCGTCACAGAAATACGCTCGCCGACCGCGGCGCCGCTGCTCACGTAGGCGAAGTCGGCGTCCGTTCGCAGAATCTCGACACGTCGCAGCTCGATCGTGTTCTCATCGGTGAGAAATACCAGTTCGTCCGAGCCACGCAAGGCCGACCGCGGAACCCGAATCGTGTCGACCGGGCTCTGCCCCTCGATCTCCGCCGCTACAAATGTGCCCACCGGCAGAGGCGCGCCTTCGCTGTGCAACCGGTATGGGTCGTCGATACGAGCAACGGCATAGGTCACGCGGCTGCGTTCATCAACGACGCCCTCGGATCGGACGATCCGGGCGTCCCACCTGGCCGGCTGGCCGCGCTGTATCGCCGTCAACGTCACTGCCTGTCCATCGTCGACTTCCGGTTCTGCCTGCGCCCTCGCGTCCGGCAGCGTGACGAAGGCGAGATCCTGGTCAGTCAGCGGCAAGCGAACTTCGGCGATGTCGGTAGCGAATGTCACACCCAGGGTCGTTCCCGGATTGACGAACTGGCCCAGGTCGGCATTCTTACTCCGAACCATCCCGGCATACGGCAGCCGAATATACGTGCGCTCGAAGTTCCGATTTGCGCGCACCAGCTCAGCCTTGGCGGACGCCAGGGCGGCTGCCGCCGATGCGTGCTCCGCTTCGGCACGGTAGCCCTGGCTGAGCAGCTTCTCGGCCCCATCGAACTCGATTTGGCGCTGGCGGACCAGTGCTTTTGCCTGGTCGACCGCCACCGTGTAGTTCGTCGGATCAATGCGCATCAGGACTTCGCCTTTGCCAAACACTCCACCGGCGACGAAATTGGGCGAAATCTCGACGATCGCCCCTGAAACCTCGGAACTCAGCACGGTCTCGGTCCTCGGACGTACCGTGCCCTGGCTACGGACCGTAAACACTCCGGGCGCCAGATCGAGTTCGAGAACATCGACCAGCGGTGCGAGTTTCACCTCATCCTTCTTGGGCGGCTCAGGCTTCAGGGTCGACAGGAATCCGGCGCCGAACATCGGCACGATGATCAGGGCGGCAATCACTGCCCAGCGGCGAAATGCGGGTTTCATGTGGTTATTTTCGTGTTCTTCGGCGAAGCCGCCGTATTTTCACGGTTTTTGAGTGGAATTTCACCTAATTGTTCCGCTGCACCCGGCGCGGTATTTCCTGACTAGACGTGCTTTTTTTGTGACCTAACTCCATGAAATTCGGCCCTATTGGCCCCAAACTGCCGTCTGTGCCGCGTGTTATGTGTAGTTCGCATATGTACGAAACCCAATTTGGCCTGACAAAACGACCCTTCCGGGCCCTTGCAGCCGGCAGCGATGTATTCGTGGGCCCGCAGACTGCGGCGGCCATGGCCGGCCTCAAGAAAGCCCTGGCCACACCGGATGCGATTGTCTGCGTGAACGGTCCTGTCGGCGTCGGCAAGACCACGATCGTCCGCCGTGCGCTGGAGGCCATCGGCGCTAGCCAGGTCATTATCTCGGTCGGGCGCATGCAGCTGGGGCACGACGAGGTCCTCGAGCTGCTGCTCGAGGAGCTCGGTATCGAGATGCCGTCGGGAACCGTACAGAGGTTCTCGACGTTCCGCCGCCAGCTGCTCAAGCACGCTGAGGAAGGCACTCGGGTATTCATCGTCGTCGAGGACGCCAGGCGCATAGGTGCTGACGCGCTGTCGGAACTCGAAGCGCTGACCGCTTCGGACGCCGGCGTCTCGGAAGGCGCCAACATCGTCTTGATGGGCGACACCGGCATGGACGCCATGCTGAAGTCTCCGCAGCTCGCGCGCGTGCGGCAACGATTGCGGCTGCGCCAGGAAATAAAACCGTTGGGGGCCAGCGAGCTGCTCGGATATTTCAAGCATTGCTTCCGCCTGGCGGGCAATGAATTCGACGCGGTCTTCGAGGACGGTTCCGCCGAGGTGCTGCACCGGCTGAGTGACGGCATTCCCCGGGTTGCCAACAACCTGGTCGAGTCATCTCTTATTTCCGCCGTTGAGAACAAGCTGGATCGCGTCAACGTGGCGCAGATCAAGCTGGTTGCCAATGAAGAGTACGGCCTGAGCATCAATGGCGGGCCCGCCGCTGAGGAAGCCTCGCCGGCGGCCGAACCTGCCGCGCCGGAGCCGAAAGCCGAAACCGCGCCGCAGCCCGAGGCCGCATCCAGGCCGCAACCGGAGATCCAACCCGAGCCCCAGCCCGAACCGCAACCCGAACCTGCGGCCGAGCCGGCCATCGATGTGCCGGCGCCGCCTGCGCAGGATGCTGACGACGACATTCCTGAACTCATCCAGGACACGCTGCCCGACCTCGAGGTGCTTGCACCGAACCTGGCAGAGCCGGCGAGGCCCGAGCCGCAGCCCGACCCCGCGCCGAATCTCGCAGCCGCCCAGGTCGAGCCTCCCGAGGAAGCCGTACCGGAATGGGAACGAGACCCTACGGTGGCACAGCTGCGCCCCGACCTGGACGCGCTGGAGCACGCGATGGCAGTTGCGCAAGGGCTGGAGGCCGATGAAGCCGCTGCAACCGCGGCAACGTCAGAAAACGACGAGCCGGTGCCCGAGATCACGCTCGATCGCGAAATCCAGGCGAAGGTCGATAAGGCAACCGAGATCCTGAAAGAAGAGGAAGCGCGACGCGCCGAGAAGGAGGCCAGGGAGAAAGAGGAATCGGGTATCGACGATCGCCCGACGTCCGAGATCCTGGCCGAAGCCCGCGCCAAACAAGTGGAGCAGACTGCAAAACCGGACAACTCGGTCGAGGCGCAGTTTGAAGGCGCGAGCTTTATGCCGCCACCGCAGGAAACGGCGCCGCCGGCAGAGGCTACGGTCGAGGAAATGCAGTCATCGACCGATACGATGACAGACCTGCCGATCTTGCAGGACATGACTTCACCACCGTTCGACTCGACGATCGAAAAGCAGCCGGAAACCACCGCGGCAGCGTCCCCGCAGGAGATCCCGGAACTCACGATTGAGCCCGAGCCGGAGATCGAGCCCGAACAGCCGGTCCAGACCGCGCCTGAACCCGCTGCTCCGCCCCCCGTCGTGGAGGTCGAGCCCGATGCCGCCCCGGTCCCTGAATTACAGCTCGAGCCCGAAGCCGCCCCGGCACCCGAATTGCAGGTCGAGCCCGAGCCCGCTCCGGCCGCCGAGTTGCAGGACGAACCCGAACCCGCACCGGCCCCCGAATTGCAGCTCGAGGATCTTCAACTCGACGATCTGCAGCTCGAGGATGATCCCGCCCCCGAACCCGTCACTGAGGCACAGCCGGAGCCCGAGCCCGAGCCGGAGCCGGAGCCGGAACCCGAGCCCGATCCGGAGCAACTGGAGCAGGCCCGCAAGGCCGACGCAGAACTCGAGCAAATTGCCGCCAACCTGGCGCGAGCCAAGACCATCGACGACTGCGACGACAAGATGGCGGAAACCCTGTTCGGCGAAGAGTTCAGCATGATGGCTGCCCAGGTGGCCGCGAATGCGCCCCCCGAACTCAGCGCCAACGATGACGACAGTAAAATCGGCAGCGTTGAGGAAGTTCCCGCAGCCCCGGACGTTGAAGACGTTGCCGCAGCCCCAGCGGCTGAAGACGTTGCCGCAGCCGTGCCGGAGACTCCCGACTTCAACGGCGCCGACACGATCAGCGTCGAACTCGAGACGAAGCCCAACGGCATGACGGCGCACATGGACACGTCGGCGTCGCAGCGCTTGGCAACATTGCGGGCTCTCAATGAGGAGATGGTGCCCGATGCCGGGTCCGAGCCCGTAGCTACCCCCCCGCCGCCCGAGCCGTCGAGCCAGGCGGCGCCACCGCAGTCCATCGAGGACCAGATCAATACCTCGATGACGCAGACGCTGAAGGCGCTGAACGTGCGCCAGCCGATGGATGACATCCACGACGACGATGACGAGGACGACTCCAAGAAAGGCTTCTTCAGCCGCTTCAAACGCTCCTGATCGTCAGCTTGCCTGCAGCGCAGCGGCAACAGCCGCAGCAACAGCCTGTGTGAAATACGAATAGCCAGCGCGCCAGGCACGGGCTAGCCTGATTATTGCAGGTGTAACACCAACAGACGCGGCAGGAAGATGAACGATCTCAGCAATTTCTTGTTGCCCAATGAGCCAACGTGCGTTGTCGCCTGCTCATCGGCGCGAGCACGATTCTGGCGCTCGACCTCACGATTCGGAGCATGGAAGTCGCTTGCTGAAATGCAAGACGAGTCGGCGACTCGGCCCGGAGCCGAGTTTGCCAGCGACCGGCCGGGGCGGACGTTCGATATCGTGGGCAAGGGGCGGCATGCCATGTCGTCCGCCGAATCAGGGCAGGACCACCAGACCCTCGTTTTCGCCCGGCAGGTCGCCGAATACCTCAACACGGCGATCGCCGAAAGCCGGGTCAACAAACTCGTCATTTTTGCGGCACCGGAGTTTCTCGGCTACCTGCGATCCGAACTGTCGGACACCGCGTTAAAGTCGATTGCGCTCGCTGAGTCCAGGAACGTCAGCGACCTCGATGAAAAGGAGATCAAGAGCTACTTCGAGTAGACCATCTGCCGGAGAACGTCATGAGTAACACCATTCTCGCCGTCATCGAATTTGAACGCTTCCCGCTGGAGGTTGCTACGCGCGCCGCAAGGCTGGCCGAACTCTATGACTGCGACCTCGACATCGTACTGAGTGACCCGACCATCGGTTTCCTGCGCAGCAGCTTCATGATCTCGGTGGACTCGCAGCAGATCTCGGAGACCGTGCAGCAGGCTCAGGAGGAAGAACTGCAGCGCATCGTGGATACGCTGGCCGACTTTGACGTCAGGATAACGACAAACGTCATCCAGGACAGACCGGCAAGCGACGCGATCGTTGCCAGGGCCCTCGAACTCGAACCCCTGTTCGTCGTCAAGGGAACGGCCTATCACAGCCCTGCCGAACGGGCCGTATTCACGTTTAACGACTGGCAGCTGATTCGCAAGCTCGAGTTTCCGCTCTGGCTGGTCAAGGTGCACGAGTGGAAGGACAAGCCCGTCGTGGTGGCCGCCGTCGACCCGATTCATCCCGACGACGAAGAAGGCCGCCTGGCGCAGGCGATTGTCGAGATGTCCAAGGCCGTCTCCGGCAAGCTGGAAGGCCAGCTAATGCTGATAACGGCCTATGACATGCTCGAAGAGGTCAACACCTGGGCCAAGCTGGAATTCAAGCCTCTCAAGGTGCCCATGGAAGAACTGCAGCAGAAAATGCACGACGAGCATCGCCGCAAACTCGATTCAATGGCAGCCGCGAGCTCGATCGACCCGGAGGCGCTGCACCTGCTCCCGGGCCGCACCCGCGACATATTGCCGGTCTTTGCGCGGCAGCAAGACGCCGACCTCGTCATCATGGGCGCGGTCGCCAGGTCGGGGCTCAAACGGCGCCTGATAGGCAGCACGGCCGAGCATGTGCTCGACCACCTGCCCTGCGACATCCTGGTGGTGCACGCCGGCTAGACCGCCGCGATCAATCTTCGACTTCGGCCAGCGCCTCGAGACGCACGGCTTCGAACTCGTCGCCCTCGTTCCAGCGCGGCATTTCGTCCGCGTTGGCGATTGCCAGGCCTACCCAGAAACCCAGCTGCGCATCGGTGATCATGCCGTCGAGGTTCCAGCTCGGATCGTACTCGTCCGAAGGCTGGTGATAATTGTGCCCGACGTAGTGATCGACCTGCTCGGCGCCCCAGCCCGGCGGCCGGTCCACGAAGTCCGTGCCAGGGTCGAGGTAAGCCGCTGGAACGCCGATACGTGCGAAGCTGAACTGGTCGGACCGGTAGAAGGAACCGCGCGACGGGAACTGGTCAGGTTTGATGACCCTGCCCTGCTCGTTGCCGATCAGTTCGACCAGGTGGTCGATCGTCGTCTTGCCGAGGCCCACGTAGGTGACGTCGTGGGTGTCGCCCCAGATGTTACCCCCGTCGTAGTTGATGTTGGCCGCGATCTTGCCGGACGGGAACGTCGGATTCTGCGCGTAATACAGCGACCCGAGCAGGCCCTGCTCTTCGGCGCCGACCATGGCTATCAGCACCGACCGGCGCGGCGCTTCGGGCAAAGCCTTCAGTGCCTTCGCAATGCCCATCACCAGGGCGACGCCCGATGCGTTGTCAAAGGCGCCGTTATAGATTGCATCGCCGTCTTCATTGGGCGTGCCAATGCCGAGATGGTCGTGGTGCGCGGTATAGATGACGACCTCGTCGCTGAGCTCGGGATCGCTGCCGGGTATCAGGCCCAGCACGTTGGCGGACTGCGACCGGTTGATCTCGACGTCCATGCCGATCGACGTCGTGATGCCGAGCGGTACGGGTTCGAAATCGCGATTGAAGGCGCGTTCGCGCAGCTCGTCGAGGTCGTGACCCGCCATCGCCACGAGGTCGCGGGCCGTTTCTTCGGTTACCCAGCCGTTGAACTCCGTGCGCCGCTCGCCGCCTGCCGGTAATTCGAACTGCTCACCGGTCCAGGATGTCTGCACGACCTGGAACGGGTATCCCGCCGAGGGCGTGGTGTGGATGATGATGGCGCCCGCCGCCCCCATCTCGCCGGCCGTCAGGTACTTGTAGTCCCAGCGTCCGTACCAGAGCCTTGTCTCACCCTCGAACAGTTCCGGATCCCAGTCCGGGTCATTGTTCATGATCAGCAAGACCTTGCCCTCGAGATCGGCGCCTTTGAAGTCGTCCCAGTCGTATTCGGGGGCCTGCATGCCGTAGCCGACAAAAACGAGCTCGGCATCCTCCACGTCGATGCGCTCCTGCTGCTTGCCGCTACCGACGATGAACTGGTCCCATTGCTTGAGCGTCCTGCTCTCCCCGTGGCCCTCGAACGTCCAGGTCTCCGGCTGCTGTGCGTTGACGCCGATCAACTCGAACATTTGCTCCCAGCTGCCGTCGGCACCGCCCGGCTCGAGGCCGAGGTCCTGCATGCGCTGCACCAGGTATTGCCGGGTCTTTTCGTCCCCGGCGCTGCCCGGTCCCCGACCTTCGTAAGCGTCACTCGAGATCTCGGCAATGATCTCCCGCATGTACGGATCGGTGATCACGTTGGCGGCGGCCTCGGCGGCCGGGTTGCCGCCTGTCGCCTCGACGATCACCTGCGAAAACTCGACGGTCTCGACAGGCGGGCTTTGCGTCTGCGGTTCTTCGGCAGAGCAGCCGACCATCAGCGCTGCAAATGGAATCAGGTATTTCGGTGTCACGTCGTTCCCCTCAGTTACCAAACAGTTCGGCCAAGAAGTTTTCGGTTGCCGCCCACGACCGGCGGTCGGCGTCGGCGTTGTATTGCTTGCCAGCTTTCCGATCGTCTGCCGCCGGGTTCGTGAATGCATGGGTGGTATTGCCATAGGCATGGATCTGCCAGTCTGCGCCCATCGACGTCAGTTCGGCTGCAAGGCTGACGACTTCATCGGGTGTCGCCAGCGGATCCTCCCAGCCATGCAACGCGAGGACCTTTGCGGTGATGCGATTGCCATCGGTGTTTCCCGGCGGCACGAAAATGCCGTGCAGGCTGACCACGCCTGCCACGTCAGCGCTCGTGCGAGCAATATCGAGCACGCTCAAACCACCGAAGCAGAATCCGATCGCGGCAATGCTTCCGGCATCAACTTCCGGCTGCTCGCGCAGGCATTCCAGTCCCGCCAGAAGCCGGGTCTGCAACTCCGGTCGTGCGTCGCGCAGCGCGTCCATCATTGCCCGGTTGCGATCGAAATCGGTTGTCTGGGTGCCTTTGCCATAGACGTCCATCGCGAAGCCGACGTAGCCCATCTCTGCGAGCCGCCGCGCACGGCCTTCTTCGTGAGCGCTGCGCCCGGCGATGGTGTGGGCCACCAGAACTCCAGGGCGTGGTGCGCTTACCGCATCGTCCCAGGCGAGCATGCCCTCGAAAGAGTGACCGCCGCTCTCGTAGTCGACGAGCCGTGTCCGGATAGTCATGAAAGTCTCAGAAGGTGATGAAGGCCCGATGAGGAATCCCTGCCATCAAGTAATTATGCGGCCTGCCCCTGCACTTTGCTAGAATCGCCGGCGTCGCGCGCCCGTAGCTCAGTAGGATAGAGCACCGGATTCCTAATCCGGGGGTCGCAGGTTCGAATCCTGCCGGGCGCGCCACTCAAAAATGGGTGTATTCCGGTCACATGGTTTACACCTTATTCCGGACACATGGTTAACACTTTGTCCGGGTCGAACGGATTGGGGCCGGGTTCCACCCGGCCCCTTTCATTATCGAAGTATCCCAGATCATACTCCAGGAAGCTGACTTGCCAGATCTGCTCCTCGACCTGTCGAACGCCCACGGTTTGGCCAGCGAAGGCGATCGAGAGGTTAATCTTGCGTCGGCCGAAGCAGATGCGGCCGCAGCGAGTGACCCTGATCGCGCGATCGTGGTACGGGTAGTCGGGGTCCGATGGCGCCTCGTAGACGCGCGCTGAGGGTGTATACACATCGCCGGGGTAGGCGCCGCCCAGGGCCTGGTGCGGGCGCTCGTTGTTGTAAACCCCGATGAAGTGGTCGAAGCGCTCCTGCTGTTGCAGGAAGTTGAAGGCGGCCGGCTTGGTGGCTTCCTGCTTGAGGGTCAGGTGCATGCGCTCGTGGCGGCCGTTCTGCTCGGGGTGCCCGGGTTTGATGCGTTGCAGGCTGATGCCTAAACGTAGCCACCACACGGCCAGCCGGGTCAGGCCGAAGAGTGCATTACCGGAGGCGAACGGTACACCGTTGTCGGTGCGGATGGCGTTCGGCAGACCGAAGTCTTTGAAAGCCCTCTCGAAAACGGAAAAGGCAAAGTCCGACTTGGTGGACTTGAGGCCCTCGCAGGCGATCAGGTAACGGGAGCGGTAATCGGAGATGGTGAGTGGGTAGCAGTACTTCCGGTTGCCGAGCATGAACTCGCCCTTGTAGTCGGCACACCACAGCTCGTTGGGCGCGTGAGCCGCCACCAGCTGGGTACCTTTAGCCTTGTAACGTCGCCGTTTACGGCGCTTCACCAGGCCATGGCGATCGAGCACGGCGTGGATGGTGCTCACGGCCGGTGGCTTCACCATTGGGAACTGTCTCAGCAGCTTGTCGCGGATCTTCGGCGCGCCCCAGGAGGAGTGCTGCTTCTTGATCCCTAAGATGGTGCGCTCGACCTGGAACGGCAACCGGTTGGCCTGCCGGTAGGGCGCCCGGCTGCGGTCGTACAGCCCCTCGAGGCCGCAGTCCTTGTAGCGGTTATAAATTTTGTAGCCGGTGACCCGGGAGATACCGAACTCACGGCACAGCGGTGCCATCTTCTCGCCCTCGAGGAGCCTGGCTATGAAACGAAGTCTCTCATCCATCGGTTTACACTCATTCCAGGGCATCTGGGTACTCCCCAAATGCTCAAATGTGTAAACCATGTGTCCGGAATGTTCTGTAAGCTATCTGTCGATAAGCACAAAGGGCCCCCTTGTGGGGCCCTTTCGTTTTTTGAAGCTCTCGGACGACTCGATGAGAACCTCTGTTCGAGGCGAGGAGGGCGAAGCCCGACGACCCGCCGAGCGCAGCGAGGCCATCCTTCCACGCAGCACCGAGTCAATCCTTCCGAGAGGTGTGAGCCGAGCAAAACGAAGTAGTTCTTCTCTACTCACTATCGCTCAGTCGATTCAACAATAATCAACACAGCAAAGGCCATTCGAACGGCTGTACCAAAGCATATCCATGCATATTGGGGCGAGATGAATTCATCTGTAACTATATGACCACACAGGAATTTTGCTAGCTGTTTTCACCAGCCCGCAAACTCGCGGCCATTTACTTTGCTAGACTTGGTCCAAGCGCATCTCTAAAAAAGCGCCAGAAGAAAAACAACAACCGCCGGGACCAAGGACCCGGTCACAAAAACCAGGGGCGGATTTCATGAAATCACGATCGCGCATCGCGCTGTTTGTTTGCTTTGTCTCACTGCTGACCTCTGCCGCATTCGCGCAGGAAACACTCAGTGTCGGCGCCAACGTCAACATGGTATCGGGCGACTCGTTTCCCAACGGCGACCCGTTCCAACGTCAACAGAATGAGCCGTCGGTAGCTTTTTCGAGTCGCAACAGCCTGCACCTGCTGGCAGGTGCCAATGACTACCGCGCTGTCGATGTGCCCGGCTTGCCAAGTGGGCTCGAGACCGGTGATTCCTGGCTGAGCTACTTTTGGTCAACCAACGGCGGCGCGACCTGGAAGTCGACCTTGATGCCGGGGTATCCACAGGACCCGGCGTGCCAAGGCCCTAACCCGCCAACCCTCTGCGGCTACGCTGCGGGCGCCGATCCGGTAGTGAGAGCCGGCGTTAACGGCATGTTCTATTACTCCGGTATCGTCTTCGAACGCGGCGATCCGTCCCGCAGCGCGATCTTCGTGTCGCGTTTCATCGACCTCAACAATGACGAGGGCGGCGATCCGATTCGCTACCTTGACACGGTCATCATCGACGCCAACAACAACGGCGCGGTGTTTCTCGATAAATCGTGGATCGGGGTCGACATTCCTCGCGGTAGCATCACAGACACGTTCTCCGTGGCACAACGCGACGGCTCTGCTGTCGATCAAACAGTTGCCTGCGGCAATGTCTATGTGGGATACGCCGCAATCTCGGGCGAAGACGAGAACCTGCGCTCGGAGATCCGCTTGGCCAGGTCGACCGACTGCGGCAACAGCTGGGATATACAGCCTGTCAGTCAGCCGGACTCGCTCAACCAGGGCGCCAATATCGGAATCCACCCCCTAACTGGTGAGCTGCACGTCGTCTGGCGCCGTTTCGATACCGTGGAGACATTTCTCGGCGTTTCGCCGACCGGTTGCCCGGCCCGCTCTCCGGGCTGGCTGGCAAACAACGACTGGCCGGTTGACTCGATCGAGATGGGCGGCGTTACCTACACAGAGGAACAGGCACGAGAGCTGATAGGTAGAAAACACAGGGGCGATGAGACGATCAAGGTGGCACGCAGAGTGATTGCCGCCAAGCTAAATCTCCTGACCGGTGGTGGCGACCCGGTTAATGGATTCGATGCGTGGCAATGGTCGCAGGATCTCAACAGTCTCATCGACGAAGCGGACGCCTGGTTCCTCGAAAACCCGGTTGGCTCCAAGCCCAAAAAGAAAGCCAAGAAAGAGGGGCTGGAGCTCAGAAAGGCCATTCAGAGAATCACCCTTGGCTCGGGTGTTTGTTCGGAAACCGGCGGCGAGACGACGACGACTACTACAGGCGAAACCAACGCGATCATGGCCGTCAGTTCCCTCGACTTCGGAGAGAACTTCAGCGATCCGGTAGTGATCGACGAGTCGTCGACGTTCGACCAGGGCAGCACTAGATTCTCGTTCCGCACCACGGCATACCCGTCCGTTACCGTGGACGCGGATGGCCGCATCTACGTGGCGTGGGCTGCACGCGGCTACGCGACGATTCGTGGCGAGCAATCTGACGGTGACGCGCGCATCGTCGTGTCGACGTCGACCAACGGCATAGGGTGGAGCGCGCCGTACGCTGTGGACGAGCCGAATCGAGAAGGGCACCAGATCAAACCGTCGATACTCTTTGCCGGCGGACAATTGATGCTGGTCTTCTATGATTTCCGGCAAGATGTCTCGAACATTTTTGAAAGCTTTGTCATTGACTTGCCCGATGCCGATCGGCTGCGGCACACCGTCGACGTGCGCGTCGCAACGGCTGTTCCGGACTCAGTACCGGTGTTCACTGACTACAGCCTTATCAGCGACGGCACGCCAACCGGCACCAGGCCCGCCAAACCCTCGGACTCGGCGTCGCGCTACATTTTCGTCACGTCCGAGCCCGGTCTCGGTGCCGGGAGCGTCGGTGAAACGCTGCAGGTTGAGTACATGGTGCCCAACTTCCCGATGTTCGCCGATGGCACGACCCCGTTCATTGGCGATTACGTCGATATTGCCGCCCCGAACCTGATCAATGACGCGGGTACCTGGCGCTTTGCCAGCAATCCGGGTGACGTGCAGGTCTGGCAGGCAGTATGGGCCGACAACCGCAACGTCGTACCGCCGCCCGATGGCGACTGGTCGAAGTACGTGGCGCCGGTTCTCGACGCTCAGCCAAGCGTGTTTGACCCGACCGTGACCATTCCCAGTTGCAACGAGGTTTTCTTCACTGACTCGGACTTCCCGGAGGGTTCGCTCTATACCGGTACGCGTAACCAGAACGTCTACAGCGCATCGATCAGCAACGGCGTTATCGTGGCCGCACCAGGCAACAACCGCCCGCTGTTCGGGTTCGACCCCACGGGGGCGCCGCTGCAGCGCGGCTTCGTGGTGTTCATCCAGAACACGACAGGGCAGCCACGAGATTTCCGCGCGTCGTTGCCAGCGACGCCGAGCGGCGTTGAAGCATCCTTTGCGCCTGGCGAGATCGTCACTACACGAGACTTCGAGATTCCGCCCTATTCGAGTGCGGTTGTTACGGTGTATGCGTCACTTGATGGTTCTCCGGCCAGCGAGACAATTCCGGTTTCGGTGGAGGAGATCGACGGCACGCTCGCAGGTTCGGTCTTGCTGAACAGCGATCCTGGCGCACCTGACCCGTTGGTCGCCTCGTTGCTGACGACGGAAGTGCACAACCCGGCGATCCTGAATCCGGCGGTTCTCAATCCCGCGGTGCTCAACGCGTCGGTCGGCGGTGCGGAATTCCTGGCTTGCACTGCCGATCCGGCGAAGTGCGTGCTCAACCCCGCGGTCCTGAACCCGGCAGTCCTGAACCCGGCAGTCCTGAACCCGGCGGTCCTGAACCCGGCGGTCTTGAATCCGGCAGTCCTTAACCCGGCAGTCCTGAACCCCGCCGTGTTCAACCCGGCGGTGCTGAATCCGGCAGTGATGAACCCTGCGGTCCTGAACCCCGCGGTCCTTAACCCGGCGGTCTTAAACCCCGCCGTTTTCAATCCGGCGATTTTCAATCCGGCTGTCCTGAACCCGGCCGTGCTGAATCCCGCGATCATGAATCCCGCCGTACTAAATCCCGCCGTACTGAATCCGGCGGTCCTGAATCCGGCAGTACTGAATCCCGCGGTATTGAATCCGGCGGTCCTGAATCCCGCGGTTCTCAATAGCGCTCCTGCCGGCCAGGTCGACGTAACGTTCTCCATCCGCAATGACGGCAATGCAACGACGGCGTATGACCTTAACCTCGCGGTGCCGGGGCTTGAAGGACTGGACTACGACCTCGTCGTCTACCGCCTCAACGAGACTCCGGTGGCCGAGGGCTGCATGCTCGGTACCGAGGCGCAGCAACAGCTGGTTTTCAACCAGACAGATCCCCTGAATGAAACGGTCGATGGCAGTTTCTATCTCGAGCCGGGCCAGGAGGTGTTCGTCACTTTCACCGTGCGGCCCGATGCCGAGGCAGTCACCCCTGCTGACCCGACGACCACCTTCGTCACTGAGGAGGTCTTTGGCCAGGTCAGCTCGCAGCCGCCGAATACCGACCCGATGACGACGCCGCCCGCTTCTGAGCAGTTCGGCCCGCCCACCAGCTGTGACATCGCGGGCGACTGGTCGGGCACCTACTTCCAGCCTGGCTTCTCACCGTATCCAATCGTCGTGACGAACCTCGTCTGCGATGAACCGGGCAACGTGATCGCCAACGTCGTATACCCCACCCTGGGTGGCTGTTCGGGAACCTGGACGCTCGACGCAATCGTAGACGGCCGTTACCAGGTCACCGAAAATGTGAGTGGCGGTTTTTGCGTGCCGACCGTCGAACATGAATTCGAGCCCATCGACCGCAATACGATTAGTGGTTTTACACCCGACTTCGACTCGACGTTCTCGTTGTTCCGGACCGGGTTTACCGAAACCGTCATCACCAGCGATCTCGATATTTTGAGCGACGGCCTGCTCGTAGTGGCCAATGATCTTGGCGCCTCACCGAGCCCCGTGACGGTCAACGGGGTCACCTTCGGCACCAACCAGGGCGGTCTCACCGGCCCATGGGGCCCCGGCGGTGGCGATTTCTCGCTGGATCCATTCTCAACAAATCTCGACGCTATTCTTTCCGATCTGCAATTCAGCGGCACGCTCAACCCGGTGAGTCTGACGATTGGCGGACTGACGCCGGGCAATGATTACCGGCTCCAGCTGCTGTTCTCGAACGATTTGAACACCACCGGTGACCGGGTCGAAGTCACGGTCGAAGGCAGAACCTGGATCCTCGATGACTGGCAGCCCGATGCGGTCAACCTGATTGCCAATTTCACCGCCTCAAGCTCCTCTGTGACGGTCACATTCGCTCCAGGGACTGGTTCTACCGGTGAATCTGGTCGAGCCGTGCTGAATGCCTACGTACTCCACGAGGCGGCCGGGCCGGGCATGCTCGTTAGCACGGACGACCCCGTGTTTGGCGTTGGATCGATTACGCTGGATACGGCCACCGGCCTCGAGTGGCTTGACCTGCCTTTCAGCGTCAACCGCAGCTTCGACGATGTCAGCGCGAACTTCGGTCCGGGTGGTGACTTCGACGGCTTCCGTTATGCAACGGCGGCCGAACTCATCACGCTCTACATGAACGCAGGCATTGTAAATATCGACACCAATGTATTCGAAGCGGTGAACTACGCCCCGGTCCGGAACCTGCTAGACCTCACGGGGGAGACCTGGCTCGGCACCGGTTCCGGGCCTTTCGCCGGTGGATTCGTTTCTGACATTCATCCGCTGGGTGGGCGTCGGGTGAGCTTCTACCAGGTCAATAACGCCGGGACCGAAGGCAGGGCCAACGTTATTACTTCCGGTCGTGAACAAGAAGACACGGCGATCACCGTTGCCGGAAGCCACCTCGTGCGCGCGACTGGCGTGACGATTTCCTCGATTAGTCCGACCACGGGCGCCCCGGGCGACGGCTTCCTCGTCATCAGTGGCGCGAATCTGCCGGATCCTTCATTTCCCACCACCGCCGTGGTGAGCGACGGTATGACCAGCTCGAACGGGTTTATCTTCCAGTCGCCCTCGAGTACATCAAGGTACTTCGTACGGTTGCCTGCCGGTTTCCCGATCGGGCCGGCGACCATTCAGATCCAGAACGGTGCGACGTCGAGCAATGCCTACCCGTTCACGGTGTCAGCAACGCCGGGTACTCCGATTATCACCGGAGTGTTCTCTTCGCCCGGGCAGCTTCCAACGACCACGGCGACGCCGGGCGGCAAGATTTTGGTTGCCGCCAACGGCATCGATACGCTTGGCTGGGAATTGGTATTTTCCCAGGGAGCCAGTAGCTGGTCGGTGACGCCAGATGCTTCGAATTTCGCACTGAGCAACAGTGTCATCGGACTTACGCTCGATGTCGTGGTGCCCGCTGGACTGGCGTCAGGTTCGGTCGATGTCAGTGTCAGACAAGGAGCGAGTGGTTTCAGTACTCCGGTAACCCTGACAGTGCCCTAGTCAGGTAGACATGAATAAGGGGCCCCGTCACGGGGCCCCGCCTCTATAGTTACCAACTGTTACACCGCCCCACCACTCTTTCGGGCACACTTTATTTTCGCAATTAACGCGCAGCCCAACCTCCCGGCACGAGCGCCAGGAGCCGGCCTGGAAAGAGAGCAGAACGAATGACCCGGAACGTAGCAACTATTCGCATCCACAACCTGCGCCTGCGCACGCTCGTCGGCTTCAACCCCGAAGAGCGCGTGAAAAAGCAGGACATCGTCATCAACGCCGAAATCGCCTACGCCCTGGCCGACGGTGTTTTCGAGGACCGTGTGGATGAAGCGCTGAACTACAAGACGATCACCAAGGCGATCATCGAGCGCGTGGAAGGCGGGCAGTTCCTGTTGCTCGAGAAGCTGGTCGGCGATGTGCTGGCCATCTGCAGCACCGATGCGAGCGTCCAGCGGGCCTCTGTCACCGCTGAAAAACCCCACGCACTGCGCTTTGCCGATTCGGTATCACTAACCCTCGAGTATCCTGCGCAGCACGCGGCCATGCCGCGCCTATTGGAGAAAGCATCGTGAGCCCTGAAGCCATTCGCCTGTCCGCCGTTGCGGGCGCCGCCGCGGCGGAAAAAGAAGCCCTGTTCAGTGACGAAGCGCGCCTCGTGCGCGATACGCTCGTGCACCACGGGCTCGAAACGCCAATGATCGACAATGGACTGTCCGCCGAGCAAAAGTACCGCCGTATCGAAGCGCTGATGCGCGAGGTCGTCGAAACGCTTGGACTCGATCTCAGCGATGACTCGCTCGCGGAGACGCCTCACCGCATCGCCAAGATGTACGTGCGGGAAATTTTCTCCGGACTGGACTACAACGAATTTCCGAAACTTTCGCTCATCGACAACAAGATGGGTGTCAACGAAATGGTCAAGGTACGGGACATCGAGCTGATCAGTACCTGCGAGCACCACTTTGTGACCATCGACGGCGCCGCGAAAGTGGCCTACATCCCGAAGGACAAGATCCTGGGGCTGTCCAAGATCAATCGCCTCGTGCGCTTTTTCGCTCGACGCCCCCAGGTGCAGGAGCGGCTCACGCGGCAGATTCTCGTCGCCCTGCAGGCGCTGCTGGGCACGGATGACGTTGCGGTCAGCATTGATGCGACCCACTACTGTGTTAAATCCCGCGGCGTGATGGATTCCAATTCGCAGACCAGCACGACCGCGCTGGGCGGTTGTTTCCTGGAGAACATCCATACTCGTGCCGAATTCCTGAACCCGTGAACGCGTGAACCCGATCCTGATCACCGGCGTGGGACAGCGCGTCGGTTTGCACCTCGCGCGCACATTCATCAGTCGCGGCCAGCCGGTGATCGGCACGTACCGTTCGCAGCGAGACAGTATCGATGAGCTGGCAACCCTCGGCGTTGAGCTGCACCGCTATGACTTCTGCGCGACGGCAGAGGTGCAGGCGCTCATCGACGTTGTAGCCACACAGCACAAAAAGCTGCGAGCCATTATCCACAACGCCTCGGACTGGCTGCCAGATAACGCGGACTATCCGCCAGAGGAAATCCTGCAACGTATGATGGCCGTGCACGTTGCTGCCCCGTACCGAATCAACCTCGGTCTCGCTGGCTTGCTCAAGGCTGGTGCACCGTCGGACATCGTGCACCTCGGTGACTACGTGTCCGGGCGCGGCAGCAAGAAGCACATCGCCTATGCGGCCAGCAAGGCCGCGCAGGACAACCTGACGCTGTCTTTCGCGGCGTTGCTGGCGCCCGAAGTCAAGGTCAACAGCATCGCGCCGGCGCTCGTGCTGTTCAACGAGGACGACGACATCGATTACCGCGAGAAAACCCTCCGCAAAAGCCTGATGCAGCGCGAGGGCGGCCTGGAAGAAATGCAGCACCAGGTCGACTACCTCCTCGGCAGCCATTACGTGACGGGCCGTATCATTCACATGGACGGCGGCCGCCACCTGGTCTGAACGCGCACGCTCCCTTGCCACCTGCTATGGTAATCGGCAATGAGCCAGGAGATGCCAATGCCGCAGACCACAAGAGTTCTGAGAGTGTCACTTTGCCTCTTGTTAATGGCGGCAGTCTCGTCGCCGCCCGCCATGGCCGCAGGAAGTGACGACAAGCCCAACATTGTTCTAATCCTCATGGATAACTTCGGCTGGGGAGAGATCGGCGTCTACGGCGGTGGCGAACTGCGCGGTGCGCCAACTCCCAACATTGACAGCATCGCTCACGAAGGCCTGCGTCTCACCCACTACAACGTCGAGGCGGAGTGCGTGCCGTCACGCGCGTCCATGATGACGGGCCGCTACGGGATTCGTACCCGCAAGCGCCCTGACGGGCCAACACGGGGAACGTGGTACGGAATTACGAAATGGGAAGAGACGCTGGCTGAAGTGCTCTCGGATTCGGGCTACACCACGGCCCTGTTCGGCAAGTGGCACCTGGGGGATACCGAAGGCAGGTTTCCCACTGACCAGGGCTTCGATGAGTGGATAGGAATCCCACGCTCCTCGGATCGCGCTTTCTGGCCGGATAGCAACAGCTACGACCCTGGCGCCCACCCTGATGCGGTGTTCACCCGGATCATGCGGTCGAAGCGTGGTGAGACACCCACGGAACACGAGGTCTTCGACCGCAAGAAACGCACGACCATCGACCGCGAGATAACGGACCAGTCCATCGATTTCATCAAGCGCAAGGGCGCTGGCGACAAGCCGTTTTTCGTATTCCTCTCCTACACGCAAACTCACGAGCCGGTCGACCCGCACCCCGACTACTACGGCAAGACCGGCCACGGCAGCTTTGCCGACGTCCTCGCGCAAACCGATGATTACGTCGGCGAATTGCTGGCAACGATCGATGACCTGGACCTGAAGGACAACACCATTGTCATTTTCACCTCGGACAACGGCCGGGAGGGTATACCGCGCTCATTCGGGTTCACCGGTCCCTGGCGTGCGGGGATGTTCTCGCCGTACGAGGGCTCGCTGCGTGTCCCCTTCCTGATCCGGTGGCCGGGCAAGGTGCCGGCAAACCGGGTATCCAACGAGATGATGCACGCGGTCGACCTGCTGCCCACATTTGCAGCGATCGTCGGCCATGATCTGCCGGATGACCGCGTTTACGATGGCGCCGACCAGACGGCATTCCTGACGGGCGAGACCGATGAGTCTGCTCGCGATTCTGTAGTCATTTATCTTGGCAACGTCCTGTTCGGCGTCAAGTGGAAGAACTGGAAGTTGCTGCTTCGGGAGATGGAAGAAGACACTTACGCGATCAAGGAAATGGCCTACCCATCCGTCTACAACCTGATCGTCGATCCCAAAGAAGAGGTACCGGAACTCAACTACCTCAATGACACGTGGGTCGATTTCCCGCTCTACCAGGTACTTGAAGACCACGAGGTATCGATCGAAGAAGATCCGGGGGCGCCAGGCCTTTAATTGGCGACGGGATCATCGGGAACGCATAAGGAGACAGATGAAACGACTCTTCACCAAAAGGGCGCTGATTCGTAGCCTGCAGATCTTTGCCGGCACTGCGATCGTCTACCTGGGTATCGCAATAGCCCTGATCTTCTGGCCCGCCGCGGAGCCGTTCTCGAATACGGGTGGCGCCGATGCGGCTGCGCCCACTGAAGCGACGAGTTCTGAGGCCGGGCCGACCGCCGCGGCCGGCGTTCAAGAGATTTCGATCAAAGCCAGGGATGGCGAGTCGCTGTTTGCCCGGCGGTATGAGTCGGATTCTTCAACGGCCATCATCCTGATGCACGGCATCGCGAACAATAGCGCGGCGTTCGACTATGCGGCCCGCGCGCTGCGTGAAAGCACGGGCGCACAGGTCATCACGCTGGATTTCCGTGGCCATGGGCGTTCTGGCGGCGCGAGCTTCGATGTCGACTACATCGGACACTACGAGGACGATCTCGAGGACGTTATTGAATACGTATCGAGCGAGGGTCTGGCGCAACGCATTATTGTCGCCGGGCACTCGATGGGTGGCGGAGTCGCCATGCGCTACGCGTTGAAAGACGGCGCACCGGTGCCGGACGCTTATCTGCTATTTGCGCCCAACTTCGGCGAGGGCCCGACGCAGAAAACCGGCGGCGATGGCGAGGATGCCGCGGAATTTGTGCATTTCGACCTCAGGCGCATGATCGGCATCCTCATGCTGAATACCGTTGCGATTCACGCGCTCGATGATTTGCCCATTCTGTACTTCAACACGCCCACGCAACGGATGGACTACACCCACCGCGCCGTGATGTCGGCGCAGCCGATACGCCCCGATACATCCGATGTGGCGCTGCAAGCCGTGACGTCACCGCTTCTCGTCGTCGTTGGCGGTAGTGACGAAGTGTTTGAGGTCGACGCTTTCGAGTCTTTCGTTAGTGAGAACAGCGATGGCGAGACGGTGATCGTGCCCGGCCTGACCCACGACGGCGTGGTCAATGATCCCGCCACGTTCAAGGTCGTGGCGGATTGGTACAGCGGATTGCGATAGTCGAAGTACCGGTATCCTTACTTCCTGACCTTCCTTTTCAACCAGCCTCTTTCGCGAACAGCGCTCACGTAGCTGTCACTAACCGGCACGGCGACGTCGGTAACGAGGTTCAGCTGCCAGCGCCGGGACCCTCGTTGGGCCGATCGAACGGCGCTGTCCGCTACCCACCATGACCTGTGCACTTGCAGACCCAGTTCGGCCGGCATTTCATTTGCCGCTTTGCCGAAGCGGCAGTGAATCAGCTCCGAACCCTCGCTGGAGTAGATGCGCACGTAGTGTTCCTCAGCCTGAAGGGCCAGTACGTCTTCGGCGCGCAGGTTGGCAGTCCGTTGCAGAAATTCCGGCGTCGACTGTGCGACAGCCAGGTTGGGTTCGCTTGTCTTGTGGGTGTTCCTGTCGATGATCAGCCACAGAACCAGGTGAATCGGAATGACGATTGACGCCAGGGTTACCCATTCGCCGAGGACCGCGAGCACGGGCGAGACTGCCCAGAGCTCGTCGTCCAGGAACTCGGGCCGAAACGGCAGTTGCAGCTCGAGGAGCGCTTCGGTGAGGGCAAGCGGGAGTATGCCGATCGCGGATACCAGCACGACCGGCTTGAGCCATTCAGGGGTAGCCAGGCGCTCGGCAAGATACCGCGACACCAGTCTGTCAGCCAGCCAGAGGCCGCAGATCAGGACAAACGTGCGGACCCCCCAAAACACGAGGGCCTCCCCGAGCGTCGGGTCAACCAGCGGGTCGTTGATTTGATTGACCATGATGAGCAACAGCACAAGAGCGCCGAAGCGCAGATTGCGCGGCGATGCCAGGTTGGGGCTCCAGTCTGCGTGACGACTCACGATGCGAAGGTGACGACTCGAGAAATATTTGCGCTATTCATGAATTTTGAGCGGTGATGACCGGGGTCGTTCACTAGAATCGCATTCCTTTGCGGACTTGGGAGTTGGCCATGGAGCGGCGCGTCGCTTTAATCGTATTGGTATCAATGATTTACCTTACCGGGTGTGATGAGCAGGGTGCATCCGGCAGACAACCCGCTGAACCTTATACCAGCTTTTTCACACCGCTTCCCGAAGCCGCCGTTTTCCCGGATGACAACGCCTTCAGCGAGGAAAAACGCGTGCTGGGCGAGTTTCTGTTCTGGGATCCGATCCTCTCGGGCCGTATGAACGTCTCCTGCGCGACCTGCCACCACCCGGACCACGGCTGGGCGGACGGACGCCCATTCTCCGTCGGCGTCGATGGCGCGGGCCTCGGCCCGACCCGGAGCGGTACTCAGGAAACACCGTTCCATTCGCCCACAGTATTGAACGTTGCGTTTACCGGTTTGCGGGAGACGCAACCGCAACCCGGTTTCGTCTCCGGCGGTTATTTCTGGGACCTGAGAGCTGCAACGCTGGAGGACCAGGCCATTGACCCGATAAAGAGCGAGGTCGAGATGCGCAGCAGCGACTTCCTTGAAGAGGAAATCCTGCCCGAAATAGTGTCCCGGCTGGCGCTGATCCCCGAATACCAGGCCCTTTTCAGCGCGGCGTTTGAAGAGCCGGATCCGATCATCGAACGGAATATTGGACAAGCGCTGGCCACCTACCAGCGAACACTGGTCACGGCGCCGACGAGGTTCGATAGCTTCCTGGCGGGCGATGAGACCGCACTGACTGCAGGTGAAATTACCGGCCTGAACAAATTCATCAATAGCGGCTGTACGGAGTGCCATTCCGGACCGATGCTGGCTGACAACCTGATCGACGCTACCAGGCAGGTGCAACGCAACAAGTTGCCTGTGCGCACGCCGACGCTGCGCAATGTCGAGCTGACGCCACCCTACATGCACGACGGGTCCCGCAGCACGCTAAGAGGGGCCATATCGGTTTACGAAGATCGCAACGATCTCGACGTGACGCTCGAGGAAGGGGACTTCGGCGACATAGAACGCTTCCTGAGGACCCTGACGGACGCAGATTTTCCACGGCAAGTGCCGGCCTACGTGCCCAGCAATCTGCCGGTAGGCGGCGACATCCTGTAGCGACTACCGCAATTTTCGGGTCAGAGCGCACTGTTCGCCTTTGTACACGCCGCGATCACCATGCTATATTCGATTTCATTAAATTAGAATAATCTAATAGTCGCGCAGCTGCAGAAGGTAAGACGTGGGAATGATTGATACGACAACCCAGGTTCACAGCGGTGCCCGGCGGCATGGCATCCGGGTCGTTCGACTGGCCGAGGACGTCGGCCTGACCTTGATTCTGCTGTCGACGCTGGTCGCCGGCAGCATCGAAGTGCACCACATGTGGGTCCAGCGAAACGTGATGCTCGAAGACCTGCTGCTGATGTTCATCTACGTCGAAACGATGACCATGGTCAAAGTGTACTGGGAGTCGGGCAAGCTCCCGGTACGCATGCCGCTTTACATCGCAATCGTTGCGGTCGCCCGGTACCTGATCATCGACATCAAGGACATGGACAGCTGGCGAGCGCTCGCCATCGGCAGCGCGATCCTGTTGCTGGCCGTGTCGGTCACGATCGTGCGTTGGGGGCACGTCAAACTCCAGTATCCCAGGTCGCTGGCAACGGAGAACGACACCGAGTAGCAGATACCTGCTGACGACCCGCACAGCGGGGTCGCATTTGGTAGTACAGTACGCGCTGGTTACCTCACGGAGTCTTCCTCTTGGCCGGAAGCAGCCTGCTCGCGTTAATTGACGATATCGCCACATTGCTCGACGACGTGTCGGCGATGACCGGCGTGGCCGCGAAAAAGACCGCCGTTGCGGCGAGGAAGACCGCCGGTGTGCTGGGCGACGACCTGGCCCTGAATGCCGAACAGGTCTCGGGCGTCAGCGCCGACCGTGAACTGCCGGTCGTCTGGGCCGTGTTCAAGGGATCGGCCATCAACAAGGCTATCCTCGTTCCCCTGGCGCTGTTGCTGAGCGCGTTCCTGCCGTGGCTCATCACGCCGCTGCTCATGCTCGGCGGCGCGTTCCTCTGCTACGAGGGATTCGAGAAGGTCGCACACAAGCTGCTGCACTCCGAGGCCGAGGACCACGCTGAACACGAACAAAGACTCGACGCCATCAAAGACGACGACGTCGACATGGTCGAGTTCGAGAAAAAACGCATCAAGGGCGCGATCCGCACCGATGCCATCCTGTCGGCGGAGATCATCGTTATCGCGCTCGGCACCGTGCAGGATTCCCCCATGGGCGAGCAGATAGCGGTCCTGACGGCCATTGCCGTCCTGATGACAATCGGCGTCTACGGGCTGGTTGCCGCCATCGTGAAGCTGGACGATGCCGGACTGCACCTGCTGGAGCAGCCGAGCCGCGCCAAGCAGGCTGTCGGTGGGTTCATATTGCGGCTGGCCCCGCGACTCATGAAATCGCTGTCCGTGCTCGGCACGGCCGCGATGTTCCTCGTGGGCGGTGGCATTCTCGTGCACGGACTGCCGCCGCTCGCTGCCGTTCTGCACACCCTCGAGGAACTGGTAGGCGGCGGATTGCCGGGCGTACTTGTCGCCATGGTCTTCAACGGCATCGTCGGCGTGATCGCCGGCGGCATCATTGTCGGGGCGCAGAGTCTCTTCAAGCGCCTGCTGAAGAAGGGCTAGAACGGATTACGCCGCCAGCGCTTGCTCGATCAGTGGCTTGTAACGGTCAGCAAACTTCGCCAGCGTAATGCGCGCGCGCGACAACTGCTCGTCGTTCATGGGCAGCGACAGGAACAGGTCGCCACGGCTGCAGATCAGGAATCCCTCGAGCAGCAATTCCAGGTGCAGAAGCGGCCGCAGTGACCGGCATCCGGGCGTAATGTCTCCCGGCCTCTTGGTAGGTTCCCGGGAAAAGTGGATCGCGATCATGGAGCCCAGCCCGTTGGCGTACATCGGCACGTCTTTCGACGCGAACATGTCGTTCAGCGAGAGACGAAACGCTTCGGACCAGTCGAGAAACTCTGCAGCCCGCTCCGGCGTGTAAATCTCCCGCATTGCCGCGCAGCCGGCCGCCATCGAGAAGACATTGTTGTTGAACGTGCCGGCATGGGCCAGCGCCCCTTTTCGTTTCGGGTTGAACTGCTGCATGACGTCCGCCGGGCCACCGAATGCGCCCGTCGGCAGACCGCCGCCAATAAACTTGCCCAGTGTCGTGATGTCCGGCTCTACGCCGATCATTCCCTGCACCCCGGAAGGCCCGAGGCGGGCCGTCTTGACCTCGTCATAGATCAGCAGTGCCCCGACCTCCCTGGTTTTCTCTCGGAGCATCTGGAGGAACTGCCGGTTGCCCTGGATATTGCCGCCGGCGCCCAGGATGGGCTCGACAATGACCCCGGCAAGGTCCGTGCTCACCTGGTCGATCAGGTTCGACGTGCCTTCGATGTCGTTATAGTCGGCAAGCACGAAGTCGAACGGCACGTTGAGCGCGCAGCGGCCGCCCAGGAACTTGATGACGCCACCGTGGTAGCCATCGTTGAAGGCAAGCAACGTGTTGCGGCCGGTCGTTACGCGGGCCGTACTCAGCGCCATCAGGTTGGCTTCGGTGCCCGAATTGCAGAACCGCACCTGGTCCATGGACGGAAACCGCGCGCACAGCAGGGCGGCAAGCTCTCTTTCGTAACGCGTCGGAGCGCCCATCGTCACGCCGTCATCGAGAACGGCGTGCAATGCCTTCTTGATGACAGCGTTCGAATGACCGAACAGGGCAGCGGAGTACTCGCCCACAAAGTCGACGTAGCGATGGCCGTCGAAGTCGGTCAGCTCGGCGCCGTCGCCCCCGACCATGGTCAGCGGGAACGGATCGAAGTGCAGGACCGAGCGCGTGTTACCGCCGGGCAGGTGCCGCGCGGCATCCTCATCGGCGGCCTGGCTTAGCGGGTTCGCGGCGACATAGCGCGAGCGAGCGTCTTCGATGGCCGCGGTTACGGCTTCGGCGGGCGTACCAACGAACTGATCCGAATACATCGGAGATACCATGGGCAAGAACTCCTTTATGCTGGCGGCCGGATCGGCGCACCGGTTTTCTGTTGCACTTCGTCGAAGTCGACGCCCGGCGCCAGTTCAACGACCTGGAAGCCATCCGGGGTGACATCGACCACTGCAAGGTCGGTGAAGATGCGAGACACGACGCCGGCGCCGGTCAACGGGTAGCTGCAGCGCCCGACCAGCTTCGGCTCGCCGGTCTTCGTGGTGTGCTGGGTGATCACGTAGATTTTTTCCACGCCCTGCACCAGGTCCATGGCGCCGCCCACGGCCGGGATGGCGTCGGGGGCGCCCGTGGACCAGTTGGCGATATCGCCGTTCTCGGCGACCTGCATGGTGCCGAGGACGCAAACGTCTATATGACCGCCGCGGATCATGCTGAAGCTGTCGGCGTGGTGGAAATAGACGGCGCCGGGCAGCTCCGTGACGTACTTCTTGCCGGCATTCATCAGGTCGAGGTCGCGCTCATCCTCGGTCGGCGGCGGGCCCATGCCGAGCATGCCGTTCTCGGTGTGATAAATGAACTCGCGGCCTTCCGGAACGAACTGAGTCACGAGCTCCGGAATTCCGATACCAAGGTTGACGTAGGCGCCGTCGGGGATGTCGTGGGCCGCCCGCGCCGCCATCTGTTCTCGTGTCCAGCCGTGGCTCACGCGTACCTCCTTCCCTCGGCAATGAGAATGTCCTCGTGGACGGGATCCGGAACCTCGACAACCCGGTCGACGAATATGCCGGGCGTCACGATATGTTCCGGATTGATGTTGCCCCTCGCCACGAGATGCGTTGCTTGCACGATCGTGGTCGTTGCGGCCATGCACATCAGCGGACTGAAATTGCGGCCGGTCTTGTTGAAGGTGAGATTGCCGAGGGGGTCCGCTGTCTCACACTTGATCAGTGCGAAGTCAGCTTTGAGCCAGCGTTCCATGAGGTACTCCCGGCCGTCGAACTCGCGCGACTCCTTGCCCTCCGCGAGCACCGTGCCAACCGCGGTCGGCGTATAGAAAGCCGGTATTCCGGCGCCCGCCGCGCGAATGCGCTCCGCCAGCGTGCCCTGCGGGACGACCTCGAGCTCGATTCGGCCCGCCCTGTAGAGCTCAGGGAACACCTTTGACTGGCTGGATCGAGGAAAGGAACAGATCATCTTGCGGACCTGTCCGTTCCCGATCAGGGCCGCCAGGCCCACCTCGCCATTGCCGGTGTTGTTGTTGATCACGGTCAGGTCCCTGGCGCCGTGATCGATCAGCGCGTGAAGAAGTTCGACGGGGCTGCCCGACGCGCCGAATCCACCAACCATGACGGTAGCACCGTCCGGAATGTCGGCGACGGCCTCTGCGACGGACGGACATTGCTTGTTGATCACCTGCCTGTTCTCCCGAAATACGACCTACAGGAAAGCCTCGGAGCGTTCCCAGAGCGCCTCGATGCGGTCAATACGATTCGTGGCATCCTCGCGAAGCTCTTTCGTGACCTGGGCGACGAGCAGTTCGCACAGTGCAACGACAGGGATCGAGCTGTCGAAGGGCCCAACGGCCGGGATGTTGATCTGCGACCACACGTCAGCCAGCTCCACGAGCGGGGATAGCGGACTGTCGGTGATGGCGACGATCGTGACACCGGCATCTTGCAGTATCCGGGTTGCTGCAACGACCTGCCGGCGGTAGCGCATGAAGTCGATCACGACGGCAGTGTCCCCGTGTTGCGCGTCGCTCACGTCGGTGCCGTACGAGTGCTCTTCGAGCAGGCGCACGCTCGGCCGCACCATGGCGAGTCCGCTGTGCAGCGCTGCCGCGCCGGCCAGCGACGGCTCCCCGGAGAGAATCCAGATCGACCGGGCGTTGACCAAAGGGCTGACGAGCCTGGCGAGCCGGTCCCCGTCGAGCGCCTCGAACACCGAGGCGAGCGACGCTTCGATAGCCGCTCGAACCGAGACGCCCTGGTCGCTGTCGCTGCGGATGCGGTCGCTCGGACGTGACAGCCGCCGCGACAGATTGCCGCGCACATGCTGCTGCAGCTGGGTATAACCTTTGAAACCGAGCTTGGTCGCGAAGCGAACGATCGAGGGACGGCTGGTGCCGACGCGGCCGGCCAGGTCCGAGACGGACCCGAAGGCGAGCAGGGTGGGCTCGGCAACGACGGCCTCGGCGATGCGCCGCTCCGTGGGCGTAAGGTCGCCAACCACGGCCGCAACCAGGTCCTGCGTCGATGTGAATGGCGTAACGCTGTTCATATTGTTACAATATAGTACATCATAAGTGCAATGTGTTACATAGGAGTCGTGCGGCGTGGGCAGTGCAAGCAAATATGTGCCGACGGAGCGGGAGAAGGCGTTCCAGGCAACTATCGAGAATCCGAAGTACGAGCGGGACATCATCAACGGCCTGGCGCCGTTCATCAACGACAAGGCGCCCGAGGACGTCAAGGCCTTTTATTCAGTTGATGAACTGAAGGCGCTGGTTGCCCTCAAGGGCACCGAGAGGGATGTCGAGGCGCGTATGCCGGTCAAGCTGACCCGCCACTTCTTCGAGATGGCCAAGAACAGCGAACCGTTGCGCAATATCGTCAAGGCAAACCCGGACGAGACGCTGAATCTTCAGGGCTCCGAAGACCCCGGCTACCAGATGGACTTCGCGCCGGTCGAAGGGCTGCTGCACAAGTACGAGATGGGCCTGTTGTACGTGGTCTCGACCTGCTCGGCGCATTGCCGGTTTTGCTATCGCGAAGAGCTGATCTCGCAGAAAGAGGTCGAGCGCCAGGACGGCACCGTGGCCAAGAAAGGGCTGGCCAGGATCAAGGAGGTCACCGACTACATTCGCGAACACAACCGGCTCGTGGTCGAGAACGGTGGCCTGCATCCCGAGACGGGCCGCGAGAAACTGCGCGAGATTCTCATGTCCGGTGGCGACCCGATGGTTCTGCCCAACCGCAAGATTGCGGCCTGGCTATCCGCGCTCGCCGAGGCCGGCGTGGAGTCGATTCGTCTCGGCACGAAAGAAATGTCGTTCCATCCGAAGCGTTTCGACGAGGCGTTTCTGTCGATGATGGATAACTTCCACGAAGCGTATCCCGACGTGGGCTTCCGCTTGATGATTCACTTCAATCACCCGGACGAGTTCCTGCTGAAAGACGCCGACGGCGAGTATCTGACCAACCCCAACGGTTCGCTCAAGTGGCACGACGACACGCGCAAGGCCATCGAGGGCATCACGGCGCGCGGCTGGATCCATGTCGAGAACCAGGCGCCGATCATCAAGAGCATCAACGATGACCCGGCCGCCATCAGAGTGATGCAGCGCGCGCTTTACCGCGCCGGCGTCGGCAACCACTACTTCTTCTGTGGCCGCGATATCGTGGCATACCGGGCCTTCAATGTGCCGATCGAGAGGGCCTGGCAGATCCTCAATGAATCCCAGAAGGGTCTGTCCGGCGTCGAGACGCATGCGCGGCTGTCGATCACCCACTACAAGGGCAAGACCGAGGTGGCCGCCGTCACCAACGAGCCCATTCCCGGCGTCCCGGGCGCGGAGAACGGCGTATTGATCTTCAAGATTCTGCGCAGCGCCCTCGAAGCGCCCGATCGCGGCAAGGTCTGTATCGTCGGGCGCAATCCCGACGCCATCTGGTTCGACGACTACGAAGATCGCGTGATCTTCGACGAGGCCGGTCTGTATGATTACGCCCGTGTCGACAAGAAGAAAATCGAGGGCGAAGAGCCCGTAGCCGCAGCCGCTGGATGAATGCACCGTGTCACGAGTCGTTAATTTGACAGAACACCAGTCCGCCCTGGGTCGCCTGCAGGAGATGCGCGACCATGGCGGCCCCGCGGAAACGCGCGGGCTCACCGACGAGACTATTCTCGACTTTCTCAATGAACGCCGGGATCTCGCCATCGCCATCGACCGCGGTTACGACGCGTTCCTGGCGCTAAGGGAATCGCATGCGGAATTTGTGGCGCTCGACGAGCGTGAGCAGATCCTCAGGTCGCAGGATGGGCTGACGAATTTCTATCGGCCGGAAGGCGTAAACCCGTTTGTCGCCGTCGCGGCCGCCGGTCCCTGGATCGTTACGCTGAAGGGCGCCGTGGTCTACGACTGCGGCGGCTACGGCATGTTGGGCATGGGTCATGCACCGCCGGTCGTGCTCGAGGCGATGAATCAGCCGCACGTCATGGCTAACGTCATGACACCCAGCGTCAGTCAATTCGACATGACCGAGCACCTGAAGAAAGAGATCGGTCATCGCAGGCCGGGTGGTTTTCCCTACGACTCCTTCATCTGCATGAACAGCGGCTCGGAGGCGATGACGGTCGCTTCCCGAATCACGGACATCAACACGCGCATACTGACCGATCCGGGCGGCCGCTATGAAGGCTGCAAAGTCCGCGGACTGACGCTGGCCGGCAGTTTTCACGGGCGTACCGAGCGGCCGGCGCGTTTCTCGGATTCGACGCGCGCGAAGTACCGGGAGCATCTCGCGTCCTTCCGTCCACGCGGTTACCTGCTGACTGTCGAGCCGAACGACATCGATGCTCTTGAAACCGCGTTCGCCAATGCCGAGGCGGCAGGCGAGTTTATCGAGGCATTCTTCATGGAGCCGGTCATGGGCGAGGGCAATCCCGGCCTTGCCATCGAGCCGGCGTTCTACCGGCGGGCCCGCGAGCTCACGCGTGAGCACCAGACGATGTTTGTCGTCGACTCCATCCAGGCGGGCCTGCGCGCCCACGGGGTGCTGTCGGTCGTCGACTACCCGGGCTTCGAGAATCTCGACGCGCCGGACATGGAAAGCTATTCCAAAGCCCTGAATGCCGGGCAGTATCCGCTGTCCGTACTGGCACTGTCAGACGCCTGCGCGAGTGCCTACCGGCGCGGTCTGTACGGCAACACGATGACGTCGAATCCGCGGGCGATGGACGTGGCGGTCGCCGTCCTCGAATCACTGAACGACGACCTGCGCGGCAACATCGGTGAACGCGGCGGGCAGTTAGTAGACAGGCTGGCTGCGCTGGGCGATGAGACCGACGGCGCCATCGTCAGCGCCCAGGGAACCGGTTTGTTGTTGAGCTGCGAACTCGACCAGCGTTACAAGATCTATGGCACCGACAGCACCGAGGATTACCTGCGGCGCATTGGTCTCGCCGTCATCCACGGTGGCGAGCATTCGCTGCGGTATACGCCGGTATTCGACATCGGCCAGAAAGAGGTCGATCTCATCATCGACCTCACGCGTCAGGCGCTGCTCGAGGGCCCGACTCACTAGGTCTACCGGTATTCGGCGGCGGTGATGAACTGCCCGAACGATTCGCACCAGACGATCACCGCACGATAGTCGGCGGGGTCGATGCCTGTCGGCACGGCGACCATGAAGTTATCGAAGGTCCGCACCGGGCCGATGTCGACCATGCTGGACTTCAGGGCCTCGAAGTCGGCTTCCGTCTCGACGAACGTGGGCGAAAGATACAGCCGGTAGTCCGGACCCGGAGCGAGGCGACCCTCGAA
>JASJBB010000052.1 GCA_030066735.1 Woeseiaceae bacterium | reverse complement strand
TCCTCGGTACCTTCGTTCTGGACTTCCTCTTCAGCCATTGCTTGCTCCAATGTGTCTTACCATGGGTTATGCAAGCGGCGTGCCAAGTACCTGTATTTACCTCTTTTATTTTACAAAACAGTTACTTATGAGGATTATAGCTGGACTGTTGGTATTCCATGGAGCGTCGGTTTTATGGCGCTGCACGCCACAGAAGCGGCGCACCCGCCGTGGCGTCAACTTTTTGACAACGGCGGTCAGACAAAGGTGTCGAGCAGGCTGTCCGGCCGCGTCCGGCGCATTTCGATCATCGTTCCCGTATCTGCCGCGAGCTCGTCGTGGCTGTCGGCTGTGAGGTCGGGGTTGGTTCCGCCCGGGTCCGTCGCCTCACGTTCACCGTCGCGGGGGCCGCGCTCGCCGGAGTCGGCGACATTCGCCTGGTTCAGGTTCAGGCCACTCTCGTGCAGCATTTCGCGCAACCGTGGCAATGCCTGCTCGATGGCGTCTCGTGTTATCGGGTGCTGGGCATGGAACGTCACGTTGGCGGCGCCGTCATCCACCTGGACCTGGATCCGCAGCGGGCCGAGCTCGGCTGGCGACAGCTTGATCTCCGCACTCTGCATGGCGTTGTTGGTCATGAGTACGACACGCTCGCCGAGTTGGCCAGCCCAGGCTGGCTCCTGGACGGGCGTGGCGATCGTCGTGGACGCCAGTGAGTTTCCTGGCATCGGCGCAGCCCCCTGGCCGGGCGCCGCCCGCATCTGCAATGGCCTTAACTGTTCTGGCTGGGGAGCCCACAGTTCCGCCGTATCCGGCTGAACCTGCAGGGCGGAGACCGGCTCCGCGGCCGGCATCGTGGTTGCGAGGCCCGGCGCCCGGTCAATGGGCGCCAGCCCGGTCCGATCGGGCTGGCTCGCGGCGGTGGGTAACGGCGCCTGCGATCGACGGCTGACAGGACGCGTCTCTGCATCCAGCATGTCAGGCGCGGCCACCGTGACCGGCGTCGTCTTCAGTGCCTGTGTCGCGACATCCGGGGCGGGGTAACGGACATTGAGCTGGGGATCGGCAAGCGGTCCCGTCAGCATCCTGCGATCACTCCCGGACTGGCTCGCACCCGGTTCGTTGCCCATGTCGGTCAAGGTCACCGATGCCTGAGTTGAGGGGGCATTCCTGGCGGGTAGCACTGCCGCCTCCAGAGGCGCGCCGGGCAGTGAACCTGTCACAGGGACCGGATTCCGGCTACCGGCATCCGCTGCCACGGGAACCGCGGCCGGCCATGGCCTGGCGTCCCGGGCGATGTGCTCGCCCTGGGGCGGCACAATGAGTCCGGCCGCGACATCGGCCGAATCAGGCAGGTTCCCGATACCCGAATCCGGCAATTCCGCGCCGTCGAGCGGCAATTCGCTGCCCCTCTGCATCAGCCCTGGCGCCGCAGGCGTTGTGCCGGCGTACAGCAACGTGGCGAAGTCCGTGACCGCCTCCGCTCCTGCTTCCAACGCAAGCGTTTCCGCGCTGTCCAGCTGCGACTCAAACGTGATCTGATCGGGCAATATACTCAGCGCTAGTGGCAACATGCCGGCTCCTCTGACAAAAACAAAAAGAACTCCTGCTAGTAAATAAGCAAGACGCGTGCCAAGTCGCGTCGTTGCTGCGATCAGCCGTTGTCGTTGCCTTGAAACGGGTTGCGCCCTGCAGGCAGGTCGTCGAGCCGGCGCTGCTCCTTTTTGTCCGCGCTGCGGATTTCGTCAGTGCGGCAGCTGTCTAGCACGCGTTGCAGGGATTTCAGTCGCTTGCGCTTCTGCAGCCACACCTGGCGGTGCTTTTCGAGATTCATCTCCGAATTGGCCACCACCTGTTGCTGGGCTCTCAACGCCTCATCGAGCCGGTTCATGAACCCCTGGTAGTCTTTCCAGCGCGCCGCGTCGATGTCCTGTACCGACTGCGACAGCTCGGCATAATTTCGCCGATGGGCGTTGAGTTCGCCGAGGCGCGTCTCCTGTTCCTCGAGGATGCGCCGGAAGCGTCCGGTCAGCGCACCGCAACGACGCTCTTCCGACTCGGCGATCGAAACCAGCTTGGCAAGCTTCGCGCTGCGCTTCTTGCCGTCAGCCGTCATTCGCACTCACCTCCTGTGTCGCCGCGAGCACATCGGCATCGAAGAGCGCCCGCAATTCCTGCAGGCTCGCCGACGAATCCACGCTGTCTGCGTGCGACTGCCGGAGGAACTCGAGCACGGACGGCCACAAAGCGATGGCTTCGTCGAGTTGTGGATTGGAACCGGGCTGGTACGCACCGACCGCGATCAGGTCGCGATTCTCCTGGTAGACCGAGTAGACCTGGCGGAAACGCGCAATCAGTTGCTGCTGGGTGTCGCTCGTGAACTGTGTCATCGCACGGCTGACCGAGGATTCGATGTCGATCGCAGGGTAAATTCCGGCATCCGCGAGCCCTCGTGACAGGACGATGTGGCCATCCAGGATGGCGCGCGAAGCATCGACGATCGGGTCGTTCTGGTCGTCGCCCTCCGCGAGCACGGTGTAAATCGCCGTAATGGACCCGCGACCCTCTGCGCCGTTGCCGGCACGCTCGACAAGCTGCGGCAACTTGGCGAAGACCGAAGGCGGGTAGCCTTTGGTCGCCGGCGGCTCGCCGATCGCCAGTGCGATCTCGCGCTGCGCCTGCGCAAAGCGGGTCAGGGAGTCCATCAGCAGCAGGACGTTCAGACCCTGGTCGCGGAAGTATTCTGCGATCGCCGCGGTCAGCCACGCGCCGTGCATGCGCATCAGCGGCGTCTCGTCGGCCGGAGTCGCCACAACGACCGAGTTTTGCATGCCCTCGCTACCCAGCGACTGGTCGATGAATTCACGGACTTCGCGGCCGCGTTCACCCACCAAACCCACGACTACCACGTCGGCGTCGGTATTGCGCGTCATCATGCCGAGCAGCATGCTCTTGCCGACGCCGCTGCCCGCAAAGAGACCCATGCGCTGGCCGCGGCCGACGGACAGCAGCGAGTTGATCGACCGCACGCCGACGTCGAGCTGCGCGGCGATCGGCTGCCGCCGCAACGGGTTGATAGGCTGGCCGAACAGCGAGACCCGCTCGCCACCCGTGATCGGCTTGCCCCCGTCAAGCGGCTTGCCGCGTCCGTCGAGCACCCGCCCGAGCAATTCCCGGCCAACGACCACTTCGGGCGAAGCGGCCACGGGAACAACCCGGGCGTTGGGGACGACGCCGCGCATGTCGCCAATCGGCATCAGGTAGAGCCGCTCGCCGGCGAAACCGACGACTTCCGTCTCGATCCTGGCGCCGTCCGACGCGATCACGTCGCAGCGGCCGCCGAGTGCCGCCTGGCACCCTTCGGCTTCCATCGCCAGTCCCACCGTGCGCTTCAGGATTCCCTCGACGACCAGCCCGGGCTGATAGTCACTGGCGCGATCAACGTAGGCGCCGATGCGCAGCGCTCTTTCGAGATTACGGTCAGGATCCGGTCCGACGAATAGCGTAGGAACTTCCGGCATCATTTGCGCTCGTTGCCGGAGATGGCCGCGATCGCGGCCTGCAGGCGAGCCTCGTTGGTCGCATCGATCCGCGAGTTGTCCGTCGTAACGGTGCAGCCGCCGCGGGAAATCAGGGGATCTTCGGCAATGCTCCAGGCCGGATCTTCGTCGGCGGACACGAGCGATTCGCGGACCAGCGCCGCATCGTCGGGATGCAGATGCAGCCGCACGTTGCGACTCGCGGCAGGTAACAGCTGAATGGCTTCGCGAACCACGCCGATGATATGGCTCGGGTCGATCCGGATCTCGCGGCGAAAGAGCTGCCTGGCGACAGCCATGGCCAACTCGACCAGCTGCTTCTCGATCTGTTCGTCGAGCTCGTCGAAAGGATGCGCCAGCCCCTTGAGCAGTGCGTTGTAACGCTCGGCGCGCGCCTTGACCTCGGATTCGCCGGCGGCGAGACCCTCGGCATGACCTTTCTGGAACGCCTCGTCGTACGCCTGCCGCTGCAGTTCTTCGAGCCGGCCGGCGGTCAGGTAGCCGTCGCCGCTCTCGGTGTCAATGACGGGCACGTCCCAGCGTGCCGGTTCAGCCGTCTTCTCAGACATATTCCTCGCCACCCTGCCCGAGGTCGATGTCGCCACTGTCGGCGAGTCGCCTCGCTATATCGAGAATTTCTTTCTGCGCCGTCTCGACCTCACTCAGTTTTGTGGGTCCCTTGGCCTCCATGTCTTCGCGCAGCAGCGTGGCGGCCCGCTTCGACATGTTGCCCAGGATCTTGTCGCTGATTTCCGGATCGCAGCCTTTCAGCGCGACGACCAGGAGATCGTTGGAGATTTCGCGCAGCAACGCCTGGATGCCGCGATCGTCCACTTTCAGGAGCGTTTCGAAGACGAACATCATCTCTTCGATGCGTAACGAGAGTTCCTCGTTCTTCTCCTTGATCTTCTCGAGCAGCTCTTCGCCGCGCTCGGGTTTGAGCGCATTGATGATTTCGGCAGCGACTTTTTCGCCGCCTACCTTGCGTGACGAGCCGCGGCTCGACTTCTCTGATTTGCTCGCGATGAGGCTCTCGATTTCGGCAAGCGCGCTCTGCTGCACATCGTTCAGGCGGGCCACGCGCATGATGATTTCATGGCGGATTTCCTCGGGCAGCAGCTCGATGACTTCGCCGGCCTGGGCGCTGTCCAGGTACGCCAGCACGATGGCGATGATCTGCGGGTGTTCGTCCTCGACGATGTTGGCAACCTCGCGCGAGCTCATCCACTTCAACGCGTCCAGGCCCTGGGCCCCATCGCCGACCAGGATCCGGTCCAGGAAGGCCTCGGCCTTGCTCTGTCCAAAGGCGTTACCCAGCAACGATCGCACGTAGTCCTCGTTGTTGACGCCAAACGCCGTTTGTCCTTCGACATCGGTAATGAAGACATCAAGAACGGTGCCCGCCTCATCGCGGGATACGTTCTGCAGGGACGCCATGGCCGTGCCGAGTTCCTGCACTTCCTTGGCGCCCATGTACTTGAGTACCTCGGCTGCTTCCTGCTCGCCGAGCGTCATTAGCAACAGGGCTGCTCGCTGGGTGCCGGACATGGAATCGGACTCACTCATCGCTGTTCACCCATTGCTTGACGACCTGGGCGACCCTCGCGGGGTCGTGTCCGGTAATGTTCTTTGCCGCGACCACCTTGTCCTCGTACTTTGGCGCCGGAATCGCGCCGACTCCGCCTGCCAGCTGATTGCCGCCGGCTGCGCCGGCCGCTACCAGCGGCGCCGCCGCGCCGCCGTGCTCTACCGGCACGCCGCCGCCATGGCTGTGGCTGGCGAGTACGCCCCTCAGCATTGGCCGGACGACGCCGAATAACAGTGCCAGCGCCACGGCGGCACCCAGCACCTGTTTCAGAACATCGCGAATCATCGGCTGCTGCCAGATCGGCTGCGCCTCGACCTCGGCAATCGGGTCCGTCTTGCGGAAAGCGGCGCTGATTACGGCGACCGTGTCTCCACGTGCCTCATCGAAGCCCACCGCCTCCTTGACCAGGGCCGTGAAGCGGGCGATGTCCTCATCGCTCAGCGTGCCGGGCTGTCCTTCCTCGACCGGACTGTCGTCGAGGAGTACGGCCACGGAAAGCCGCTTGATCGTTCCGGTTTGCGGACGCACCCGGCTGATCGTCCGGTCGACCTCGTAGTTCCGCAGGCTGGACCGCGACGTATTCAGCGGTACGCCGTCGGTAGCTTCGGCGGCCTCGCCGTTGGCTTGCGTTTGCGCGCCGGCCTCCGGCGGCTGGTTGCTCAGCGCCCCCGGGATGCCCGCGGCCATGGCCGAATTGCTGCTGCTGTTTTCCTGGGTCTGCTCGCTGCGCACCACCGAATTAGCCGGATCGAAGGATTCCCGCGTCTCCTCCTGCACCGTGAAATCGACGTCGGCGTCAACCTGGGCGCGGACCCGCCCGGGGCCGACGAGCGGCACGAGCAGTTCCTCGATTCGCGTCCGGTAGATCTCCTCCAGCCGGCGCGAGTAGCGGAACTGCGTTGCGGCCTGAACCTCGGCCGCTTCCTCATTGGCCGAACTGAGCATGCGGCCGAACTGGTCGACGACCGTGACATCCTGCGCCGCCAGGTTCGGGATGCTCGAGGCGACCAGGTTGACGACAGCGGTCGCCTGGCCGGGTTCCAGCGTCTGGCCCGAGTAGAGCTGCAGCAGGACTGACGCGCTGGCGCTGTCCTGGTCGCGAATAAACGAAGTCTGCTTGGGCAGGGCCAGGTGCACGCGGGCTTCGCGTACCGGGCCGAGGCTGCTGATCGTGCGTGCCAGCTCGGCCTCGAGCGCATGTTGATAGCGCGCAGTCTCCATGAACTGGCTGACACCGAAGTTCGACTTCTCGTCGAGCATGCTCATGCCGGCCGTAACGTTCTGTGGCAATCCCTGGGAGGCGAGGTGCATGCGCGCTTCATGAACCCGCGCCTCGGGCACCAGCACGCTGCCGGAGCTGGGGTCGATCTTGAAGCGAATGGCGCTGCTGCGCAGCGCGTCGGCGACCTCGGCGGCTTCCAGTCCACTGAGACTGGGGTCCACCGGCGCATACCCGGGCTCCCGCGACCAGAGCACGATGGCGAAGCCGATCGCAATGGCCATCGCGACGCCGGCCAGCAAAGTGACCTGCCGCACAGCCGGAATCTGCAGTACGCCGGCGAGATTCATCTGGCTCCTGGGTATGACGGTGCCGTCAATGACGTTGTTGTTTTCCATGGTCTGTTAGTCAGTCCTGTTAGCTGCTAAACCAATGCCTCAAACCGGCATGTTCATGATGTCCTGGTAAGCCGTTACCAGCTTGTTGCGTACCTCGGTGACCGCCCTGAATGACAGGTTGGCTTTCTGCGACGCGATCATTACCTCGGCCAGGGTTGCGTTGGTGTTTCCGGTCTCGAATCCCACTTTCAGATCGCTGGAGTGCTGCTGGGCCTCGTTAACCGAGTCCAGCGACGCCTTGAACATGTCACCGAATGACGCGCCCGGGGCGGCCTCGTTTGCCGGCGGGGACTGGAGCTGCTGATTGAGCGACCGAATCTGGCTCAGCAGTTGTTCCGGGCTGATCTCATTCATTCTTCTCTCCTGGTATTTCGAAACCGGCTTCGCGCATGCGCGCCAGTTTGTATCTGAGCGTCCTCGGGCTGATTCCCAGCGACTCCGCGGCGGCGCCGCGCTTGCCGCCATTCGCCTGCAATGCATCAACGATCAATTGAAATTCGCGATCGCGCAGGCCGCAGCGCAGTTCGCCGCTGTCATCGGCGGTCGGCTGTGGCTTAGCCTCTGTCTCGAAGGCGAGGTCCGCCGCCCCAATGGTTGCGTCGCGCGCCAGGATCGCCGTGCGTTGCAGCAGGTTTTCCAGTTCGCGGACGTTGCCCGGCCAATCGTGAGCCAGCAGCCGGTCACGCGCATCGTCGGCCAGCACCAGACGCCCTGCGCCCGTGGGCCGATGCCGCTGCAGCAGCATGTCGGCCAGCGGGAGGATGTCCAGCGGCCTGTCGCGCAGCGGCGGAATATGCAATGGAAATACGTTCAGGCGATAGTACAGGTCCTCCCGGAACAGCCCGTCGGCAACGTGGTCGCGCAGGTTGCGGTTGGTCGTAGCCAGCACGCGGACATCGAGTGGCAGCGTCTTGCGTCCGCCGATGCGCTCGACCTCGCGCTCCTGCAAGACGCGCAATAGCTTGGCCTGCAGGCCGAGGTCCATTTCCGAGATCTCGTCGAGCAGCAGCGTGCCGTGGTCGGCTTGCTCGAACTTGCCGGCATGCGCGGCCGTGGCGCCGGTGAATGCTCCCTTTTCGTAACCGAACAGCACGGCCTCGAGCATGTTCTCCGGAATTGCCGCGCAGTTGATGGCGACGAACGGACGGTCCCGGCGAGGTGACTGCTCGTGGAGGAAACGCGCAATCACTTCCTTGCCGCTACCACTCTCGCCGCTGATGGTGACGGTTGCCTCGGTGGCAGCCACCCGCTTCGCGACCGTGAGCAATTCGACCGAGGCCGGGTCGGCGGCTATCGGTGCGTCGTTGCTCTCGGCGGCCGTCATGTACTTGTCGACCAGCCTGCGCAGTTCATCCGCCTCGAAGGGCTTCTCCAGGTAGTCCGCAGCGCCGTTGCGCATGCTGGCCACGGCGTTTTCGATGGTGCCGTATGCCGTCATCAGCACGGCGGGGATCAGGGGATACTGGTCGCGAATCCGGCGCAACAGCGTTGCACCGTCCATTGGCTGCATCTGCAGGTCGCTGATGACGAGACCAACGGCTTCACGGTTCAGGATATCCAGGGCCGTCACGCCATTGTCGGCTGTGAGCACCGGCTGCTCGTCACACTGCAGTGTTTCCAGCAGGGCCTCGCGCAGGTTGGCGTCGTCTTCGACGATGAGTACGGCGGGGTTAGACATTGCCGGACCCTCCCGCGGTCGTCTCCGCGATGGGCAGACGCAGTGTGAACACGGATCCGTGCGACGACGAATCGACACTGACTTCGCCACCCTGGGCGGTCGCCACGGCCTTTACCACGGCGAGGCCCAGACCCGTCCCCTGCGGCCGTGTCGTGAAGAAAGGCTCGAACAGCCGCGGCAGCGCATCGGCATCGATTCCGTGGCCGTCATCGCTGACTTCGATGATGACGTCGCCGCCGCTCCGGCGTGCGGCGAGCCAGACCTGGCCCGCATCGTCACAGGCCTGGCAGGCATTGGTCACCAGGTTGAGCACGGCGCCTTTCAGCGCGTCGGGGTTTCCGGCAACGCGAACGGACGGCGTCTCGTTGTCGACGTTGAGCGTGACCTCTGCGCCCAGGTGCGGCTCGATCGTCTGCCTGACGCCGTCGAGGAGCATGCGCACGTCGGCGGACTCTTCCGAGTTCCTGGATCCGGCGGCAAACCCGAGCATGTCATTCACCATGCGGCCCACGTCCTGCAGTCGCGCTGTGACTTTTTGCGCAACGCGCCGCTGCTCATCACTGCCGTTCTCCAGCTTGGCCGCGTAAAGCAGTGCCGAGGCCAGGGGAGTCCGTACCTGGTGTGCGAACGTCGCCGTCATCTCGCCGATGGCCGTCAATCGTTCCTGCCGCTGGTGCATTTGCAGAATTTCGCGACTTTCCGTCACATCGGCCAGCAGCAGGATCTCGCCCTGCTCCTCGGTCAGTGGCCGCCGGGACAAACTGACCCAGCGCCCGTCGCGCAGCCGCAGATTGCCGTCCTGGCCGCTGTCGTCCCCGGCTTCGCGGCGCACGATCGCCGACCAGGCGCAGCCCAGTAACGGCTGGTTCAACAGTAATCGCGCTTCGCTGTTGCATTCCCGAATCACGCCGGCGCCGTCAATCACGAGGATTGCGCCCGGCATCGATTCGAGGAGATTGGCCAGGTGGCGGCTCAGGTGTTCCTTGTCTTCGAGTTCCTGCAGGCGCTGCGACCGCGCGTCGTGCAGCTGACGGGTCAGCAGCTCGACCTTGTCCTGCAACTGCCGATAGGACGCTTCCAACAGCGTGCTCTGCCGGTTGAATACTTCAAAGGCGTTGCGCAGTTCTTCTGCTTGCATTGCCGTGGCCGCCAAAATTTGACCTCCTGCGTCAAACCAGTTTCGTACCTAGATACAAGCAAATTGCATGCCAAAACGAATTTGGCATTAAAAACAGTGAGTTATGAATTTTCCTGGGATAATGGCGCGTCAGATTTCTGACGGTGGCGCCAAGAACGACGCGAACGCGCCTACTGGATATCGTACTTGCGGATTTTCTCGGCCAGGGTCGTACGCTGCATGTTGAGCATTCTCGCCGCGTTGGCGACGACACCGTCCGACGCCGAGAGCGCCTGTCCGATCAGGTCTTGCTCAATGGCCTGCACGTGCTCTTTGAGGTTCTGGCTGCTCATCTGCAGCGCCCTGGACACAGCGTTGGATTCGTGCGCCGCGGGCGCCGCAACGCAGTACTTGGCCGGCAGGTCGTCCGGTTCGATGACGCCCTCGGGCTTGAGGATGGCCAGGCGTTCCACCAGGTTGCTCAACTCGCGAATGTTCCCGGGCCAGTTGTAGTTTGCCAGGATCTGCAGGGCGGAAGCGCTGACCCTGAGATTGCGCGCTTCGTCGCCAATGTGCTGCACCAGCAGCTCGTCGAGCAGCATTGGCAGGTCCGACGCACGCTTGTAGAGCGGCGGCATTGCGATGGGGAAGACGTTGAGGCGGTAGAAGAGGTCCTCCCGGAACTTGCCGTCCTTCACGGCAGCCGGCAGATCGCAGTGCGTTGCCGCTATGATGCGCACGTCGCAGCGCTGCAGCTTGTTACTGCCGACCTTTTCGAACACCCGTTCCTGCAGCACGCGCAGCAACTTGACCTGCATGTCGAGGGGCATGTCGCCAATCTCGTCGAGGAACAGCGTGCCTCCCTCGGCCAGCTCGAACCTGCCGACGCGGTCGCTGATCGCCCCGGTGAATGCCCCTTTCTTGTGGCCGAACAACTCGCTTTCCATGAGTTCGCCCGGCACCGCACCGCAGTTGATCGGGACGAACGGCTTGTCCGAGCGGTCCGAGAGGTCGTGAATCGTGCGTGCGACGAGTTCCTTGCCGGTACCGGAAGGCCCGGTAATCAGGACGTTGGTGTCGAAGTCGGCGACCTGCTCGATGAGCCGGCGCACTGTCCGGATCGACGGCGACTGGCCCGTTAGCCTGTGTCGCCGCTCGCAACCGTTGTAGCGGCTGGCCCGGCTGAGCAAATGGGATAGCTGGGACCTGCGCAGAGGCGTTTCGAGCTGCCAGCTCGGCGCCTCCGCTAGCGCGTTGCCAGCGAGGCTGTTTTCTCCCACGCTCAGGCATGGCAGGTCCGGGCGCTGCGCAATCAGGTCCGAGAAGGTGCTTTCAATTGACGCGTCGCCGGCGGTATCGCCGACAACGACGGCGATGCCGTCGCGCTCGAAGTCATGCCCGGAATACCCGTCATCACCGGGCGTCAGCGGCTCGTAGTCAAGGAATCGCAGGCATTCGCACAGATCTCTTGCCCTGCTCTCGTCGGCATCGAGAATCAGGACTTTTTGCGAGCTTGCGATCATTGCTGCCCCCGAAAGTTAACGCTGAGTTACGTCAAATCATAACGGGACTCTGACGCCAGATTTGTGACGATTATCACAAATAATGGAAAACGGCCTAACCGTCTGCCGCATATGCTCTTGCGGCGTCTCTGCCTCGGCGCAGCACTTCCAGCCTGTCGGCGACGTCATCGCGCGCCGCCTGCGCCTCGTTATGAGCCCGTTCGACGCCGCGCTTGGCGGCCAGCAGTATGCCGCGCCGGTGTTCGACGGGGACACGGTCCACCATGCGGCGAATGCGAGCGGCAAGTTCTTCCGTGTGTTCCCAGTCGCCGTCGGCAACCAGGCGTTCCAGCCGCGAGATCGCGTCCAGGGCCTCAGCCTCGGGACTCGTTGCCAGTTCTTCCCTGCTCATGGCCATCGGTGCTCTACCCTTCAATCGTCCTGTGCTGCTGCTGCAAGCGTGGCCTGTGCCTTGTCCGCAATCGCGTCCCACGCTTCCTTGAGTTCCTTCAAAAGGCCCGTCACTTCGTCGAGCATCTGGACATCGTCCCGCAGATTGGCCTCCAGCAAGCGGCGCATCATGTAGGCATACAATGCGTCGAAATTCGCGGACATGTTTTCGTCCGCCTTGTGGTTGAGGCTGGCCTGCAGTCCGTTGATGATGCTGATCGCCTTACCGATCTGTACGCCCTTTTCGTACACTTCTGCATTCTGCATGTGGCGCCGGGCGATGCTGATTCTCGCCACCGCCTGTTCCATCATCAGCTGGATGATCTGGTGCGGCGTGGCGGTCGCAATCCGGCTCTGGGTATCCAGCTGCTGGTATTTGCGAACAGCCGCTTCGCTTGGGGTAGTCGTCAGGTTCATAGCGCTATCCAGATTGACCCGGGTTTGAATAACCGGGCAGGTTATTGAGTTGCTGCGCCAGGAACGAACTTGTCGAAGACAATTCGGCAAGCAGCGAATCCAGCGCATTGAACTGCCGCAGCAGTCGGGTTTCCAGTGAAGCAAGCCGCTCCGACAACGCCGTGCGGTCATCGGCAAGGCCGTCAATCGTGTCTGTCAGGCCTTTGGTTCGGGCCTCGATAATCCCATCGGAGTCCAGGAAGCTGTCCGTCAGGTCGTACAGTCGCGTCGCGAAACCACTGCTCGTGTCAGCAAACAACTGCCCTACCTTCGTAAATTCGCTGGCGAGCACGTCTGACACTTCGTCGTCGTTGACCTTCATGCTGCCATCGAGCTGCACCTCGATACCGATATCGCGCAGCATCGAGAACGGCAGGTTCGGGTTGTCGACGGCATTGCTCATTTCCCGGCGAACCTGGTCGCGGATACTGCGAATCGTAGCGTCACCCACCAGCGCCGCGGCGACTTCGGTCTCCGCGTCGTAGTTCGTGATGCTATCGAACGTGTCGATCAGCTGGTTGTAAGACTCGACGAAATCGTCCAGCAGGTCGCGGACGGCTTCCACGTCATTCTCGACCCGGATGGTCTCGGACGAACCGGAGGTTTGCTGGTAGATATCGATCGCCACTCCCGGTATCGCTCCGGAAAAGCTGTTCGTGTCGCTGCCCACCTCGAAACCGTCGATCCGGATCAGTGCATCCTGGGCGGCAATCGATTCGGTGAGCGCCGTCAGGCCCATACCCGGATCATACTCGAGTGCGCTGAGACCACCGTCGCCGCCCGCCTGGGTCACGGTGATACCGTTCGCCGCCCCGGTCGATTCCGCCGTCAGAATCAGGTAACTGCCGCTGTCGGCGTTGACGATCGTCGCCGCCACGCCAGGGTTGTCCGGCGCCGCGTTAATCGCTTCCTGGATGCCCGCGAGCGTGTTGTTTTCGGCGGTAATTTCGATGTCGGCGGACGTGGTGCCGATAGTGAGGGTCAGTGTCCCGGTGCCGACCACGGTCTCCGAATCAGTGAATGCCGAAGACGTGAGCTTCTGGGCCTGCGCCAATTGGACGATGTCCAGTGAGTAACTCGCCGGCAGCGCATCGCTGCCCGCCGTCACGTCGAAGAACTCGCTGTTACTGGACGTTGCCCGACGACTCAGAAACTCGTCGAGGTCTTTCATGACTTCGAGCTTGTCGCGAAAATCGGCGAGCGACGACTTGATGCTGCCAAATGCCGAAAGCTTCGCCGTCGCCCTTGCTTCCTGTTGGCTGATTCTCGATTCCACCGGCTGGCCCTCCGCCGCAACCAGTTGCTGGACGATACCCGCAATGTCGAGACCGGAGCCTATTCCGCTGGAAATTATGCTAGCCATACCCGATTAGTCAGCAAGATCCGTGCCACATCGCCGATTGACGCCGCCAGGCGCCTCTCAGACGAGCGCGTCGTAGAGCCGCAGCTCGATCCAGCCTTCCTTGGTCAGTACGACATCGGCCTTGTCAGGCGGGATCTGGCGAATAACCTCGCCGGTTTCACGATCCAGAACCTGAATGACCGACTTGCCACTTTCCATGTCCACCTCAAAGCGCAGATCGCGCCCGATACTCTGACTTGCCAGGTTTAAACCACGCGCGAGTTGCCTGGCATCCGGGCCTTCCTGTTCGATTGGCGGCACGGTGTTGCCGGGGGCGGGCCGACCATTGCCGGCCGAGTCATCGCCGGCGGTCCGGGGACGCAGCGCTGCAACAACGCCGCTCGCGGAACTCGCAATCTTGATGTCCTGGTCGCCCATACACTCTCTCCCGATGAGCCAGGAGCAGGCGGCCTTTCAGCCGCCTGCTCTTAGCGTCTTACGCGGTCTCTACTCCCTGTTACTGCAGCAGACTCAGCGCCAGCTGGGGCTGTGCATTGGCCTGGGAGAGAACTGCCACGCCTGCCTGCTGCAGAATCTGCGCCTTCGTGAGGGCGGCAGTTTCAGCGGCAAAGTCGGCGTCCTGGATCCGGCCGCGAGAAGCCGAGAGGTTCTCACTAACCGTCTGCAGGTTGACAATCGTCGACTCGAAGCGGTTCTGGATTGCGCCGAGGTTGCCGCGCAGGCCGTTGACATCCGACAGTGCGGAGTCGATGCGTGCGATGGCGAAGTTGGCGTTGGCAACCGTGTCAACACCGACGCCTGCCAGTGTCGTCGTCGCGCCCGCTGTCTCATCCGCGGTAGCGACTGCCGACAGACCGGTCGCGTTGGTGCCACCGGCAACCGTTTCCGTGACAGTAACGTTCGTCGCGTTGTCGTTCAGGATCTGCAGCGTGCCACCAGCGTTGACGAAGGCAGAAACACCCTCGACATTGGCGCTGTTGATCGCGTCAGCGGCTTCCTGGATCGTGGCGCCGGCGGCAACCGTAGCGGTGCCGTAGGCGTCGACAGTCGTGCCGTCACCGAACTGGAGCTGCGCGAAGTTGGCCGGATCAGTGTCCGTCATGTCGAATGCAGCACCTGCGCCCGTGTTCACGGTACCGATAGCGGCCGCGGTGACGTCCGTGGTCAGAGAGACTGAAATCGTCTCGCCAACGTTGGCGCCGACCTGGAATACTGCGGTGCCGAACGAACCGTCGAGGACCCGTACGCCGTTGAAGCTGGTCTGCTTGGCGATACGGTCGACCTCTGCGAGGCGCTCGGTGACTTCAGCGTCGAGTGCCGCGCGGTCGGATGCCGAGTTCGTCGCGTTGACCGACTGAACGGCGAGTTCGCGGATTCGCTGCAGGTTGTTCGTCAACTCACCCAGGGCGCTCTCGGCCGTCTGCGACAGCGAGATGCCATCCGAAGCGTTGCGAACGGCCTGGTTGAGGCCGCGAATCTGCGTGGTGAAGCGCTCGGAGATCGCGAGACCTGCCGCGTCGTCCTTCGCACTGTTGATCCGCAGGCCCGTTGACAGCCTTTCGAGAGACTGGTTTAGCAAACCCTGCGAACGATTCAAGTTTCGTTGCGCGTTAAGCGATGCAACGTTTGTATTGATCGTCTGTGCCATTTCAAATTACTCCGTAAGTTTCAAGTTTCGCCCGGTCCGCTATTGCCGCCGGAAGTCTGCAACTGGCCAGATATCAATTTCATGACCACCGTACGATGTGGTTATCGGTCGGCCGCGGGCAAACTTGAGGAGTGATTCGGGAACGGCGGCCTGCGCGACCGACAGGCGGCCGCACATCTTTAGCCGCGCGTGGCGAAAATGTGACGCAGGTCGCGCAGCGACTACAGGTAGTTGAACAAGGAGAGCTGCTGCGTGTAGGTGAAGGTCTTCTGGGCCGCTTCCAGCGACGCGGTCTCCGCCGACAGCCGCGAGATCGCCTCGGCGTAGTCCAGGTCGCGGATTTCGGCCAGCGTGGACTGCATCGTCAGGATCATTGCGCCATTGCTGTCGACCTGGTTTTCGATGGCCGCCAGGCGGGAACCCACCCGCGTCCGGACATCCAGAACGTTGCCGAGCGCCTGGTCGAGGTTCAAGAGCCCCTCGTTGAGCAGGTTGGTGACCGCTGCTCGCGACTGATCGTCAGTGACGTCGGATTCCATGGCTGAGGCCAGGGCGTCGATGCTTTCGAACATGTTCTGGGTCTGGCTGGGCTCGACCGTGAATACGTCATTCGCGGCCGGCGCACCGGCTATCGTGAGTTCGACGCCGCGGAAACTGATGTTGTCGCCAGGAGCAAACGCGCCGCTCACCACGACACCGCCGCCGGAATCCAGTACTTCGTAGTTGCCAGGATCGATAAACCGGACCTGGTAGGTGTCCGAGTCGTATTGCGTCGGATCCGTCACGCTGTAGGTGCCGAACATGCCGGTGCCCGCATTCGCTCCCGCTGCCGACACGCTGATGCTGCCGGTGCCGGTCCGCACGCGGAAGAACACTTCGGACCCGGGGTCGCCATCCGCCAGTTCTCGTCCTTCGCCGATTTGTATGAGGCGCGTGCTCTGGTCGCCGTTATAGGTGAACACCGAGCCGGCGCGGGTAACGGGGCGGGTATCGACCTGGTTACCTGCGAACAGGTAGTTGCCGTTGCCGTCTTTCTGGTTGGCCAGCTGCTGCAAGTGGTCGAGATGCTCGCGAACTTCGACTGCGATCAGCTTGCGTGTTTCGTTGCTCTGCGTGGCGTTATTCGCTTGCAGCGTAAGCTCTCGTATCCGTTGCAGCACGTTGTTTACCGACCCCAGCGCCGCTTCTTCCTGGCTGAGCCGGTTTCTGGCAATGCCCGCATTGCGGTCGAACTGTTCGATGCGGGATATCGATTCGCGCAGCTCGATCGCGCGCGCGGAACCGATCGGATCGTCCGATGGATTCAGGATGCGCCTGCCGCTGGAGATCTGCCGCTGGGTCACGTCGAGCGCCTGCTGCAGGCGCTGCATGGCCTGCAGGCCGGTGAGGAAACTACCCTGGTTGGAGACTCGCATGGCTATCGGCTCGTCGCCGCCAGCAGGGTATCGAACAGCGTCTTGGTGACGTTGACGACCTGGGCCGCGGCCTGGTAGGCCTGCTGGAAGCGGATAAGGTTGGCGGCCTCTTCATCGAGGTTGACGGCCGACTTGGAAAGCACTTCGTTCTGTGCGTTCGAGTGAATGACGGTCTGCGCATCGAGACTGGACTGGATCTGGTACGTACTGCCACCCACAGTGGCAACGAGCTGACCGTAACTCTCGCCGATACTGACGGCGCCGCCGTCGAGCACGCCGGTAGCCTGGATATTCACCAGCGCCAGTGCGTTGCCATTGTCGCCGGACGCCGCCGCGTTCTGCTCGATCGTGAACTGGTCGCCCGTGCCCGGATTGCCCGTTAGAGTGACCGAGGTGCCGTTGATAACGATGGGCTGACCGTCGGTGTACGGGAAAGCCCCGGCGCCGTTGACCTGGTAGGTATTCGGGCCCGTGAACTCGATCACCGCCGTCGTGAGCAGGTTCGGATCGGCCGCGTCGGTAACCGACACGCCGTTGACGACCGCGTCACCGATGTTGCCGAGCGCAGCCTGCACCCGCGTCGGCGCAGCGAGCGCGATGGAGCGCGGATCCGTGATCAGCGTCTGGATCGAACCGGCGGCGCCGTGCCCCGTGCGAATCATGATGCGGTCGCCCGCGGCTGCCGCACCGCTGACCTCGATGCTGACGCCGTCGGCGACAAACGGGTCTGCTGCGGTACCGCTGCCGGTCAGCGGAATACTGGCGCCGGTATCGGCGCGCGTCAGGCCGTAGGTAGCTCCGTCGAACTCGAGTACGTAGTCGGCCCCGGTGAAGGCACCGAGATCGGAGATCGCCGCCGTGACCGTCGCCGCACCCGCGTTGCCGGATGAATACAGGACGTCAGGCGGGTCGATGCCGTAAAAGTCGCCGCCGAGATTGCCGCGCAGATCCATGCCCGCGGCATGCTGAGCATTGAACTGCTGCACGAACGCCACGGCCGTCTGGCCCAGCGACTGCCGGCTCGTGTCCAGCATGCGCGAGCGAAACTCGAGCAAACCGCCCAGCGTACCGCCCGACAACGACGTGTCGATTGGCGTGTCGCCGCCCGCGCCGCGATAGACGACGCTGAGTCGCGTCGGCTCGAATTCGCTTGGACGAACGTCCAGCGGTTGTGCCTGGGCGCCGAGCACCAGTGCCTGGCCGCTGCCAACGAACACGTTGAGCGAACCGTCATCCTGTTCGGACGTGGTTACCGAGATCAGCCCGGACAGTTCCAGGAGCAGCTGGTCGCGGCGGTCGAGCAGGTCATTGGGCTTGGCGCCGGCACCGGCCAGCGCAATATTGTCATTAACCGCCGCGATTTCCGTCGCGACGCGGTTGATATCGTCCACGGCCAGCCGCACGCGGTCGTTGACCTCTGACTCGAGCGACTCGAGGCGCGCGTCGAGTGACTGGAAGCGACTGACGAGGCCATCCGCTTCGCCGATCAGCGCCTGCCGCGTTGGCAAATTGGAGGGGTCGTTGCCGACATCCTGCATGGCATTGAAAAAGCCCTGCATGCCGGTATTGAGGCCCGTATCCGGGTCCGCGAGCAAGCTGTCGACCTGCCCGGCCAGCGCGTTCAGTATGTTGAAACGATTCAACCCGGTATTGGACGTGCGCAACTGCTCGCCGAGCAGCGCATCGTACATGCGCTCGATCGACCGTATCTGGGTGCCGCCGCCAATGTAGGTCTGGCCGGCGCCGCCACCGATACGTGCCGTGAATTCGGGGACCTGCCGGCTGTAGCCCGGCGTGTTGGCATTCGCGATATTGTGGCCAGTCAGGTCGAGCGCACGCTGAAACGCCAGCATGCCGCTAAGACTCGTTTTCAACAGGTCAGGCATTACGGATCCCCTCTAGACGCCTTCCATTGTCAGATCGCATCGGCCGGCTGTCGCTCGTTTATCGGCCGAACCGCCTCAGACTTTAAGTCCGCGATCGCCTTGCGCATCGTGTCGCCCTGGGCAACGTCACGCAGCTTCGCAGCGTACAGCGGGTCCGTGGCATAACCGCTGGACTGCAGTGCGCGGGCGAACCCTTCGACATCGTCACCGTGATCCCTGACGGCAGCGTAGCGAGGATTCGCGGTGAGCAGTTCCGAGTAATCGTCGAACGTCGCGGCAACGTCCCGGTAGGCGCGGAATTCCGCGACCTGCCGGGTTGGCACTCCGTCCTCGAATTCGATGGTCGGCTTCGCGACACTTTGCCCCGACCAGCCCCTGGCCGCCTTGATGCCAAACAGGTTGAAGCTGCTGCTACCGTCGGCGTGGCGCGGTACAAAGGCGCCCCAGCCCGTCTCGAGCGCCGCCTGCGCAACCACCGCCTCCGTAGAGACGTTCAGTCGTTGCGCGGCTTTCTCCGCATGCGGCCAGATGTCACGAGCGAAACTGGCAGGGTCCTTCCACAACGGCTCTGCCGCTGGCTGGACCTCGGGCAATCGCAGGTCAGCAGACGATAATGGCGCCGGCTGCTCGCCGCCGAGCTGGCGCACGAGCATGTCCGCGAGGCCGATTCCCCGGCCGCTGGACATTTCGACGGCCAGCTGTTGATCGAGCATGCCACGGTACATCTCGTGCTGGTCGCTGTTGCCGATCAGCGGATCGCCGAGCGAGGCCTCGCGCATGTTTTTCAGCACCGTTTCGATGAACAGCGCCTCGAATTGCCCCGCCACCTCGCGCAACACCTCAGGATCATTGCGCTCTGCGCCCGCGCGCAGCGTGCTGAACTGGGTGAAGTCGGTAACGGCGGCAGTCATGTCAGAACCTAGATGACAACGAGTTCCGCTCGCAGGGCCCCGGCCTGTTTCAGGGCTTCGAGGATCGCAACCAGGTCGCCGGGCGCGGCCCCGACCCGATTGACCGCCTGCACGATCTCGTCAAGGCTGGTACCCGACTCGAACAGGAACATGCTGCCCTGCTCCTGGGTAATCTCGACGTCCGAATCCGGCAGCACCACGGTTTCTCCGGCATTGCTGAATGGTGCGTTTGGCTGGCTGGCGAACGGCCGTTCGCTGATCGTCACCACGAGTGAGCCGTGAGACACGGCGGCCGGCGTTACCCTGACGTTGTCGCCAATCACGACCGTGCCGGTACGTGAATTCACGATCACCTTGGCGGCAACCGCACCCGGCTCCACGTCGATGTTCTCCAGCGCGGATACGAAGGCGCTGCGCTGCCTGTTATCGACCGGCGCGCGGACTGCTACCGATACGGCGTCGACAGAGGTTGCCGTGCCCTCGCCCATTATCGTGTTGATCTGCTCCGCCAGGCGATTGGACGTCGTAAAGTCGGGCGTATGCAGGTTGAGGACGATGGCCTCACTGGCCAGGAAGTCGCTGGGGACGGCCCGCTCCACGGTTGCGCCGCTGGGAATCCGGCCCGCACTGGGTATGTTGACCGTCACGCTGGAGCCGTCGTCACCGGATGCTCCGAAACCGCCGACCACCAGGTTGCCCTGTGCGATCGCATACACGTTGCCGTCCGCTCCGCGCAGTGGGGCCATCAGCAGGCTGCCGCCACGCAGACTCTTGGCGTTGCCGATCGAGGCAACCGTGACGTCGATCGTCTGCCCGGGCTTGGCGAACGGCGGTAGCTCCGCCTGAATTGTCACGGCGGCGACGTTTTTCAGCTGCAGGCTGACGCCGGGTGGAATGGTCACACCGAACTGCGTCAGCATGTTGATGATGCTCTGCACTGTGAACGGCGTCTGCGTGGTCTGGTCACCCGTGCCGCTGAGGCCGACAACGAGACCGTAGCCGACCAGCTGGTTGTTGCGCACCCCGGCGACGCTCGCCAGGTCCTTGACGCGCTCCGCCAGCGCCGACTGCGTGCCGATCAGCAAAAACACGGCCAGCAGGGCCAGGCCCCGCAGCCATCTCTGTTCCCTCGTTCTTTGATGCATGGTCATCCTCTGTATCAGTACGGCGAGAGCACCGAATTAAAGAAGCGTGCTACCCAGCCCATCTTGTTGGCGGCTGCGAGTACGCCCTTGCTGCTGTACGTAATCTGCGCGTTGGCAATGCGCGTGGAGAGCACGGTATTGTCCGTCTCGATGTCCCGGGGTCGAATCGTTCCGGATACCCGGATGAACTCGCGCCCCTGGTTCAGCGTCACCCACTTCTCACCGCGGACGACGAGATTGCCGTTGGGATGGCGTTCGACCACGGTCACCGTGATGTCGCCGACGAGGCTGTTGCTCTGACTGCTTTCACCGGAACCTTCGAACGAGTTGTCGCCGGACAGGCTGCCGCCGAAAACCGGGTTGCCATTGCGAGTAATGGGCCGGCCGAGCACGGTCGGATTGACCAGTGTCGCCTCGGTGGACTTGGACGTCGTGGTCTGCGACGCCTTGCTCGCGTTGGTTCTCTCAGCGAGCCGGACGGTGAGTATGTCGCCGACGCGATTCGCCTTGAGGTCCTCGAACAGGCGCATGTCGGTTTCCGCGCGGTAGATGGTCCCGTCGGCCGGCGGCGCGTACATGATCTCGACCGGCGGCGGCGGCGCGTACGATTCTTCTTTAGCAGGCATGAAAGAGCAGCCCGCAAGGCCCGCGCCCAATAGCAGGCAAAGGCCGGCCGTCGTGAATCCTGGTAACCGTGTCATCGTCGCTCCCACTACAGGTTGTTGTTGAGGTACTGCATCATCTGATCGTTGGTCGAGATGGCTTTGGAATTCATCTCGTATGCGCGTTGCGTTTCGATCATGTTGACCAGTTCCGCGACGACATTGACGTTCGACCCCTCCAGCGCGCCCTGCGCGAGAGTGCCGAGCCCGGTCAGTCCCGGCGTTCCGGACTGGGCCGGTCCGCTCGAAGCCGTCTCGATGTAAAGGTTCTCGCCCACCGGCTGCAACCCGGCCGCGTTAATGAAATCGGCGATCTCGAGGGAGCCCACCTGCGACGGCTGCGTCTGCCCGGCGAGCCTGACCGACACGATGCCGTCAACACCGATAGTGATGCTCTGGGCGCCGTCCGGGATCGATACTCCCGGCTGCACGAGGTAGCCGCTGGAGGTCACGATTTCGCCCTGGTCGTTCAGCTTGAAGGCGCCGTCGCGGGTATAGGCCATTTCACCGTCGGGCTTGAGCACCTGGAAGAAGCCGCGGCCGTTGATGGCGACATCGAGGGCGTTCTCGGTGTTCAGTACGCTGCCCTGGGTGAACAGCTTCTCCGTGGCGACGACCCGTACGCCGGTGCCAAGGGACATGCCCGTCGGCAGGATCGTGTCCTGCGAACTCGATCCGCCTGCCTGCCGGACATTCTGGTACAGCAGGTCCTCAAACACCGCCCGTCCCTGCTTGAAACCCGTCGTATTGACGTTGGCGAGGTTGTTCGACACCACCGCCATACGGGTCTGTTGCGCATCCAACCCTGTCTTCGCAATCCATAATGCTTGTGTCATTGCTATCTCCTGCGCGTCCCGTTAACCGAGCCGCATCATCTGTGCTGCTGCGTCGGCATTCTCCTGCGACGCCTTGATCATGTTCACCTGCATCTCGTACTGCCGCGCCAGCTCGATCATGTTGACGAGCGTCATGGCGACGTTGACGTTGCTGTTCTCGAGCGCACCATTGGTGATCTCGACGGCTGCATCCGGGTCCGCGACCTCATCGTCGGGCAGGTAGAAAAGGCCGTCTTCGCCCTTTTGCAGACGGCTCACATCCGGGTTAACCAGCCGGATGCGGTCCGCAATCGTCAGGGTCTCCGGCCCTGACCCCAGCGGCTGTACGGAAATCGTCCCGTCCCGGCCGATCTCGAGCTTGTTGTTGGGCGGCAGGGACAGCGGCCCTCCGTCGCCCAGCACGAGGTGACCGTTACCCGTCGATAGCAAACCGCCGGGTTCGACCCGCAGGTTGCCGGCACGCGTATAGGCCTCACGGCCATCCGCCGCCTGGACCGCGATAAAACCGGCGCCGCGAATCGCAACGTCGAGGTCGCGGCCGGTATTCACGATGGCCCCCTGCGACATGTCCGTGCCGTAGGACTCGACCACCGCGTTGACTCTTGACTCCACACCGGGGCCATCCACGGGAACCGAGCTGAAAGCGTGCAGGTCGGCGCGGAAACCCGTGGTCGAAATATTCGCCAGGTTATTACTGTTGATGGCCTGCGCCGTCTCGGTCTGCTTGGCGCCGGTCATCGCGGTGTAGATCATCTTGTCCATGGCGTCAGCTCAGAGCTCCTGTTACCGGATATTGATGACGGTCTGGGTAACGGCATCGGCTGTCGAGATCATCTGCGCGTTGGCCTGGAAGTTGCGCTGCGCGGTAATCATGTCGACGAGCTGCGCGGTCAGGTCCACGTTGGAGGCCTCGAGAGCGCCCGACTGGATATTGCCGAACGACGCCGTGCCTGCCTCACCCAGCAAGGCATCGCCGGACTGGAACGACTCGGCCCAGGCGGTATCGCCGATCTGCTGCAGACCCTGCGGATTCACGAAATTCGCGAGGGCGAGTTTGCCCAGCGAGGTCGACTGGCCATTGGTGAAGCGTGCGAAGACCACGCCCTCGGTGTCCACGCTGACGCCGGTCAGGCGGCCCGTCGTGAAGCCGTCTTGCGACAGCGAATTCACGCCGAAGTTGTCGCCGAACTGGGTGGCGTTCAGGAAATTCATGGACATGGTGATCGGCGCGGCGCCTGTGCCCGGATCGTACGGCGCCAGCGGCATCAGGCCGCCGGCCGGCAGATTGAGGCTGCCATCGGGGTTGAACACGATCTGCGCTCCACCGGCCACCGGGTTACCGGCGATTTCGACCTGCGTGTTCCACACATTGGGAACGGCGTCCTTGATGAAGTACACGGTCGCCGTATGCGGCGAGCCGAGCGAGTCATACACCGTTACCGAAGTCGTGTGGTTGAAACTGGCGGGATCATTGGCGTCGAACACCGGGTTCAGAGGCACAGCCGCGTTCGCCGGCAGGTTGATGCCGAAGTCCGCCTGCGTGGTTGCCGCCGGCGGATTGGCGCCGATCGTCAGCTGCAGGTCCTGCGGTGTGCCGGTATTGAACAGGTTGTTACCCGCATAGGGATAAGCCTGCAACCGCGCGCCCTGCGAATTGACGACGTAGCCCTGGTTGTCCACGCCAAATGCGCCGGCGCGCGTGTAACTGCGCGCTCCACCATCGCTCAGGACGAAGAATCCTTCGCCACCGATAGCGAGATCGAGCGCATTGTCCGTAAAGTCGATGTTGCCCTGGGTGAACTGCTGGGCAATCGCAGACAGGCGGACACCGCTGCCTGACGCACTCGAACTGACACTCTGAGTGCCGACCGCAAACACCTCCGCGAACTGTGCGCGGGACATTTTGAAACCGGTCGTATTGACGTTGGCCACATTGTTGGCCGTGACTCCGAGGTCGGCCGACGCGGCGTTGAGACCGCTGAGTGCAATGGCAAATGGCATGACTGATTCTCCTGGTTAAAAACTGTTATTTGACGATCTGGTAAACCTGTGCGAGCGGCATAGAGAGTCCGCCGTTCAGGTTGAGACGCATTCCCTGTCCGAACTGGCCCAGGGTGATGCTGTTGATTGTGGATTCGATAGCCACGGGCGAGCCTTCAACCTGCCCGCCCCGGGCGACACGTGCCTCGATCCGGTAATGACCCGGGTTCACCAGGTCACCGGCAGAGGTCCTGCCGTCCCAGCTGAACGAGACCAGGCCGGCACTCTGCTGGCCGAGACGCATGGTCTGCAGCAGTTCCCCGGTCTCATCGAGAATGTCGACCTGCACGTCGCTGGCGCTCGAACTCAGCTCGATCGCCCCGTTAATGCTGCCATCGGGTTCCAGGTAGCCGACGTCGGTGACGGCAAGCACTTTGTGACCGACCAGGCTCGCTGCCTGCAGTGTCTGCTCTCCCTGGATGGCGCTCGAGAGGCCCGCGAAGGCCGTATTCAGTGAATCGATGCCGCTAACCGTGCTGAACTGCGCCAGCTGGCCGAGGAACTCGCCGTTTTCCATGGGCTTGAACGGATCCTGGTTCTTGAACTGCGTAATCATCAGGGTCAGGAAGTCCGACTGGCCCAGTTCGTCATTGCGCTTCGCCTGCGGCGGCGGCGCAAAAAGATCGGAATCGGCGATTGGTGATGTCGTTGTCATGGTTGATCTCCCTAGCGCCCGAGACTCAGCGTCTGCAGCAGCAGGTCTTTCGTCGTGTTGATGATCTCTACGTTGTTCTTGTACGAACGCGACGCCGAGATCATGTTGACCATCTCCTCGACCGTGTTCACGTTCGATGCATAGACGTTGCCGTTCTCATCGGCTTCCGGATGCTCGGGCTGGTATCGAACCGACAGCGGCGCCGAGCTTTCGACGATCCCGGACAGCCGCACGCCGGCGACGCCGGTCTGGTCGGACATCGCGTCCGAAAAACTGCTGAACACCGGCTGGTGCGAGCGGTAGACCTTGTCGGGGTCGCCGCTGACGCTGCCGGCGTTGGCCAGGTTGCTCGCCGTGACGTTCAGCCGCACGGACTGCGCATTCATGGCGCTTCCGGCGACGTCAATGACAGTAAACAGCGACATTATTCACCTCCCTTGATGGCCAGGCGCAGCGTGCGCAGCTTGCCGTCCAGGAATGCCAGGCTGGCGCGATACTTGAGCGCGTTCTCCGCGAATGCCGCCTGTTCCACATCAGTTTCCACCGTGTTGCCGTCCAGCGCCGATTGCACCGGGATTCGATACATGGCCTCTCCGCCGTCTCTGGCGGTGCCCCACGACTTGATGTGCAAGTCGCTCGTGCGCTCGACTCCGATGCCGCCCTGCTGTGCATTCTTCAGCGCCGTGCTGAATTCGATATCGCGAGCCTTGTAGTTCGGCGTATCCGCGTTGGCGATATTCGATGACAGCAGCTGATTGCGCCGGGCGCGGAACCTGAGCGCAGTCTCGTGCAATCCGAATCCATCGATTTCCATAGTTGGCAATCCGTAAATGCTTTCCTGCAAATCGTGATGCAAGGGCCGTGCCAAGTCGCCGAAGCGCCGTCTTCCCGTCTGTTCTGTGCCGGTGCCGAACGCATTGCGGCGCCCGGCCGGCAGGTCTTTGCCGCTTGCTGGCAAGCGTTTGCACGCCCCGGCGCGATGGCCGGAACATCGCTGGCATGACAATTGCATCTTCCTTCCCGGAAGGTATTAATGGAGCTCGAATTGCTTGATTTCGTCAGTAAATTGACGTCGCGACGGTGTCGCCGCCAAGGAGTTGTCGGCCTGCGGTGGCCCGGACGCGGCCTCTGTGCCGGGCTGTGGCTCTTGCTGCTGGCCTCCTCCGGCGCCAGCAGCGCTGCGGAACGGCAGTGGCAGCGAACGGACGATATTCGCGCTGCCGCGGAGTCTTTCCTGGAAGATCGTGTCGGCGGCTCGTCGGGACGCACCACGGTCGAGGCCGGTGCGCTCGATCCGCGGCACCGCCTGCCGCTGTGTGACCAGCCGCTGCACGCTTTCATGCGGCGTGGCACGACGATCGGCCCCCGTACGATTGTCGGCGTCCGCTGCTCCGGGGCCAGGACGTGGACCGTCCACGTTCCCGTCAATGTCTTCGTGAGCGCCGAGATCCTCGTCGCGGCCCGGACCCTGCCGAAAGGCCACCTGCTGACGGCGGCAGACCTGAGCCGCGACCAGCGGGACGTATCACGCATGAATTCCGGCTATATCACCGATGCCAACGAGCTGATCGGCCAGCGGCTGAAACAGCAGATCATCGCCGGCCGCCCTTATACTCTGACACTGGTCCAGGCAGACCAGCTCGTCAGACGCGGGCAGACCGTGACGCTGGTGGCGTCCAGCTCCGGGATCAACGTAGCCATGGCCGGCAAAGCGCTGACGGACGGCGCAATGAACCAGAGAATCCGTGTGGAAAACCTGAATTCCGGGCGGATTGTCGAGGGTGTCGTGCGATCCCGGGAGCAGGTGGAAATCCTGCTTCCGGGCACGCGCGGTTTTTCCAACGCTACGCCTAAAGTTACCGGAAGTACTGCCGATACACAGGCTAGCAACAATGATCGTTGAGGATTGACATTATGACAAACAGGATCGGCCCCATGGATCATGGCGCAATCAGCAAAACCGGCAACAAAGTCGAAGATACGAGTGTCGAGCGCAAAGTCGGCAACGACACCAATGTATCTCGGGATCCCCGTCAGGATTCCGTTTCGAGCGGCGATACGGTTAACCTGACCAGCGGCGCCAAGTTGCTCGAACGCCTCGAGAAAAACCTGGCGTCCCTGCCGCCCGTCGACGAGAACCGGGTGGCTGAGGTCAAGTCGGCTATCGAGAATGGCGACTACGAGATTGACTCTCGGGCGATCGCCGACGCGATGCTGCGGTTCGAACGTTCGCTGAGCGAATGACAATGAACCGAACCGACGCACCGGTAGCACGCCAGAAGCTCGTCGAGATCATCGGCGACTCGGTCGTGCTCGCCGAGACGCTTGTCGAAACGCTCGGCCACGAGCGCGGTGCGCTGGAAGCCCAGGACATGGATGCGTTGCAGGACGTCCTGGCAGACAAGACCCGGTGCGTGGAGTCCCTCCGGCACCTGGACCGGCAGCGTAGCGCCATTTGCACCGGCGCAGGTTTCGCAGACGGCGACGACCAGATGGACCACATGATCGAGTGGTGCGACGAGAATCATGCGGTTGCCGACCGCTGGCGGCACCTGGTGCAAATCGCCATCGAATGCAATCGCCGCAACATGACCAACGGTTCGATCATTCGGGCCCGCAAGCAGCAGATCGAGTCGGCCATGGCGATCGTTCGTGGTGGCTCAGCAAATTCAGACACTTATAGCCGCCAGGGCGTCGAGCCCGGCGTGAACAATCTACGCTCGATCGTAGAAGCCTGATTACTCAACTGGCCAACGGGACTCGAAACTATGTTGATTGTAAGCCGACGTGATGCCGAATCCATTGAGATCAAACCCGAAGAGGGCATCGACCCGTCGATGACTCTCGGGGATCTGTTCAAGAACGGCCCCATAGAGATCACGATTTTCTCTGCGAGTGGGAACCGCGTTAAGATGGGCGTCCAGGCGCCATCGCAACTGGCGATTTGGCGCAAGAACGCAGTACCGGCCTAGGTACCGCAAGCCGCGCGCAATCAGGCTGAAAACCGGACGCTGCCATGAAAATTCTAGCGGCCAGCCTCGCAGTTCTCGGTGTCATGATCCCGTGGAACAGCGCGTTTACCCAGGCAACGACACGCATATCCGTTGGCGCAGTCGTGCCGCCACCTCTTTGCAATTACCCGGAGTCCTGTCAGACTGCCGTCAAGGACTATCCGAGCCGGGCGGTCATCGGCCGCGAGGCCGTCCGCTACAGCGGTGCTCGACCGCGGGTACTGCGCAGAGGGGATCTTCTCGTTGTGCTCTTCTAAGACAAAAGACTCGTCACCCGACATTGCAGAGACCACGGTCGTCATCCGGCGGCCGTCGAAAATCCGTACCGACGAACGCGGCCGGAATGTCCTGGACGCGCCGGTAGAAGATATCGAACTCGAGTTGATCTCTACCGGTGAACTCGAGGTGATATTGCAGGAAGCCAACAGCGACAGCCTGGATTCCATGGCCGCCATCGCGAAGTCGGAAGAGTCCGGAGTCGTGGCCCGCTGCCGCGAAACCGGCATATTCACTGTCGTTACGGACAAAGAGCTGGAAATTCTGCGGCAGAACGAGGCGGCAGACCTGGCGGGTAGCTCCGACGAGGCCTCGTCGTCCTCCCTCTCCCTGGTATCCACCCAGATGCTGCAGGTCATGCTCAAAGTGGATGACGCCGACGACGACCTGCCGGACGAGGAAGCATCGAAAGGGTTCGATCCCTACGATCACAGCTGAGCACCCCGCTCTTCCTCGAAAACCGCCCATTCTCGCCGGCCGCGCAGGCTGGTGAATTCTTGAACCGTGTCACACCGCCTCCAAAAGCAATTATGTAGCATTTGCCCAACGTCGAGAGAGCCTATCTCTAAAACCTTCGCAAGGCATTGAAAGTAATAGGATTTATTGGCGCTGCCGGGCTCCATATCCGGTCACAACATGAGGCTAACCCGCAATGAGGCGGGGCGCGGCTCCTTGATCTTCGCTATTGGCGAAGATTCCGGACTGCGTCAACCACGAGAGGAATCAACATGAAACTGATGAAATGGAAACTGTTGCTTGTCGCAGTGGCCAGCTTTGCCTTTTCCGGCAACGCCAACGCACAGGCAACGCAGAATATCTCGGTAACCGCAACGGTTCCGAGCTTCTGCCTCTTCGACAACACGTCGGAAACGACGATGGCGTTCGACCTGAGCGGTGTCGCGACGGCCTCGGTCGATTTCGCGGCGAACACCACACTGGCGTGGCGCTGCTCCAACGGCTTTAACACGTTTATCTCGATCGACGGCGGTACGACGACGTCTGACCCGGACAACCGCGCCATGACCAACGGCACGGACAACCTGGCGTACAACCTGTTCACCGACAACACTTACGCCCAGATCTGGGGTGACGGCACGGGCACGTCGGCCACTGTTGCGATCTCCGGCGCAGGTATGGGAACTGTCGGCAACTCGGTGGTCTATGGCCGCGTCCTGCTCGCCGACGGTCAAGCTGCCGAACCCGGCAGTTACACGGATACCGTGGTGGTCACTATATTGCCCTGACCGGCAACCAGAGCGATGATCACAATAGAGCGAAATGCCAGGAAGGCAGCGGTCTTCGCTGCCTTCCTGTTGCTACTCGGAACTTCCGCTGCGGCGCTGGCGTCGGTCAACGTATCGCCTGTCCTGCTCGAGATGAGCGACAGCCGCGACAGGGACGTCGTCCGCGTCACGAATTCCAGTGGGGTTGCCAAGTCTTTCGAGGTGAATGCCGTCGCCTGGTCGCAGTCTGACCAGGACCGTGAGATTTACAACGACACCGACGAAATACTGGCTGTGCCGCCGTTGTTCACACTCCAGCCGGGGCAGACCCAGGTCGTGCGCATCGGCGTGATGCGGCCGGCCGACGCGACAACCGAGCTCGCCTACCGCGTCTTCTTTACCGAACTTGCCCCGCCCGAAACCAGCGACGAGACCAGCGGCGTCAACATGCGACTGCGTTTCGGCATTCCCGTGTTCGTAGCGCCGACGGCGCCCGCGCGCAGTGCGGTTGAACTCGTGAAGTCTGCAACCGCCGGCAACCAGACGGCCGTTCAGCTGCGCAATAACGGCAACGTCCGGGTCAAGGTCATAGAAATCCGCTACTTCGCGTCGCCGGGCTCGGCGCCAGAGGTTACTCCCACAGTCTTCTATCTCCACCCTGGAATGACCGGGTATCTTCCCGTCGACATTCCCGGCGAGAACGCCACGGGCACCCTGGAACTCTTCACGGATACGGCCGGGGTACTGACATATGTGCTGGCGGAGCTGGAATAGGGCCTTCTGGCTCCTGTTGTTGATTTGCAGCGCCCAGCTGGCGCTGGCAGACACCCCTGACGAACTGCTTATCGTCGAGCTGCGCTTCAACGGCGAGTCGTTTGGAACTGCCATCGTGCTCACCGACGCGGAAGGTGATTTCTACGTCGAAAAGCGGTGGCTGGACCTTTGGGAAATCGTCACGCCGCCCCCACCGGCCCGGCAATTTCGGGGCAGAGACTTTTTTGCGATCAGCGCGTTCGATGGAGCTACAGTTATCCTGCAACCGCAGGACCTGGTTCTGAACGTTCAGATGCCTCCGCAGCACCTCCCTACCCGCGTTGTCAGCCTTCGCGGCGGAATGGATCTCGAGCCCGAAGCCAGTTTCGGCGCCTTTATGGACTACGACTGGACCTACCGGGACCAGGATTCGGGGACGGTGCGTACGTTCTCCAGTCTCCTGCGGCCCGTCGTGTTCGGCGCCGAGGGCAATGTCGCCGCCAACCTGCTGTTCCGCGATGCCTCGGCCCGCAGGGGCACCACATTGCCGGCCGATGGCGACGGCATGACGGTGCTGGACCTGACCTACACGCGAGATGACCCCGCCAACGTCCGCAGCCTGCGCGTCGGCGACATTATCAGCCGCCCCGGTTCGCTGGGGCGTGCACTGCGCATGGGCGGCGTCCAGTTCGCGACCAATTTCGCAACGCGGCCGACGATGGTGACCCACCCGTTACCTAACTTCTACGGCCAGACGGCCGTCCCGACAGCACTCGACATCTACATCAATGGCCAGCTGTTCCGGCGCCAGGACGTGGCTCCCGGCACCTTCATCCTCGAGGACATCCCCGTGGTGAACGGTTCGGGCCAGATGGAAATCGTGACCGAGGACGCGCTCGGCCGGCGCCAGTCGATCGTGCAGGACTTTTATGGCACAACCGCACTGCTGCGGCGGGGCCTCAACGACTACTCGTTCACACTCGGGGCGCTCCGCGAGGACTACGGGATCAAGAACTTCTCCTACGGCGATCTCGCAGGCTCCGCCACCTGGCGGCACGGGCTGCGCGACGACCTGACGCTCGAGGGCCACCTCGAGTTCGGCGGCCACCTGGGCGTGCTGACCGGCGCCGCCAAGTTCAAGCCCCTTGCCGGGGGCATCATTGATCTCGGCCTCGGGCTCAGCAATGGCTCTGACGGCACGGGCGTACAATGGCTGGCCGGGTTCCAGCGGTCCGCAAACCTGTTCAGCTACAACGTACGCGTGACCGGAACGACGCGTAAGTTCGCGCTCGTGGGCATCATCGACCCGCAACCGGCCGTGGAGTTCTTTGCCAGTGGCAGCATCAACGCTCCTATCCGCGGTACGCTTGGCGCCGCGTTCACGCACCAGGACTACCGCGACCGAGAGGACCGTTCCATTGCTTCCCTGAATTATTCGACGACGATAGGACGACGACTGTCGGTCTCTGCAGTGGCTTCGTATGTCGATGCCGGCGAGCACGATCTCACTGTCGGGGTGCGCGTTTCCATGCCCTTCGGGGACAACAATTTTGCGAGTGGCGGACTGTCGATCCGCGAGTCCGATACCCAGGTCCAGGTCGAAACGCGCCGCAACCTGCCGTTAGGGCCAGGCTGGGGCTATCACCTGGCCGTAAGCCGGGCCGGAGAAACGTCCCTGGACGCCGGGGCGGTGGCGCAGAATGACTTCGGCACCTATTCGGCCAATTACCGGGAATTCGGATCACGCACCGAGTGGCAGCTGGGTTCCTCGGGCTCGGTGGCTACGATGGGCGGCATGACGCACGTCACTCGCCAGATCCGGGAAGCCTTCGCCGTGGTCGACGTCGGCGACTACGAGGGCGTGCGCGTCTATTCCGAGAACCGGGAAATCGGCCGCACCAACGAGAACGGACAGATTTTCGTCCCCGGCCTGCGTCCTTACCAGCGCAACCAGATCTCGATCGAGGTCGACGACCTGCCGCTCTCGGCCCAGA
>JASJBB010000156.1 GCA_030066735.1 Woeseiaceae bacterium | reverse complement strand
TCAAAGTACCCGGCAATGCGAAAGAAAACGCTCAATTCCTGACCGTCTCCTTCGGGTCACTAGCAGACCTTTATGATACCCGGAAAGCAGCCATTCTAACGGCTGGTATAAGTGGTTAAGCGGACTCTCGACCATCCACTTCCGGCGCTACTGCTTGTCGATGGCGACTCGCTCGAGGGTGAACGTGAACGTACGGCAGTTCTTGATGTCGGGGAGCTTCTGGCCGGGTTCGAGTGGATGAAACGTTGACGCCCTGACCGCGTTACGCGCCGGTTTCTCGAATACACGATTGGTGCTGCGTCGAACCGACACGCCTTTCGTTCGACCGAAACGGTCGACGTTGAAACACACCTCGACCTCGCCTTCGACACGCGCCTGCCGGGCCTTCTCCGGGTAAACGGGCACAACCGTGTGCAGCGGCACGCGCTCCACGACCTTGTCGGCCGCCGGATCGGCGGGTGGATCTTCGGCGGTCACGCCAGGCGACGCCACCAGCGCCAATAGCAGCAAGCTGCATCTATTCAGGTACATCGTCGTCTACCTGGCGGCGGTCGTCGATGACCACCAGCGGTGCGACCGGGTCAGTCGCATCGAGATACATCGAGCGCACCAGTTTGACGCTGCGGGAGCCCGGCGCGAGCTCCTCGGCCGCGATGAGATCCGCTTCCGCCTTATCGAACCGGCCCAGCTTGAGGTAGGCGTGAGACCGGTTGATCAGGGCGCGCCAGTTTCGATCCTTGATTTCCAGCGCCTGGTGGCACCAGGACACCGCTTCCGTGTAGCGGCCCAGCATCACGTTGGCCGCACAGGCATTGGACATGCCGACGACTCTCTCGCGCGTTGATGCCGCATGCTCCAGTCCTTCGAGGGTAAGCTCGAGCCCTCTCTTGGCTTCACCTCTCTTGAGAAGTTCCGCCCCGTTATGGAGTTTGATGTTGCTCGGGCCGATCACCATCTTCATATCCTGGCCAAGAGCGACAGCGTGCAGGAAGGCGAGACAAAGCCCGACCAGGCATGCCGTCGCCAGGGTCGTCACCTTGTTCATTGTCGAACTCCGTTATCTCAGTCCGCGCCCGCCCCGAGGTGCCTTTCGAAATGCGCTATCGTGCGCTTCCAGGCCAGGGCCGCGGCATCGGCGTCGTAGCGCGGCGTCGTATCGTTGTGGAAGCCGTGATTGGCGTCCGCGTAGAAGTGGTTCTCATACACAATGTTATTGGACTTGAGCGCCGTCTCAAAGTTCGGCCAACTCGTATTGACCCGTTCGTCCAGTTCGCCGTGGTGCAGCAGCAGCGGGGCATTGATCCTGGCGGCCTCTTCGGCCGCCGGATGGCGCCCGTAGAAAGCGACCGCAGCGCCGAGTTCCGGCACCCGAATCGCCATTTCCAGCGCCATGCTGCCGCCGAAACAGAAGCCGACAGCGCCCACCTCGCCGGTCGTGTCGGGATGATCCTGCAGGTAACGCACGGCCGCGACGAAATCCTCGACCATCTCGGCACGGTCACGTTCGCGTTGCATCGCGCGTCCTTCATCGTCACTGCCCGGGTAGCCGCCCAATGGCCATAGCGCGTCCGGCGCAAACGCGATGAATCCTGCCGACGCGAGTCTCCGGGCGACGTCTTCGATGTACGGGTTCAATCCGCGATTTTCGTGGATGACCAGCACCCCTGGCAGCTTGTGCTGGACCACGGCCGGACGCGCGAAGTAGCCGCGCATCTCACCGGCGCCCCGGCCCGACAGGTATTTCTTGTAACTGACGGTGATCGAGGGATCGTCCGGCGCAACCTGCTGCGCCAGCGAGTAGTCGGGACTCAGGGCAGCGAGCACTGCGGCGCCCGAGACCGCGAAGGTGGCTGCCTGGTCGATGAACTGGCGGCGGCTGATCTTGCCGTGTACGTAGCCGTCGAAGAGTTTCAGTACACGAGGATCGAAGTCCCGGGCTTTAGCCACTGATATAACTCTCGAGCTGTTCGATTTCTTCCTGCTGGTCCGAAATGATGGCGCTCACGAGATCGCCGATCGAGATCATGCCGATCACTTCGTTATCGTCGACCACGGGCAAGTGCCGGATGCGCTTCTCGGTCATCAGTTCCATGCAGGCTTTGACGGTTGCCGCGCCGGAGGTCGTGAAAACGTCTCCGGTCATGATGTCCGAGACTCTCGTGTTTTCGGACGATCGCCCCTTCAGGATGACCTTGCGGGCGTAATCGCGCTCCGTAACGATGCCCAGCAATTGCGTGCCTTCCATGACGAGGAGCGAACCGACCACCTTGTCGGCCATGAGCTTGATCGCGTCGAAAACCGACGCGTCGGGAGCAATGGACACGATGTTGCGCCCCTTGCTGTCGAGCAAATGGTTCACGAGTTTCATGCGGCCTCCCCGGGATAGCGCTGCGCAGCGTTTCATCTGATTCTAGCAGCACGCGGGAAAGGCTCGCAGAAACCCGCGAATCGCGGGCCGTAAAGCGATAAAAATCAGTAGCTTGTGGGACGAACAGGCTTAGCCGTCGTTGATGACATCGCCGCGGACGTTCGTCGCATCCAGTCCACCCGATCCGTCGTTGACGATCACCAGGTCGAGTTCGACATCGTTGACGTCGATACCGCCGGAGCCGTCATCGATCGTGACGCCGCCGCCGATCTTCTCGACCGTGATGCTGCCCGAGCCGTCCTCTATCTCGACGTCTCCGGCCACATCCTTGACGGTGATCGAACCTGAGCCGTCGTCGATCACCAGGCTCGTGACGCCGGTAACGCGAATCGAGCCCGAGCCGTCGTCGATTTCGACCAAGGACTGTGTGTCGGTAATCTCCAGCGAGCCGCTGGAATCATCCACAAAGAGCTCGAGGCCGTGCGGTACTCGGACGTCGAGGTCCACCGAAGGCGAGTCGCCCCAACTCCAGCCACTGTTGTCGAAAAAGGCGACGAGGCGCGCCTCGCCGTCTTTTTCTTCCAGCGACAACCGCAGCTTCTTCTCGATGATTTCGAGAGCCTCGTCCCCATCTTCGTCGGGCACGTTGATGGTCGCCGTGACCAGGATCTTGTCGATGTCGGACGCTCCTGTCACCACGAGCGTACCCGCGCCAGCGTCAATATCCAGGCGAGACACGCCGTCGGTATCGAGCTCGAGCGAGCGATCTTCGGTGTAACCATTCCAGGCGGCGTGCGCCAGGGACGCGGCGAACATGGCGATAACAATAAAACTGCGCATGACATGACCCTCGATTCGTAAATTTGGCGGACAGGTTATCGGTTAGACGCTCGCCAGCGCCGATTGGTTGCAATGTGCCTCAGTCGCCTCGCTCGAACGGCTCCAGCCTGTTCTGCAGATCGGCAGAATCATGCCAGCTGCCCCGCAACATGACGCCGTGAACGCGCCGGGAATTGGCGATGTCCTCGAGCGGGTTGGCGTCCAGCAGCACCAGGTCGGCCTCCTTGCCCACGGCGACCGCGCCGGTGTCGATGCCGAGAAACGCAGCGGGCGCAGTGGTGCCGGTTTGCAGCGCCTCGAAGGGACTCAACCCGGCCGCGACGAGGAAACCGAGTTCGCGGTGCACGGCGAAGCCCGGGACATTGAATATCTGCGGCGCGTCCGAGCCCAGCAACAGGCCGGCCCCCGCCTCGTGCAGAGCCAGGATGATCTTGCGCCGAACCTCGATGGCCCGGGCGCCGATCTCGGGCGTGAATCCACGTTCGCCCAGCTGGCGTTCCTTGGCCGCCGCCCAGCGGTCCACGGTCTCCTGCGGCATGTACCGGTTTTCCGGGCGGCTGCTCAGCTCTGCGACGCTCTCGTCGTTGACAAGCTGTTCGATCAGGGACTGCGTCGGGACGTTCCAGGTACCGGCGGCAACGGTCGCCGCCGCGACTTCGTCAATCAGGTTTTCAAGGACCTGGTTAGCGAGCAGGACGTCGAAGAAGCCGCCATAGCCTCCCGAGCGATCGTGCTCCTTCGGCATCAGCGCCGCCATGTAACCGTCAAGGTGATCGATCGTGGCCATGCGGACGTCGAGCGCACCTTCGAGGCCGACCGAAGCGGGCACGTGGCCCGCAAAGGGAATTCCCAGCTCGTCGGCCGTCGCCGCAATCGCCCGGTACTCGCTGGCCGTCAGGCCCGGATGGATCTTCAGGAAGTCGTAGCCCGCCGCATGCTGGTCGCGCACCTTGCGTTCACCGTCGGCCGGCCCGTTAACGGAATTGCCGTTCAGCGACGGCCCGGACGTGATCAGCCGCGGCCCGAAGCGCCCGCCGCGCAGCAATTCCTCGCGCAACTCGAGATGCGCTGGCCTGCCCAGCATGCCGCGCATCGTCGTGACGCCGTTAGCCGCGAACAGGGTCAGTACGCGGTCGATCTCCCCGGCATCCCCCGGCACGTGCGCATGCATTTCGGCAAGTCCCGGCATCAGGAACCGGTCGGTTCCGTCCACGACCTCTATGCCCTCGGGCAGTGGCACTGCGTCCACCGGCCCGATCTGCGTGATGACGCCATCCTCGATTATGACGGTTTGTGCGGCGATGACCCGCTCTTCGGTCATCGGGATGACGTTGACGTTGAGAAAAGCCGTTGCCGCCGCGCACGCTCCGTCGACAACCAGGCACGCCATAACGAGTGTCAGAATTCGCGTCATGCCGGCAAGCGTAATGGGCCGGTCGCCGGCTGGCAAACCGCCGCCTCAGCGGAGGGTGTCGAGGGTCGCTTGCGACACGTTGCCGCCACAGACGATCACCACGACCTTGCGCCCGGCGATATCGTCCTTGCGCGCCAGCAGGGCGGCAATCGCTACGCCGGCAGCGCCCTCGATGCGGTCGTCCTCGGCCGCCATGTAGTGGCGCATGGCCGCCGCGATCTCCGGCTCGCCGACAAGGACGAACTCGTCGACTACCTGCCGGCACAGGTCGAATGTGATGGCGCCGGGTTCGACACCGCCGGCCGTGCCATCGGACAGGGTTTTCTCGCTCGGCAGATCCAGGATTTTGCCGGCGGTGACGGACTGCGCCATGACCGCCGACGCCTCGGGCTGGCAGCCGACAAGCAGTAGTTCCGGGTTGGTTCGTTTCAGCACGCTGCCAGTGCCGCTGATCAGCCCGCCGCCGCCGACCGCAATGAAGGCCGCGTCGATGTCGGGAAGTTGCCGCACGATTTCGACGCCACAGGTACCCTGCCCGGCGACGACCGCGGCGTCGTTGTAAGGAGAAACGTAGTACATGCCATGCCGGTCAGCATATGCCCGGGCGTGCTGTTCCGTATCGAGGCCGTCGGTCCCGAAGAAGCGCACCTCGCCGCCATAGCCGCGGATGGCATCGACCTTGGCCTCCGATGTGTGCTCCGGCACGAAGATGACGCCGCCAACCTGCAGCTCGCGCATCGCATAGGCAACGGCGGCGCCGTGGTTTCCGCTCGACGCGGCGACGCACCCGGCGGCACGCTGTTCGGCCGCAAGCGTCAGCAGGCAATTCGCCGCACCGCGCAGCTTGAAAGAGCCCGTGTGCTGGCGATTCTCGAGCTTGAAAAAAACCTCGGCGCCCGCCGCATCGCTGAAGGCGGCCGAGTGGCGCAACGGGGTCTCGCGGATGATGCCCTCAATGCGGTCCGCAGCCTCGTCGGCCGCCGCGGCGATAGTGTCGGGAGCCAGCGTCATGATGCCGACTACCATGCGTCAGCCAGCAGCCAGTGACAAGGCGTGGCCGCGTCCGCCGCGCCGCAAGCGCCAGGGCCCGGCCAAAATGTGACGCAGTTTTCGAAACCGGCTGCCCGGTTTGACAATAAATAATCTCGGCGGCGAATTCGTTGACGAGGCACGATCGCCATGCAACGATGAGATTTCGCATGACAAAGGCACACTTGTCGAAAGGCAGGGTCGCAAAGCCACCGGTCTAAGGGTCTCACCTACGACAGCGGGGTTGCCGGCACAAATCCCGATCAGGGTGTCTTTGGCATGGCCTTCCTCTTTGCCGGAGACATGGATGTACGCAGACCCTCTGAACCGCACCGGGCAGTACCGCGTAAAGCGCATCATCGACAGCGCGCGCAAGGGCCCCGTCACCGAGACGCCCACCGATCTCAATCAACTGCGCCGGCTGCTGGATCCTGCAGCAACCACGCCGTTGCCCATCCGCGTCCAGGGATCGGGAACGGCCTGCAATGCCTGTAACGCGTCCGAGACAGGCACGACGATTCGCATGAC
>JASJBB010000051.1 GCA_030066735.1 Woeseiaceae bacterium | reverse complement strand
GGGGGGGTTATGACGAACAAGACCAGTAAGGACGCTACGTCCGGCGAACAGCCGAATTCCGTTGATTCTCCAGCGTTTCGCGTATCCGCGCTTGCGGCCGCCGTCGTCACGGCGCTCGGCCCGATGCAAGCTGCGCTCGCGCAGGAAGACGAGGGCTCGATCGAAGAGATTCTCGTCACGGCGACCAAGCGCGAAATGAACCTGCAGGACATCCCGCACAGTATCGACACGCTGTCGGGAGTCGAGTTGCAGCTGATGCGTGCCAGGGACCTGCAGGCCACGCTGCGCGCGCTGCCATCCGTGGGCCTGGTCTCGCTGCAGCCGGGACAGAACTCGCTGGTCATGCGCGGCATCACGACCGAACCGTTCGAATACCGGACCGACGCGCAGGTGGCCGTCTACCTCGACGAGCAGCCGATGTCTTCGAACTCGCAGCAGGTCGGCTTCCGCGGCATCGACATCGCCCGGGTCGAGAACCTGCCCGGCCCCCAGGGCACCTTGTTCGGCGCGAGCTCACAGACGGGCACAATCCGCTACATCACCAACAAGCCGGATTTCTCGGGTTTCGGCGGCCAGATTGAGACCGCTTATGGCACGACGAAAAGTGCCGAGGACAGCTGGGACGTTAACGCCGTCCTGAACATACCAATCGTCGACGAGAAGCTAGCAGCGCGCATCGTCACCTACAGCTCACATGATGGCGGATACGTCGACAACGTGTTCGGCACGAGCTTTAGCGGCAACTACGACAACGCCGACCGCGTCGAAGACGATTTCAACGAGTACGACGTTACCGGCGGCCGCCTGCACGTTCTCTGGAACCTCAGCGACAACTGGTCGATCCTCGGAACACTGATGGCCGAGAGTACAGAGGCGGAGGGCGTCTGGGACTCGGACTCCGCGCTGGGCGATTACGAGGTTACGCGCTTCCAGGACGAGTTCCGCGACGACGACTGGATGTCCACGTCGATGACGCTCGAAGGCGACCTAGGGTTTGCCGACCTGTCCATGACGTATACGCGTTTCGACCGCGACATCGTCTATGAATACGACAACATGACGTACACGCAGTCGCGCGATTACTACTACGGAAATTCCTGTAACAACTACGGCTATTCCTGCCTGTACTACAGTAACTTCTACCCGAGCTTCATCTTCAACGACCAGGAGCAGGAGCGCGACGCTTTCGAGGCGCGGCTCGTATCCAAGGGCGACCAGCGCCTGCAGTGGATGGTCGGCGCCTACTATGAGGATTTCCTCAACGAGTGGTTCTACGGTGCCAAGATCCCGGGGCTCGAGAACACCACGATGTGGTACTACGCGCAGTACTACGCCGCCCTGTACGGCTACAACCCCAACCAGGCCTACCCGCTCGACATCACCGACATTGCCTACTCGAACACGTTCTCTAACCGGGTCGAGCAAACCGCGATCTTCGGCGAGCTCAGCTACGACCTCACCGACAAGCTGCAGGCCTTCGGCGGCGTGCGCTGGGCCGAGTTCGAGCGCGACAAGCTAGAGATCTTCGACTTCCCGCGCGGCCTAACACCGATTGGCGATCGCGCCGACGGCGACGGCTCGTTCCGAGACGTCGGCTCGGAAAGCGATACGATCTTCAAAGTCGGCCTGCGCTATAACTTCGACGACCAGCGCATGATCTACGGCCTCTTTAGCCAGGGCTTCCGAGTCGGCGGCTCGAACAGCCCGCGCGCGGTGCGGACGGGGCGCTTGCCCGCCGACTACAAGGGCGACTTCCTCGACAACTACGAGATCGGCCTCAAGAGCCAGTGGCTCGACGGCCGCTTGACCGTGAACATCAGCGCCTTCTACATGGAGTGGAAGGACTACCTGCAGGGCGCATCTTTCCCCGATGGTGAGTGGTGGCTGCGCGGCACAATCAACGCGGGCGGCGCTGAGACCACCGGAGTCGAGGCGCAGATACGCTGGCAGGCCACCGACCGGCTGTCATTCGGCGCCAACCTGTTCGCGGCCGAAGCCGAGTTCAAGGACAACTTCTGCAACAATTACGAGAACGGCGTGAATCTCGGCTGCCCGACCCTGCCGGGCGGCGGCGTCGACCCGGACTTCCTGCAGATCCGCAAGGGCATGCAGATGCCCAACGCGCCCGAAAAGACCGCGTGGGCCAACGTTCTGTACGAGGTCCCGGACGTGTTCGGCGGCGACCTCTGGTTCTACTATGACGTCGCTTATGGCGGCGAGACCTGGGCCGGCACGACCGAAATTCTCGACGATGATCCGAATGGCCGCTCGCCAGCCTGGCGCTACCACAACTTCTCGGCCGGGCTGTTATTGCCGAGCGGCTGGGACGTCGAGGTCGCGGTTAACAACGTCACCGATGAGAACGGCTACAACTTCGTCTTTACCGGCGAAAGCGGCAATGCCAACACGTTTGGCGATCCGCGCTACCAGCGCCAGCGCGCCCAGGACCGGCCACGCACCATCTGGCTGACCTTGCGCAAGCGCTTCGGCGGCCAATAGTCAAACTCGTCACAACCTCCGTCGTCAGGGGCTCCCGCCAGGGCGAGAGCCACGGCGGCGTGTACCTGGTCGATCTCGACAAGCAGTCCGTCCGCCAGCCGATCGACTGGAATACCGTCGACATCGACTGGCAGGGTCGCGGCGCGGACCGCGGCCTGCGCGGCATCGCGTTCGACGGCGAGCGGGTCTTCATCGCGGCCAGCGACGAACTGTTTGCGTACACACCCGATTTCGAGAAGATCGGCTCCTGGCGCAACCCGTTTCTAAAGCACTGCCATGAGATCTTTGTCTGGGAACGCACGCTGTACCTGACGTCGACCGGCTTCGACACGATCCTGGGTTTTCATCTCGACGAGCTGCGCTTCCACTGGGCCATGCACGTCAGAAGCAAGGACTACCAGTTCAGCGGCACCATCTTCGATCCGCTGGGCGACAACGGTCCGCTGATGGTCAACAAGCTGCACATCAACAACGTGCACTGTTCCCGGCATGGTATGTACCTGACTGGCCTGCGCAGCGGCGGCATGCTGCACTTCAACGGCAAGGAAATTCGCATGGCCGTCGAGCTGCCGCCTGGCACCCATAACGCGCAGCCATTTCGGGACGGCGTGCTGTTCAATGACACCGAGGCCGACGCCCTGCGCTATACAGGCCGCGGCGAAGGTGAGGAAGATCGGGCCATGCGCGTGCCGGAGTTCGATGCCGGGCAGATGCAGAACCTGCACATGGCGGACGGCAAGCTGGCGCGGCCAGGATTTGCGCGGGGCCTGTGCGTACTGTCCGACCGGGTCGTTGCGGGAGGATCGTCACCGTCGACGATCGCCATCCATGACCTCGCGGACAACCGGACGCTCGGCTCGGTCAACCTGAGCCTCGACGTGCGCAACGCCATCCACGGCCTCGAGCCGTGGCCGTTCGACTAGAGCCCGGCGTTCCTCGACACCTCGGGTAGTTCGGCCACGATATCGCCGAGCTGCTGCTCCCAGAGCCCGAGGTGCTTCTCGTACCGGCGCCACTTGCCGAGAGCGCTCGTGTAAATCGGTTGCCGGACCTGCTCCGAGCTCGCCGTCTTGACCGCCCGCTCGGTCTCGTAATAGCGCACGCAGGACTCCTCGAACGGCAGGCCGCAATGCTCGAGTATCCGGCGCACCTGGCCTTCGAGGTCGGTAACCGTTTCCTCGTAGTGCACGTCCAGCACCTGGCCGGGCATGATGTCGTGCCAGTGCTGCATCGTCGTTATGTACTGCTGGTAGTAGTGCGCCAGGTCGAGCATGTCGTAAGTGAAGTTCTGCCCGCGGCCGAACAGCTGCTTGTAGGCGCCGAGGCAGCTGTCATAAGGGTGGCGCCGCGTGTTGATGAACTTCGCGTTCGGCAGGATCAGCTTGATAAACCCGAGCATCGGGTAGTTGTTCGGCAGCTTGTCCGTGAACAACGGCTTATCGGTCCCGCGATAGCGCTGGGCTTCCTTCATGTACTGGCGCCCGTAGGCACGCAGATCCTTGTCGCGCAACTCGGGCACCGCTTCGGGGAAACGGATGTCGTCCGCGCGATAGCGGCCGATGGAGTCGGTGATGCGCCCGATGATTGGCAGCTCTGCCGTTCCCTCGACCTGGCTGTGACTGGCAAGGATTTGCTCGACGAGCGTCGACCCCGAGCGCGGCAGGCCCACGATGAAGATCGGGTCGGGCGCTTCGTATCCGGCCTCGGCGCGCGCTTCCAGCAGCTCCTTGCTAAAGACGTCGCGAATAGCGCGCTGGCGGCGCTCCATCTCCATGGGCTCCCAGTCCACCGTCATGCGCTGGTGCTGGTTGCCCGTGTGGTAGAAGTGCCACGCCCGTTCGTAGTCCTTCCTGTCCTCCATCGCCTTGCCCAACGCGAACCGGAAGTGCACGTCTTCGACCTCATCGAGGTCTTCGCGCTCGACCTGGCGCAGCATCTCTTCGATTTCCTCGTCCTCGAACCTGAAGATCTTGAGGTTCGCCATGCTCCAGTAGGCCGGGCCGAAATTCGGCCGGACCTTTATCGCCTGGCGGTAGGCCTTGAGCGCTCCCTCCTGGTCGCCAATGGTCTTCAGCTCCCACGCGTAGCCGCCGAGGACCTGCGGATCGGAATCGTTGATCGCGACGGCCTTCTCGTAAGCGGCGACGGCCTTGTCCGGGTACATGGCCCGTCCATTGGCGCTGCCGAGCCCGGCCCAGGCCTCGGCGTTGTTCGGTTCGAGTTTCGTGGCCTTGTCGTAAGCCGCGATTGCCTCGACGTATTTGCCGATTTCCATGAGCAACGCGCCAAGCGTCAGCCAGCCACCGAAGAAGTCGTCGGCGAGGCTGACGGCCTGGCGCAATAACGCCTCGGCATCGTCGGTACGCTGTTTGGCGCGCCAGTTGACGATCGCCAGCTGCCGCAGCGCATTGACGTTCTTCGGGTTGCGCTTGAGCACGTCACGAAATATCGCGATCGCCTCATCGGGCTTGTCGTCGCGAAACAGCTCGATGCCGCGGAACACGTCGGCCCGTTCCGGGTCCTTGCCGATGTAATCGCGAAACGCCTCGCTGGCCTCGCTGCCCCTTCCTGCCGCAACTAGCGCCTGGCCGAGTTTGCGCTCCACGAGCGGCAGCGCCGGCTGCAGTTCCAGGGCGCGCTCGAAAGCGGGAATCGCCTCGTCGAACTTCGACTGCATCGCGAGCGCGCTGCCGAGGTCTTCGTGGAGCTGCGGAAATTCCGGGTTGATCGACACGGCAAGGCGCAGCTGCTCCTCGGCCTCGGCCGCCCTGCCCTGTTTCATGAGCGCGTGGCCGAGCAGCCGCAGGTGGTCGGCGGAACCCGGGTGGTCAGCCAGGTAATCGCGGCAGATCTCTTCGGCGCGCAGCGGCCTGTTGTTGCGCAGAAAGCCGAGCGCCTTGTGGATGCTGGCGTCAGGTTGTGCGCTCATGCCGCGTTTGCCGGCACCTTGTCCGGCGGTACGTAGTCGAAGATGAACGTGATGCGATCCTCGGCGCCGAGGTTCATCACGCTGTGCTTCTGCTGGTTGTTGATCTCGTAGGCATAGCCGACGTCGAACGGATAGGGCTTGCCCGCAATCGTGAAGCGCACGCCCGGGTTCGTCGTGATCGGCACGTGAATCCGGTGGCCGATATGAAACGAGTCGATCGAGTCCCGGTGCGCCGGGATCTTGCCGCCAGCGACGAGCTTTGCGGCGATGGCGCGAATAACGAGTCCGCCCGGCGCGTACCAGGTGTTGATGACGTGATCGATGATCGGCTGGGCGACATCAGCGAGACGTTCGTGACCGCTCTCCTCGTAGATGCCGCCGGATGCCGGCCACTCCTCGTCGCAGAACAGCATGACGATCGACTGGGTGTCGCGGTGCACCTCGTAGCTCTGCTGGCGCAGCGCCTGCTCCATCCAGGCCTCGGCCGGCTGTTCGAGGATACGATCGCGCAGCGCGTCAACGTCGACGTCTCCGAGGCAGCGGTGATTGACTTCGATATCCAAGGCGTCGTGTTTCCGTTCGCGAAACGCCTATTCTAGCGAATCCGCGCCCGCCGACCGATAGCGCTCGAAAAAGGACCACACCAGGTCCATGCCCCGATCGCTACCGTCATCCTGTCCCGGCCACTGGTGCCCGACCTCCGGGTCGATGCAACTCACGACTTCGTGCCCGGGGACGCGGCAGGACGTGTACGCAGAACATTCCATGGTCGCGGCCACCGGCAGCGCGGTCTTCCAGTCTGCGGGGCCGACTTCGCAAGCGAGAGCATTGGCCCAGACGGCCGTGGTCTCGGCAACGGACGTGTAGATGAAGCCATCGGCAGCCCCCGCTTTGCCGTCGGGTCGCACGACTTCGTCCTGTCCGCCGGCCAGGTGCAGCATGGGGACATCGACGTCCGGGCCGCATACATGCCCCGGCGCAAGCTGACCGCCGATCGGGGCGACTGCCGCGAAGCGGCTGGACACGTCGCAGCCGAGTCGCAGCGTCATCATGCCCCCGTTGCTCATGCCGAGCAGGTACACGCGTTCGACATCGACGGGATAGCCGGCGATGATCTCATCCAGCATGCGGTCGATGAATCCCACATCGTCGTAACACGAGGTCCACATGCAGGCGCTGCACTCCCCGCATTCAGGCGGACACGGGTAGCGGACGCTGTCCCCGGTGCAGTGCGGGCCCGCCTCGGGTTTGGGGATATTCGCCGCCAGGTCGTTCCAGGAGGTGATCGTCGATGGCCATTGTGTCGATAGTTCAGCTTCGAAGCTGGATCCCTGCGGGTAGACGATAATGTAGCCGTTGTCATCGGAGTGCCGGTTGAGTGCATAGCCGCGCTCGAAGCTCTCGACCACACCGCCGTAACCGTGCAATGCGACGACAAGTGGCATAACGCCGCCGCCATCCTGCCCCGGCACGTGCACGAAATACTCACGCTCGATGCCGTCGTGCTGCAACACGTGGCGTTGCATTTCAGCCGGTTGGTCGGCTCCCGCAGGCAACCACGGCGCCCAGAGAAAGAGGGCCAGCCATCGTATGTCACAGACTCTGATCATTGGTGCGCCACTGCTTCCGTTGCTCGCATCCGGACACACTATCACCCGCGGTCGGGCGAAGCGATCAGCCGCCAGGTCGGCCGGTCGCACGTGCGCATTTCTACCTATGTTAGTTCCGGTTCGGTGGCCTTATATCTATCTGCAGGGTTACTGTCATGTCGGCCATGCATTGCTATTGGCCGCAGACACAGAGCCCGAATGGAGGACGATGTGGCCAAGACAGCAAAGAAAACTGCAAGCAGGAAGACGTCGAAGAAGACGGCCCGCAAGAAGGCCGCGAAGAAAACAGCACGCAAAGCTCCCGCCCGCAAAAAAGCGAGCAAGAAGGTAGCCAGGAAGAAAGCCGCGAAGAAGGTCACAAAGAAGAAAGCGGCAAAGAAACCGGCCCGGAAAAAAGCGGCTAAGAAGAAAGCAGCGAAGAAACCAGCCAGGAAGAAAGCGGCAAAGAAAAAGCCCGGACGCAAGAAGGCGAAAGTCAGGAAAAAGGCGGCTGCAACGGCGTCGCGCATCCAGAAGACACTCGAGAAGCGCGTCGACCAGCTGACGGAGCAGCTCAAGGATTTCAAGGACTATGCCGAGAAAGAGCTCGACGAACAGCTGCCGAAGATGCGCAAGTACGCCGACAAGGAGCTGGCTATTCAGAAGCGCCGTTACGACAAGGTAATGGCCAAGCTGAAGGAAGAGAACGCAGAGCTGCGAGGAAAGCTGGCGAAGTTCGTCGACGAGCATGAAACGCTCAAGGAAGTCACCGACGGCATCGGTGAGCGCGCCAGGGACGTTGAGTCTCGCGTGAAGAAGCTGCTGTCCCGGGACGACTAGTCCGTCGCGGTACAATCCGCTGCATGCAGCGGTACTTTGCCTACGAATACGACGGGCCCGCGTTTGTGCTGTTCGGCACAGGACACCTCGTGTACCTCGCCATGCTCGCCGCAGTCATCGTATTCCTGATCTGGGGTTGGCGGTCACCGGACGACACAGCGCGCAACCGGGTGCGGCTGTTCATTGCAACCGTCATGCTGCTCAATGAGTTCGCCTGGCACGGCTGGAATATTGCGACCGGCGCCTGGAGCATTCGCGAGAACCTGCCCCTGCACCTCTGTGGCATCAGCATCTGGACCACGATCTACATGCTGTATGCGCGCGACTATCGCCTGTACCCGATCATGTTTTTCGTTGCCCTCGGGGGAGCCGCGCAGGCCGTGATCACGCCAAGCGCCGGTGAATACGGCCTGCCCCACTTCCGGGCTTTTCAGACGCTGATCTCGCACGGCATGCTTGTCGTGGCGGTGGTGTTCATCGCGACGGCAGAGCGGCAGCGCCCTACGTGGCTGTCGCTCTGGATGACCATGGTGCTGCTCAACGTCTACCTGGTCGTCGTCACGACCATCAACTTTGCAATCGGCAGCAACTACATGTTCACGGTGGAGAAACCCGACACCGCCAGCCTCTTCGACTTTATGGGCCCGTGGCCCTGGTACCTGCTGACTGCCGAAGTGCTTGCGGTTTTCCTGTTCTCGCTGTTGTACCTTCCTTACTCGCTGTCCGACCGCCGCGCTCGCCGGCGCTCATAGGCCTGGCTGGTGAGCACTATGCTGCGGGTGCCCAGCCTGTCGCCATTCTCGAATTCGCCGCCTCTCGCGGTCACTTCGAGCATGGCCCGGCCGATCTCGGTCGCTCGCACGGCAGCGCCGACCGGGCGGAAGAACCAGAACAGGAAATCCTGGCCGAGGTGCGCCTCCTCATCAGTGGGCCCGATGTAGTCGGGCCGGTAGGCGATCACCCGCAACTTCGTTCCGTCGGCGAATCCGAACAGTGACTGCTCGGCGCGGACTTTCTGCCGCGCCCACATGGCGCTCGAGTCCGCCGAGATATCGCTCGAGCTGATGTAGTGGAACGATATGTCGGGCTGGTCGCTGGCTTCGAGCCACTCCTCGACGAAGCGCATCGGGAAATCGACGTGGATCATGCCGTAGGTCTCTTCGTCGACGCCGATCGAACTCAGGCCGATCGCCCAGTAAACGGCGTCCAGGTTCGCGATCTGATCGCTTATTGCCGAGTAATCGAGGTAGTCCATGTGCAGCGTCATTTGCACCTTGCCGGCCGCGACGCCTTCCTCGATGCGCGGCGTTGCCCGGCGCGTGATGACGTGGATGGTATCGATGTCCGGGTCGGCCAGCGCGGCCTTCAGTATGCCGTCACCGGCGGTACCGCTGGCACCGAAAATCGCAATGGTGTCGTGATTCGCCGGCACGCCCTCGAGCGTCGCGACGACGCGGTCGTCCGACGCCAGCATGACCACACCGACCAGGTAGAACAGGCCGAACAGGACAACGGGCACAAGCAGGATCGTACGCAGGCGTGGCAGTTTCATCGGTTGCACGTCCCTCGGTCATGACAACACTCGGCAGCTTATCAGGAATCCGCCAGGCCCTATTTGCTTCTTTCGTTCGTGGCCCGCGGTGCGTAGACTTGCCGACCTTTCCTGCGACAAGCGAACGAATAATGCTGTTGGTCAAACGCCATTTCAGCCGCCAAGCGCTGGCCGAGTTGTTGCGGCTGTCGCTGCCCATGGTCGTCTCCCAGGGCACGTTCGCGGTGATGATCTTCACCGATCGCTACTTCATGTCGCAGATCGACCCCATGCACATGGCGGCGGCACTGGGCGGCGGCGTCGCATCGTTTTTTTCTTTCTGTTTCTTTATTGGCCTGCTGAGCTATGCGAATGCGATGGCCGCACAGTACCTCGGCGCCGGCGAGCTCGACAAATGCCCCAAGGTGGTCACGCAGGGCCTGATCATGACGCTCATGAGCGCGCCCTTCCTGACACTGATCACGTTCCTGGTCGCAGGCATCTTCGAAACCATGGGTCACGAGCCCGAACAGGTCGCGCTCGAGCGCACGTACTACCTGATACTGATGTCCGGGGTCCTCATAGCGCTCGCCAAGACCTGCCTCGCGTCTTACTTCGCCGGCATCGGACGCACGCGAGTGGTCATGATCTGCGACGTCTTCGGCATGATCATCAACGTTCCGCTCAGCTACATACTGGTGTTCGGCAAGTTCGGCTTGCCGGCGCTCGGCATCGTCGGCGCCGGTATCACCACGGTCGTCGCATCGGTTCTCGCACTGCTGCTGTTCGTGGCGTTCTACCTGGCCAAAGAGCACCGCGAGAAATTCGCGGTCCTGCGCTCGTTCCGGGTCGACGTGAAAATTCTGCGGCGCTTCTGGCGGCTCGGCTTTCCGGGCGGACTGGAGCTGTTTCTCAACGTCGCCGCATTCAACCTGTTCCTGCTCATGTTCCAGTCTTATGGCGTTGCCGAGGGCGCGGCCGCAGCGATCGTGTTCAACTGGGACATTCTCTCGTTCGTGCCCATGCTCGGGTTGCACATCGGCGTCATCAGCATGATCGGCCGATTCGTCGGTGCTCGCGACATGGCGCGCGTCAACGAAGTGATGACCGCCGCGTTCGCGGTTGCCTTCGCTTACGGCCTGGTGCTCGCGGCCCTGTACATTGGGTACAGGTTCCCGCTCGTCGAGGTGTTTGCGCCGCCGAGCGGCGATTTCTCCGCCATCCGGGAGCTGTCCGCCTGGATGATGATCGGGCTGTCCAGCTACGTGCTGGCCGACGCCGTAATCCTGGTGTCCGGCGGTATCCTGCGCGGCGCCGGCGACACGCGCTGGCTCATGATCGCGTCAGTCACGCTGCACTGGGCAATGCTCGTCGCCCAGTTCTTCATCATCCAGGTGTTTGCGCTCAGCCCGAAAGTCTCGTGGTCCGCGTTCGTCGTCATGATTCTTGCGATTGCAGTCGTCTACGCGATGCGCCTCAAACAAGGCCGCTGGCGCGACCCTGAAGTACTCGAGCGAGTGATGGCGGAGTAAGGCCGGTTACCGCCCGTAGATTTTCTTCATCGTCTTTGACTCGAACAGCAGCGCCGATGCGGCCGTCACGGCAATGACCGTCGCCAGGATAATCACCAGTCGCGTTGCCGGGATCCCCTGCGCGGCTCGCGCCTGCACGAGCTGGTAGAGCGTATGGGCCCACTCGAGCGCACCAAGCAACAGGGCCACCTGCAGGACTCTTGGCGCCCACGGCTTGCGCACGAATAACAACCCGATCAGGACCACGGCCACGATGACGCCGGCCATGTTGTCGTAGCGCAGGAAATGCGCGCCCAGCACGAGCAGGCTAAGCACGATCGGTATGTAGAAGAGCACGCTCATGGATTTCGGCCGTTCCGCGACGTCGACGCCCCGTTCATAATCGACTAATGTAACAGCAAATTGGGGGGAGCAATGAAGCGAATACCTGCAATCACGGCGCTACTCACCGCCGTCGTGTTTCCTGCGATCGGCGGCGCGCAGGCAGCGGCGCCTGTCTACGTCAGCGTGGACTGCATGAAGTCGACGTCGCCCGGCTACGTGCAATTGGAACTCGAAATGTGGAAGCCGGTGCACCAGTACCTGGTCGACTCGGGCAAACGGCGCAGCTGGACGCTTTACGAGGTCGTCTTTGGCGACCGCTCCCGCTGCGACTACTACACCGTGACGACGTACAGCGGCGAACAACAGCTCAATGCCTACGCCGATTACGCGGCGGCATTCGCCGCGGTGCACCGCGGCGCCGACGCGGGCGAGCAGATGGCCGCGACAATGGCCGCTCGCAAGCACATGGCGAGCGAGCTGTGGGTACTCGTCGACCGGACAGAGATCCAGGAGCATCGCTTTGCTGTCATCAACAAGATGCTCGCAACGGACCCCGTTGCTTATGAGCGCATGGAATCGGAAGTGTTCAAAGCCGGCCACCAGGTCCTGATCGACAGCGGCGACCGCGCCGGCTGGGCCGTTTATGCACTGGTATCGCCGATCGGCAGCGCGATTCCCTATAACTACGGCACCGTCGATTTCGTCAACGAACTCGGCCCTGTGCCGATGGCCGAGGCCATGCTAACCGGAAACCCGGATCGCGACCTCGACGCGATGCACGAACTACTCGGGCTGCGCGACCATATCCTGTCGGAGACCTGGGCGCTCGTCGGCACGACCGGCTCCGGTGACGACTGAGCGCTCGCGATAAGGCAGGCCGAAGAGCGGCCTCAGTAGCGGAACGCGCCGGATGACGTATTCGTAGAGGAACAGGCAACCACCGATTGTGATACCGAGCACCAGCAGCGGCTCGACGATCGGGCCGAGCTCGAAACGCGACAGCTCGTAACCGGCCACGACCGTGATCGACTGGTGCAGTATGTACCACGGGAAGATCGCCGCGGTCGCGTAGGTCAGCGCACGCGACGGCCTGCGCACGAGATGGTGGCCCCACGCCAGTACGACGAGTATCCAGGTCCAGCGATTCAGGTAGATCGCGAACGCGCGCGCGTGGTCCAGCAGGACACCCGGGTCCTCGCCGACAAACTCGCGGACCGACATCAATGTCACGAACGACAGCACACCCAGCGCCAGCAGCGCCTTGCGCATGCGCGCCAGCTCGGTCCAGAAGCCCTCGTCGCGCCCGACCAGGTAGCCGATCAGGAAAAAGGTCCCGTACATGGCGTGCGAATACCAGTCATCGATCAGCGCGTGGGTCATGTCCGGAAAGTGCGGATAGATGAAGTTGCCGTAGAGCATCAGCGGCACGATCGGCACGAGCACGATCCACGGTCCGCGGAGATTCTGAAACGCGCTGCGTACCCGCTTGCCCGGCCCTTCGAGGAACATCGCGATGGGAATCAGCAGCAGCGTATAGAGCAGCACGTAAGGCAGGTACCAGAGATGGTTCCACGTCCAGGTGATGATCTCCTCGCCGCCCCAGGCATCCCCCGGGAAGTCCTGGAAGGTCAGGTACTTCGACATGAAGTCGACGAATCCCGGCTCGATGATGCCCTTGGTCAGCGCTTCGTAGTACGGCTGCGGCGCGACGATGAATGCCATGCCGAAGACCAGTGGCAGCAGGAGACGCCAGACGCGCCGCAGGGCAAGCCTGCCCGGGGAATACCGGCCCCAGATGAAGCTGATCGCGAGCCCCGAAATGACGAACAGCAGCGCCATGCGCCACTGGTTGACGAAGATCATCGGCAGCTGCAGCCATTCGGCCTGGTAGGCGGATTTCACGTGCCAGCCCCAGTCGTACACGTAAAACATGGCAACGTGATAGAGAATGAGCAGGCTGAATGCGAAAACCCGCAGGAAGTCGATATCGTGGCGTCGTGTGTTCATGGCAGCACTGTGCCCGTCGGGGCCACAACCCGCAGCAGCATTGGGCTATATTGACGGGGCTTTGTGACGAATGGCGGGTCCCGGGGACGAATCGGGGCCCATTCCGGCGAATCGTGGTTAGGATGCGCAGATGACACTGGAGCGGTACCTGGAAAACCGGCGCACCGGCGAAGTGCTGATCGCCACCGTGATGGTCCTGGTCAGCCTGTTCGCCAACGTCGGCGTGGTCTGGATCGAATACGCCCGCGGCGGCGGCGACTGGCCCCGCTGGATGCCCTGGGTGCTCGAGGTTACGAGCCACATCGGCCTGGCCGTGATCATTCCGCTGATTGTCTGGTTCGACCGGCGCTTCCCGATCCGCGCCGACACCTGGCGCGTCAGCGTGCTGGCGCATGCCCTGTTCAGCGTCGTCGCGTCGCTGGTCCACGTGATCGTGATGTACATCGGCCGGGTTCTGGCCTTCAGGGTTTTCAGTCCCGACCACCCCTACCAGTGGGACGAGTGGACGCGCGAGTTCGGCTACGAATACCTGAAGGATTTCCGCACCTACATGCTGATCCTCGCCATGATCTACCTGTACCGCTTCATTATCCTGCGGCTGCAGGGCGAGGCGGGCTTCGTCGCCGACGATGACGACGAGGACAGGCCGGCCATCAGCGACCGTTTTCTCGTCAAGAAATTCGGCCGGGAGTTTCTGGTTCGCGTGTCCGACATCGAGTGGATCGAGTCCGCCGGCAACTACGTCAACCTGCATGTCCGCGGGCGCGTCTACCCGCTGCGCGACACGATGACCAATATCAGCGAGAAACTGGCGACCCAGGGCTTCCAGCGCGTTCATCGCAGCGCGATCGTGAATCTCGACCAGGTCGCGGAAATCGTGGCATTCGATACCGGTGACGGCGAAGCGCGGCTGCGCACCGAGGCGACGGTGCCCGTCAGCCGCCGCTTCCGCAAGGAACTCAGGGAGCGGCTCGGCTAGCGCCGAAACATGTTGATACACCCGGCCGCTCGTCTGTCGCTCATAATGACCGTTGAGCACTAGTGGACAGTTGCAATGAGTCGTCGAATTCTGCACACCGCATTCCTGGCGCCGCTGGTCGCCGCCGCCCTGACTTTTGCCGCGACCGGCGTTGCCGCGCAAGACAACGACGGCGGGCTGATCGTCGAGACCCGGGCGACCGAAACCGGGCGGCCGCTTGCCGGCGTCGAGATTACGATTACCGACCGGGGCGGCAAGTCCCGCGAGGACACGACCGGCGCAGACGGCAGCGTGAGCTTCGCATCGCTTGCGCCCGGCCTCTACGATGTGACCGCCGCGGCCGCCGGCCGCGTGACGGTCGAGGAACCGAGTGTCCGGGTTTCGCGCCGCAAAACCACGCCGCTGGCCCTCGAGCTTGTCGAGGTCGACGGGCCGGTCGACGAAATCGTGGTGGTCGCCAGGGGCCGCGTCGCCGATCAGTTCGGCGCGGCGAGCAACTCGTTCTTCAACCGCGAGGAACTGCGCAGCGCGGTCGGCGCCGGCAGCGACGTAATGCGCGCGCTGGACGGGCTTCCCGGTCTTGTATCCACGGGCGACTTCGCCAACTTTTCGGTGCGCGGCCGCGGCCCGCGCGACAACCTGATCTTCGTTGACGAGCTGCCGTTCGGCCGGGTCGTGCACTTCGACCAGACACTGGGCGAGGAAGAGGACATTGGCGGCGGCGGCCGGTTCTCGATCTTCGCGCCGAACTCCATCACCGGCGCGGAATTTTCGCCGGGCGGCTGGAGCGCAGCCTACGGCGGCCGCTCGGGCTCGCTGTTGAAGCTCGAGGTCGCCGGCGGCAACCCCACGCCCAGCGCCAGCCTGCGCGTCGACATCGCCGGGGTAGAGCTCGGCTACGAAGGGCCCAGTGGCATTCACGACGGCACCACCGCCTTCTTTTCCGCGCGCAGTTTCGACTTCGGGCGGGTGTTCGAGTTCATCGACGAAGAGGACATCGGCCAGCCCGAACTGACTGACATCGTGCTCAAGACCGTCACCGAGCTGGACGATCGCAACACGATCGAGTTCCTGGGCATTTACGCACCAGAGGAGTACACCCGCGACATCGACAACGTCCTCGCGTCGCCGAACTTCGAAGACGTCGCCCTGATCGAGACCGAGCAGGACCTGGCCCTGGTTGGCCTCTCCTGGCGCCGTCTCGTGGGATCGGCGGGCGAATGGACCAACCGGGTCTACTTCCGCGACAACGACAAGACGTCGAGCGAGGGCGAAGCATTCCCCGACCTGGTGCCCGAGGGTACGCCAGCCGAAGACATCCCCGTGCGCGAAAACCTGTTGACGGTTGGCGAGGCCGAGACCGAGATTGGCTGGCGCAGCGACTTCTCGACGCGCAATCGCTTGGGCGAGTTCCAGAGCGGGCTGAGGGTGTGGCAGACCGACGTCGACTACTTCGTTTTCCTGCGCGAGGACTGGGACCGATTCGTCTATCGGAGCACCGATCCGCGACCGCCGGGACAGCAGTACATTACGTTGCAGCCCGCCGAAGTCAGTTCGGAATTCTCGGAGCGCGAGACCAGCTACGCCGCCTACGGCGAGCAGGTTTTCGAATTCGGTGACTGGGACATTCGCGCCGGTCTGCGTTTCGAACAGGACGGCTTCGCCGACGAGTCGCTGCTCGCACCGCGCCTCGCCGCCAACTGGCGGCCGTCGGCGGGGCGGCGCCTGTCGGCGACGGCCGGCGTGTTCTACCAGTCGCCGCGCTTTCTCGTGCGCTCGGCCAACCCCGACAATTTCGACATCGAGAACGAGCGCATCACGCACTTCAGCATTGGTCTGGAACAGCAGTTCGGGCAGAACTGGACCCTGCTCGTCGAGCCTTACTACCAGCAGCTCGACAACCTGATCGTCGCCGAAGGCCGAACCAGCGGGCGCGCGAGCAACGCGGGCGATGGCCGCAACTTCGGCGTTGACGTCGTTCTGTCGCGACGCTTCAGCAACGGCTGGTTCGGCAACATCGTGTACGCCTACAACGACGCGCGTATCGACGATAACGACGGGCTCGGCGAGTACGATGCCGATTTCAACCGTCCGCACTTTTTCTCCGCCGGCGGCAGCTGGGAAATCAACGAGCGCTGGAAAGTCGGCGCGCGCTGGAAGTGGGCAAGCGGCCGGCCGACCGACGACTTCATCATCAACGAGGACGTGCTCGGCCCGGGACAACCTTTGCGCTATTCGAAGGAACTCACGCGCACGAACACGCAGCGCCTCGAGAACTATCACTCGCTCAACGTTCGCGTCGACTATCGCCGTGAGCTCGGCTGGGTCGACCTTATCGCCTTCATCGACGTCATCAATGCCTATGGCGGTCCCGGCGCCAACTCGCAGGAATTCGATCCCCGGAACGGCATCAATGTCGTCGAAGATAACGAGGCGTTTCCGATCTTCGGCCTCATTTTCGAGCGCGCCTGGTAAGCCGGCTTGCCACCACGGACTGCCCGGCGGAGAATGCCCGAGCGATGAAACTGTTTCGGAAATTGCACGGCCGGCGTACTCCGCATGGACTCGAAATGCAGATTCTGCGGCGGCTGCCGCGCATCACCCTCGTTGGCTCGTTGCTGCCGATCGCCCTTGCCGTGCTGGTCCGGGTCATACCGGCTGAACCGGGCGTCGATCGCGCGAAACACATCAAGTCCGTGGACATCTTCGCCATTGCTGCAGAGATCACCTTCCTGACGGCCGTGTTCACGGTGGCGATTGGCTGTGTCGTGGTCTACGTCATGAAGGGTCCGGCCTACGTCGCGGATGCCTACCCCGTTGAACACGCCGACCGGCCCGCAGCCGGGCGAGACGATTCACCGGAGCCCAGGTAACGCGATGGCCGACTCTCCGTTCATCGTCGAGGTCAGCCGGGAGAATTTCGAGCAGCTGCTACAGACCTCGTTCGAGGTCCCCGTGCTCATCGACTTCTGGGCCGACTGGTGCCAGCCCTGCCACATGCTGATGCCGATACTCGCGAGGCTCGCGGACGACTACCAGGGCAAGTTCCTGCTCGCAAAACTGAACACCGAGCAGGAACAGGAAATCGCCGCCCGTTTCGGTATTCGCAGTATTCCTACCTGCAAACTCTTCCGCGACGGCCAGCCGGTCGACGAGTTCATGGGCGCGCTGCCCGAGCAGGCGGTTCGGCAGTTCCTCGACAAGCACATAGCGCGGGAACCGGATCCGGCTGTCGAGCAGGCGCGGCAGCTCCTGCAGGCAGGCGACGCAAAGGGCGCAGCAGCAGCCCTGGACGGCCTGCCCGCCGGCGAGCAGGACACCCCGGAGGTTGCCGCACTGCGCGGACGCCTGTTCTTTGCAGGTCAGGTCGCCGACGCGCCCGTCGCAAGCGACCTCGAGGCGGCACTTGCGACAGACCCGGAAAACCTCGAGGCGCTGCATCAGCTGGCGCTGCGCAAGGCTGTCGACGAGGACTACGACACGGCCATGGAGCTGATGCTGCAGCTGATGCAAAAGGACCGCGGTTACGGCGACGACGCCGGCCGCGTCGGCCTGTTGCAGCTGTTCGAGCTGCTCGGCGACGACCCGCGCGTCGGTCGCTACCGCAGCCGCATGGCAAGCCTGCTGTACTGACGGTTACAAGGAGATTTCGGCATGCAACTCGGGATAATCGGCCTGGGGAAGATGGGCGGCAACATGGCACGGCGCCTGCGCCGCGCGGGGATCGACGTGGTCGGGTTCGACCAGGGCGCCGATGCGCTGGCATCGCTGGCCGCCGAGTGCGGACTGGTTGCCGCCGAATCCCCACAAGCCCTGGTACAGAAACTCGATGCCCCGAGGCTCGTCTGGTTGATGCTGCCGGCAGGCGACATTACCGAGTCGGCTGTGCGGGACCTCGGCAAGCTGCTGCAACCCGGCGACGTTCTCATTGATGGCGCCAATTCGTTCTACAAGGACTCGATGCGCCACGCGGAAATGCTTGCGGAATCCGGCGTGCTGTTCGTCGACGCGGGCGTCTCGGGCGGTGTCTGGGGTCTCGACAACGGCTACACGATCATGGCCGGTGGATCCTACGAGGCTTTCGCCCGGGCACAGCCGATCATCGAGGCTTTGGCGCCGGCGACCGACCGGGGCTGGATCCACACTGGCCCGGCGGGCAGCGGCCACTTCGTCAAGATGATTCACAACGGCATCGAGTACGGCATGATGCAGGCCTACGCGGAAGGCTTTGCGTTACTCAAAGGCCGCGACGATTTCGACCTGGATCTCGCGGCAATCGCCGAAACCTGGCGTCACGGCAGCGTGGTTCGAAGCTGGTTACTCGACCTGACGGCCGACGTGCTGGCGGGCGATCAAACGCTCGAAGACGTGGAACCGTTTGTTGCCGACTCCGGCGAAGGCCGCTGGACCGCGCTCGAGGGCATCGAACAGGGCATACCGACGCCGGTCATGAGCCTCGCGTTGATGGCGCGTTTCGCCACCCAGGGCCAGCAGGACTACTCGGCCAAACTGCTTGCGATGATGCGCAACCAGTTTGGCGGTCACGCCGTTCGCTCGGCCGGCGATTGATCCGGCTGCGCCGGTTCGGCGTATGCCGTCGTGCGGTAACGCTGGAACTCCAGGTGCTCCGGCCAGTCGTCGTCGGCCAGGCCGCATTTGACCTTTAACGCAGCGACAAACCGGCGCGGCTCCGGGAACGATTCCCAGACCTTGGGCAGAAACGTGGCACGATGCCGGCCGGCCTGCATGACCAGCCCGTCGACCCCGGGGCGCAACTGATCGATCAGGTCCGTTTCGTCGCTAACGATAACCGGTTCCAGCGGCGACAGCACCGCAACCTCCAGCCTGACCAATGCGAGTTCTGCCCTGCCGAGCGGTGCGAAACGCGGATCCCGGAACGCCGCCCGGAACGCCGAGTGTGCGACATCCGCTGCGAGCGGCCGGACGGCCTCGAGCGACCCGCAGCAGCCCCTGAGCTCGCCGTCGTGGCGCAGCGTCGTAAAAGTTGCTGCCAGCTGCGCGAGCGCCACCGGCAAACCTGCATCGTCGATCGGCAAAGGTTCATCAAAGCGGATGCCGTGCTCGATCGAGCCGCGCGCCAGGCGCAACAACTCGACGCCCAGCGGATCCTGTCGTTCAGGCGAGTGCATAGGCCCCGTAGCCGACCACACGACGCCGGTCGCCGGCCGTGTCGCCGGAGTTCCGTACATCCAGCGTGCGCACGTGAAGATCGTGTGTTCTCGCCGCGAGCAGCAGGCCGTTGAGCGCGTGGGCGCCGCAGGCCTCTTCTCCCTGCAGCGTGGTTTCACGGGCCTCGATGCGCGCCGTGGTCTGTGCATCGATCGCCCGCGCATCGGCGTAGGGGTGAAAGTGCGAGAGGTCGGAGCTGGCGACGATCACGGTTTCCTCGCCGCCCCACAGCGCTTCCAGCACATTCGCAACCTCGTCCGCGGAGCAAGCGCCGACGACGATCGGAATCAGCCGGAAATCACCGAGCACGGACTGCAGGAACGGCAGGTGCACCTCGAGGCTGTGCTCCAGCGCGTGAGCGTCGTCGGAGACTTCGGTCGCCGGCTGCGCGAGCGCAAGCTTGACCCCGTCGAGGTCAATCGGCACTTCGCCGAGCGGCGTTACGAACGCTTCCACCGACGGCAGCCCCATGCCGCGCAGGTAAACGCGATGGGCAGGCCCGAGCAGCACTACCCGGCGAATGCGTTCCCCCCGGCTCTCGAGCAGGCGGTAGGCATGCGCCGCGGTGAGGCCTGAGTACACGTAGCCGGCGTGAGGAGCAATGACGGCCTTTGCGGGCGAGTCGTCGGCCGGCGCCGACTCCAGCAGCTCCGTGACCGTGGACGCCAGCACGCCTGCGTCACCGGGATAGAACAGCCCGGCGACGGCCGCCTGTCGGGCTGACGTCGTCATCGGCGATCCCGTTGTGTCATGCTTGTCATCTGGGGATTGAACGCCATATCTCAAGGATGCAGGAAACCATTGTCAGCACCAAGTACTGGCACCGTGAGGCCGATGGCCGCCTGCAATGCGACCTCTGCCCGCGCCACTGCCGGCTGCGCGAGGGCCAGCGCGGACTGTGCTACGTGCGCCAGCGCCTTGACGACGAGATCAAGCTCGTTACCTACGGGCGCTCCTCCGGTTTTTGTGTCGACCCCATCGAAAAGAAACCCCTAAACCACTTCTACCCGGGCACCAGCGTGCTGTCGTTCGGCACCGCGGGCTGCAACCTCGCCTGCAAATTTTGCCAGAACTGGGACATGAGCAAGTCGCGCGAGATGGACACGCTGGCGGACAGCGCCAGCCCCGGAAAGCTTGCCGCGGCAGCAGCGGAGCTGGGATGCCGCAGCATTGCCTACACCTACAACGACCCGATTATTTTCCACGAGTATGCGGTCGACGTTGCGGTTGCGTGCCGCGAGAAGAACGTGAAATCGGTCGCCGTAACGGCCGGCTACATCGATCCCGAACCGCGCGTCGAGTTCTTCCAGGCGATGGATGCTGTCAATGTCGACCTCAAGGCCTTCACCGACGATTTCTATCACAAGATATGCGGCGGTCACCTGCAGCCCGTTCTCGAAACGCTGGAATACATCCACAACGAAACCGACGCCTGGCTCGAGACCACGACGTTGCTGATCCCGGGGCACAACGATTCGGACGCCGAGATCCACGAGATGACGCAGTGGGTCGTGGAGCACCTCGGCCCGGACGTGCCGATGCACTTCTCGGCGTTCCACCCGGACTGGAAGATGCGCGACGTGCCGAATACGCCCCTCGCAACGTTACGCCGCGCCCGCCGCATCGCCCTCGACAACGGCGTGCGCTTTGCCTACACGGGCAATGTTCACGACCGCGACGGCGACAGCACCTGGTGTCCGGGCTGCAACGAACTCCTGATCGAAAGGGACTGGTATGAACTGGGCGCGTGGCATGTCGACGCTAACGGTGCCTGCACCGGGTGCGGCGCCCGGATTCCGGGCCGCTTCGATGCCACGCCGGGCCGGTTCGGCGCCAGGCGCATGCCGGTTCGCCTGGCTAACTGACGGGCGTCAGTCCTCTTCGCGACCGACGGGCACCACCGTGACCGGATAACGTCCGGCGCGTATCAGGCCCTGCGAGACGCTGCCCATGAACATCTCGGCCACCATCCCGCGTCCGTGGCTGCCGACGACGATCAGGTCGCTGCCCTGCTTGTCGGCCATCTCGAGCAAAGCCTCGACCGTGGGTCCCTGCACCAGTATGGCCTTGGTCTCGATACCCGCATCCCGTAGCTGCTCGGCGTAATCCTGCAGGGTCCGGTGTTCGTCCCGCAGCTCCTTCGCCACCTGGCCTCGGACCACCTCGGGGCCTGCATCATAGCCGACGAAATCCGGCTCCGGTTGGGCTGCATGAACAACCCAGACCGATGCGTCCAGGCTCGCGGCCATGCGTTTTGCAACACGCATGATCAGGTCGGTCGGATCCGAAAAGTCGATTGCCACTAACAGCTTCATGGAGTGCTCCTTCAATCAGCCCGATCGGTCGCGTCGATGACGTCGTGAACGCTGTGTCCACGGTGCTCGAGATAGCGCTGCTCGAGCACCGGCACGATCCGCCGGCTGAAATCGTCCTGGCTCTTGCGGCTCAGGTGTGACCATTCGGGAATCTCGAGGTCAGTCGACAGTTCCGCGTAATCCATCGAATTGATCCACAGCGCGTCGACGCCCTCCGCCATCGGGTCCCAGGTGAGCTCGCGGTAACGGGTCGCAAGATCATGATCCAGATATTTGCCGCTACCGGGCATACGGATAAATACCACGTCACCACCGCGTTCGCGCATGGCCGTGACGAGCGGCGCAAAGAACTCGACAGCCGTGCTGGTCATCTCCGCCATCCGCTCCTCGCCTTCCGGCGGGCGGCTAAGGCCGAGCATCCAGAACGCCAGCATCTGTTCGTTGTCGAAGCTGCCCTCCTCTTCTATCGGCGCCCACATGTCAGTCTGGCGATCGGCATAGTGATTGCCCAGCTTCCACTCCCCGGCGTTGAGATCCCACGTGCCCTCCCGGTCGGAAAAGGTCGAGTAGTGGTCGATCAGCTGGAACAGCTTGAAGCCGTCATCGAGAAAACCGAGATGGTGAGACAACATGACGTGAATCCGGTGGCCGATGAGCTCTGACGGCGACGGGCTCTCGTACCAGCGCAGCGACTCGCCGCCGAAGAATCCCTCGTCGAGCCGATTGAACAGGAACGGTGTAACGCCGATGAGCGCCAGGCCGTCGAAGTCGGTGTTCTCGACGAGGTCCTGGAGGAACAGCGCGGGACCGGTGCCGGCGATGGCCAGTTGCAGCGGCCGGGTTCCCAGTTCCTGCTCCATGATGTCGAGGTCGGCGGCCCAGAGCATGCGACTGGAACCGAGCAGCAGGACGCGGTAGCCATGCCCGGGTTCGTCGAGCTTGCGTCTCTCCTCGGCCCACTGTGCCGTGAAATTCGTGAAGCCATCGTAATCGCCCGGGAGGTGCTGCATCTCGCGCGCCTTCAGCTCCCAGCCCACGACCGCTGCGGCCACCAGCACGACGCAGATCAGCCACGCCTGGCCCCAGCTGCGCTCCGGTACGTCGCGATACGGAATATTAGAACTGGAAGTAGATGAAGGCATTGCCTGAACCCTGGGTGATGATGATAAAGAACAACATGATGGCGAGCGCAACGCCGAGCAGCCATGACGGCGTCCTGCTCACAACGGCTTCAATGCTCGTGTCGCGCATGCGCCAGTGAATACCGACCAGCGCCGTGATTGTCACGGCGACCTGGATAATCCACAGCGTCGGCAATGGCGTCCCGGCGTCCGCCGGCGCAAACCCGAACATCGACGTGATCATGCGCCAGGCCGTACCGAAGTCCTGGGCGCGGAAAAACACCCAGGTCACGTTGACCAGCAAATAGGTAACCAGCGCCAGCCACACGCGGTACAGCCAGGTCTGCGCAAATGCGACACCCCGGAACCGCGCCCGCAGGAATCGCTCGACGGCGAGATACAAGCCATGCAGGCCGCCCCACACGACGAACGTCCAGCTGGCGCCGTGCCACAGGCCGCCCAGCAGCATCGTGACCATCAGGTTGACGTAGGTACGGCCAGGCCCCTGGCGATTGCCGCCGAGCGGAATGTAAAGATAGTCGCGCAACCAGGTGGACAGCGAGATGTGCCAGCGGCGCCAGAAGTCGGAGAAACCGATGGCGGCGTACGGGAAGCGGAAGTTATCGGGCAAGGAGAAGCCCAGTGTCATTGCGACGCCGATCGCCGTCGTGGAGTACCCGGCGAAATCGCAGAATATCTGGCCGGAAAATGCCAGGGTGCCGAGCCAGGCATCCCAGAAACTGACATGTTCCCTGGCGCCGAACACCTCTTCGGCCGCCGGGGCCAGCAAGCCGTCGGCAATGACCACTTTCTGGAAGATCCCGAGCACCATCAGCCCCAGGCCCCAGCCGAGCTGCTTCAGCGTAGCGAGGTGGGGAACGGCAAACTGCGGTATCAGGTGCGTCGGGCGCACAATCGGCCCTGCGACCAGCTGCGGGAAGAACGTCACGAACAGCGCGAAATCGAGGAACGACTTCGCCGGCTCCGCCCGCCGCAGATACACATCCAGCGAATAGGCCATCGTCTGGAACGTATAGAACGAGATGCCGACGGGCAGCACGATGTCCCAGCCCGGCGCCTGCCATTCGACACCGACGAGCGCCATCAGCCCGATCCAGTTCTCGAGCAGGAAGTTGCCATACTTGAAGAAGCCGAGGATGCCGAGGTTGACCAGGATCGACAGCGTCAACAGCATGCGCCGCCGCGCGTTGCGCTGCTCGACGAACATCTTCTTTGCGACGAACCAGTCTACGAGTGTCGATATCCAGAGCAGGACCACGAACGGCGGGTTCCACGCCGCATAGAACAGGTAACTCGCAAGCAGCAAGTTGATCTTCTTGGCCCGCCAGGGAAACGGCGAATAGTGCAACGCCAGTACGATGGCGAAAAACACCACGAACGTCAGCGAGTTAAAAAGCACGCTGGTAACCCCCAATTTTTTATTGTTCTTTTCGAACAGTATAACGCGAGCGGCGGTGCGGCGTCGTAATTGCCACTCCCGGGCCGCAGCCTTACACTGGGCGCCCCCCGACAATCAAAGACCAAGAAGGGTATCCACCATGAGAACGTTGTCACTCCTCCTCGTCGCCCTCACCTTCGCAGCAGCCACTGGCAATGCCGCGGACAACGATGAGAAATCTGCCCTCACCGATCACCCGTTCGCCGGCCTGGCGCTGCGGCCGATTGGCCCGGCCATTACGTCGGGGCGCATCTCGGATTTCGCGTTCCATCCCGAGCGCAAGCAGGAGTACTACGTCGCCGTATCGTCGGGCAACGTGTTCAAGACCACGAATGCCGGCATCACCTGGGAGGCAATATTCGAGAACGAAGGTTCGTACGCGACCGGCGTCGTGACGCTCGACCCGAGCGACCCGCACACGGTCTGGGTAGGCACCGGCGAAAACAACGCGCAGCGCAGCGTCGGCTATGGCGATGGCGTGTACAAGTCCACCGACGGCGGCAAGTCGTGGACCAACATGGGACTCAAGGACTCGGGGCATATCAGCCAGATCTGGGTCGACCCGAACGACTCCGCCACGGTCCTCGTGGCGGCGCAGGGACCGCTGTGGAACTCCGGCGGCGATCGCGGCCTCTATAAGTCGACCGATGGCGGCGAGACCTGGGACGCCATCCTGACCGTGGACGAGCACACGGGCGTCAACGAGTTCGTCGTGGACCCGCGCAACGCAGACAATATCGTCGCGTCCACCTACCAGCGCCGCCGCCACGTCTGGGTGCTGATCAACGGCGGCCCGGGCAGCGCCATCCACAAGTCCACCGACGGCGGCAAGACCTGGACGAAAGCCGGTTCCGGACTGCCCTCGAAGGACCACATGGGACGCATCGGCCTGGCCGGCGCCCCGTCCGACCCGGACATGATCTACGCCATCATCGAGGCGAGCGACGAAGAGAAAGGCGTCTATCGCTCCACCGATTTCGGCGCCACCTGGGAGAAGCGGTCGGACTACATGACGACCAGCCCGCAGTACTACAACGAACTGATCGTCGACCCGAAAGACTCCGATCGCGTCTACGCGATGAACACGTTCACCAACATGACCGAAGACGGTGGCAAGACCTGGTCCGCGCTCAGCCTCGACTGGCGCCACGTCGACGATCATGCGCTCTGGATCGACCCTGACTTCACCGCACACCTGATCATCGGCGGCGACGGCGGCATCTATGAGAGCTGGGACCGGGGCAATACCTGGCGGCACGTGCGCAACCTGTCGCTGACGCAGTTCTACCGCATCCAGCCCGACAACGAGGCGCCGTTCTATAACGTCTGCGGCGGCACGCAGGACAACAACTCCCTGTGCGCGCCTTCCCGGACGACCGTCATCCACGGCATCACGAACTCCGACTGGACACTCATCCTGGGTGGCGACGGCTACAAGCCACAGAGCGACCCCGAGAATCCCGACATCATCTACACGCAGTACCAGTACGGCGGCCTGGCGCGTTACGACCGGCGCACGCAGGAGCGGGTCTTCATTGCGCCGCACCCCGGCAGCGGCGAAAAGCAGTACAAGTGGAACTGGAACACGCCGCTGCTGATCAGCCCGCACGACAACGAGCGCATTTACTACGCGTCCGAGAAGCTGTTCCAGTCCGACGACCGCGGCAACACCTGGCGCGCCATCAGCCCGGACCTGACCCGGCAGCTCGACCGCAACAAGCTCGAGGTCATGGGCCGTGTCTGGGGTGTCGACACTATCGCCAAGAACGACTCGACGTCGATGTACGGCGCTGCGATTGGTCTCTCCGAGAGCCCGCTCGTCGAAGGACTGATCTACGTCGGCACCGACGACGGCGTCATGAGCGTTACCGAGGACGGTGGCGGGAACTGGCGTAGCGTGGACAGCTTCCGCGGCGTTCCCGACATGTCGTTGATCGAGGACGTCATTGCCTCGGTGCACGATGCCGACGTTGCCTATGCAACCATCGATAACCACAAGCGCGGCGACGACAAGCCCTACGTTTTGCGCACCGATGACCGCGGCCGCAGCTGGTCGCTGATCTCGGGCAACCTGCCGGAACGGGGCACGGCGCATACGATTGCCGAAGACCACGTCGATCCGAACCTGCTGTTCGTCGGCACCGAGTTCGGCCTGTTCTTCACACAGGACGGCGGTGACAACTGGCGCCAGCTCAAGGGCAATTTCCCGACCATCTCCGTGCGCGACATCGAGATTCAGCGGCGCGAGAACGACCTCGTCGTCGGCACCTTCGGTCGCGGCATTTACATACTCGACGATTATTCGCCGTTGCGAACCGCAGCCGGCGACGTCAAGGGCAGGGACGCACACCTGTTTGCCGTGAAGAATCCGTGGTTGTACGTCGAAGGCGACCTGTGGGACGGGCGCGAGAAGGGATCCATGGGCGCCGAGTTTTTCACGGCGCCAAACCCGCCGTTTGGCGCGGTATTCACGTACTTCCTCGACGAGGACATCAAGACCCGCGCGAAGACGCGTCGTGCCGCCGAACAGGAAATCGAGAAAGAGAATGGCGACACGCCCTACCCGTCCTGGGAAGCACTGCGCACCGAAGACCGCGAAGAGGCGCCCGCGATCCTGCTGGTCGTGAAGGACTCGGACGGCAACGTCGTGCGCCAGGTGCAGGGCGAAACCAAGGGCGGCCTGCACAGAACGGCCTGGGATCTTCGCCTGCCGGCCACCGATCCGGTCGTGCTGGAGCAACCGGCATTCAGGCCTTATTGGGATCAGCCGCCCCGCGGCCCGCTGGCAGCGCCGGGAACCTACACGGTGACTCTCGCCAGGCGGCAGGACGGCGAACTCGTCGACCTCAGTGAACCACGGTCATTCACCGTCAAGTCGTTGCCGCTCAGCCCCGAGACGAGCAACGATCCCGGCGGCGTGCTGGCGTTCAAGAAACGGGCCGGCGAGCTCTACCGCGCCGTGCAGGGCGCCGTCGCTCACAGCGCCGAACTCAACAATCGCATCGCCCACCTGAAGGCGGGCCTGCGCGATACGCCGCGCGCCACGGAAGCTGACGAACAGGCGCTGCGCGCCATCGCGGCGCGGCTGGCGGATATCAGCGTCGCGCTCGAGGGCGATCGCACGGTGGCATCGCGCAACGAGCCGACGCCGTGGTCGATCGCGCAGCGTTCCGGCATCGTCTACCAGTGGCTGCTGGATTCACAGGCTGACGTGCCCGGACTCTACGAGGAGTCGTACGCGATTGCTGCCGACGAGTTTGCAACTGCCCTGCGCGAGTTGCAGGCAGTCAGCCGCGATCTTGACGCGCTGGAAGAGCGCCTCGATTCCCTCGGCACACCGTGGACGCCCGGCCGCGCGCCGAACTGGCAGGGAGACTAGTCCGGAATAACGTAACGACGCGCGCTCGAGGTGGCATCAATCGCCGTAATCGGGGCCGGGCTGGCTGGACTGGTTGTGGCGCGGGCGCTGGCAGGTTCGCACGACGTCTCGGTGTTCGAAAAGTCCCGAGGCGTCGGCGGCCGCATGGCGACCCGCCGTGCCGGTGCGTTCGAGTTCGATCACGGCGCACAGTTTTTCACGGCGCGAACCCGGGCGTTTCGCGCGTACCTGCAGCCACTCATCGATAGCGGCGTCATTGCCGACTGGCAAGCCGCATTCGTGGAGATGCGACGCGGCAACATCGCCGCAAACCGGCGCTGGGGCGAGGACTACCCGCACTATGTCGGGGTGCCGGGCATGAGCGCCGTCGGCAAAGCGCTCGCGTCCGGGCTCAATGTCTGTCTCAACACTACCGTCGGATCACTGACGCGCCATGGCGAGCTGTGGCGCCTGAGTGACGACGATGGAGCATTGCTGGGAGAGTTTGATTGGGTCGTCGTTACCGCACCCGCCGCGCAATCCGCCAACCTGCTTGCCCCAACCGTTCTTGCAGCCAGTACGAGGACAGAGATGCACGCGTGCTTCGCGCTGCTGCTGGGCTTCGACGAGCCGCTAAATCTGCCCTGGCAGGCGGCCCTCGTGCGCGATGCCGATATCAGCTGGATTTCCGTCAACAGTAGCAAGCCGGGCCGCTCGGCAGCGACGAGCCTCGTCGTTCACTCGACCAACGCGTGGGCCAACGCGCACATTGAAGACGATACCGAAACGGTGCGCCAACACCTGTGCGGCGTCGTCAACGCTGTGGCGGGAGTCGATGCTGCGGGCGCCGCGCACAGCTCGGTCCATCGCTGGCGTTATGCCAATGTCGATCGGCAGCGCGGCGACAGTTTCGCGATCAATCCGCAGCAAAAGCTGGCGGTGTGCGGCGACTGGTTCGTCAGGGGCCGGGTGGAAGCGGCGTTCAGCAGTGCCAACGCGCTGGTCGAGCACCTTGGTCGGGAAATCTGACAGGGCCGTGCCTATGCCAAGACTCCTGCTCTTGATTCCGCTTGTGATCTGGATAGCCGCCTCGTGCGACAGGGCCGCGTTTCGCATGGATGATCGTGCTTATTACATCGATTCTCCAGATAGCTCGCGGACGCTGCGAATCGCATGGTACGGCGACACGATGGTGCGCCTGCAAACCGCGCATGACGGCGAACCGTGGCTGCCCGATGATCATTACGAGATGGTACAAACCCATGACTGGGCCAGCGACACCGATGTCGAGGTCACGGGTACGCACGTTGTCATCAGTTCCTCGCAGCTCGACGTCGCCATCGATCGCAAGACGCTGGCCGCGGATTTCTACCTGCGCGGCAATGAACTCCCCGTGTTGTCCGAACGGGCCGGCGCACGCCGGGAAGGCAATGTGCGCGTCGTCCGCTTTGCGCCCAACGATGCGGAGCGTTTCACGGGCCTGGGCCACGGCTACTTCGCGCGGGCAGCGAGCCTCGAACTCACCGGTAACGTCATCGAACGCAATTACGGCAGCAAGCCGATCGAGCAAGCGCCGCTCATCGTCCCGTTTTATCTCTCCAGCCGCGGCTACGGCGTTTTCCTGAACAGCACGTTCCCGAACCGCTTTGCCATGAATGCGGGCGGCGACTACAGCATGGCGATCGACACGCATGGCTTCGATGGCAGGATGGACTACTTTTTTGTCGGTGGCCCGCAACTGGTGGATGTGCTCGACCGCTACACGCAGCTTACGGGCCGGCCGAGGCTGCCGATGAAAGCCATGTTCGGCCTGCAGCTAACCGACAAGGGGCACGATCATAATTCCGCGACGCCTTCGGACGAACTATGGTGGAAAAACAAGATAACGGAGCACCGCAATGCCGGCCTGCCACTGGATCATGTCGTCAACGATAACCGATGGCGTGCTGCCGGCGGCAAGCGCTGCGAGTCGAAGATCGACTGGGACGACGAACGCTATCCCGACCCGGCTGCCTGGAAGCGGTGGCTCGACAGCCAGGGCCTCGTATCGACACTGGACTTTAATCGTTGCATCGCCCGCTTCTCCGATGGCTGGGACCCGGCATTCAACCTGCCACCGATCGACAACATCGAGTTCGCCGACAGCGCACCCGACCTCACCAATGCCGATTTTCGCGATTGGTTCTGGCGGATCTTCTACGAGAAGTCGCTCGATCCGGCACTCGCTTACCCTGGCGATGCACTGTGGATCGACGAGTTTGACGAGCAGGGTGCGGCGCCTAAGGATCTCGTGCTCGCCAACGGCCGCAGCTCGGCCGAGATGCGCAACTACTGGTTTTTCCTGATCGCAAAGGCTCTCGTAGCCGACGGCTGGGACAAGTCCGGCATCAACCAGCGACCGTTCGTCTGGGTGCGCGGCATGACGGCCGGCGCGCAGCGCTACGCCACCCTCTGGAGCGGCGATATCAAACCGAACGATGCCGACATGGCGGCGCAAGTGCGTGCGATGCAGCTGGCCGGGCTGGCAGGGTTTCCGTTCTGGGGGCACGACGCCGGTGGTTTTTACGATTGGGACGAACAGGCCGGGCCGGATGAGTCACTGTATCGGCGATGGGCGATGGCATTTGGCAGCTTCGCGCCAATCTGGAAACCGCACGGCATGGGCGAGTCACGCTGGCCGGCCGATCGCAGCGATGTCAGCCTCGTTACGGCGCAGGCCTTTTCGCGTCTCAGGTATCAGTTTATGCCCTATCTGTACTCGGCTGCTCACGAAGCCGCTGAGAAGGGCCTGCCGATTGCACGCCCGATGCTGCTCGAGTACCCGGAATCTGACGAAGCCTGGCAACACGACCTGCAGTATTTCTACGGGCCGGACCTGCTCGTCGTGCCGCCAGCCCACGACGCCGATACACGAGCGTGGCTCCCCGCGGGTCACTGGTATTCAATATGGGACGGGCGTCATTATCATGGCGATCAGGTTCTCGACCTGCGCAACGACTATCACGTAATGCCGATTCTGGCCCGCGGTGGTGCAATCATTCCCAAACGCGAGTACGCGCAGAGCACCGCGTTCATAGACAAGACCAAACTCATCATCGATATCTATACGGGTGCGGATGGCGAGTTTCGCCTGGTCGAGGACGACGATCGCACGGAGGCGTATCGGCATGGCGAGCGCCGGATCACGCTGCTGCGCTACGACGACGCCAGGCAGGAGTTGACCATTGAGGCCGCCGACGGCAGCTACACAGGAGCGCCGGATTACCGCGACGTTTCGGTGAACGTCATCATGCCCGGGAACTCGCGGTCGATCCCGACGCGGAGGATCCCGGTCAACCGGACCGAGCGCATACGAGTTGGAGAGGGGCCCGCCCCGGAGTAACTGCGCAACCTCGGTTTCGTTGTCGGACGACCGGCGCAGAAAAACTGGTGGCCAGCGGCAGACCGATGCGCGGAGCGGATTGGACGGCAAGCGCAGCGAGGCCGCCGGCAGGGTGAGCGCCGCAAGCGCGAATAAGTCGAGCGTGGGCCTAATCACTGGTCCGTCACATATCGAAGCACTAAGTGTATGATTAGCCTGCAAATTGCGGGCTCCACCGCACACCCCTCGCCACAATCCTCGAGCCGCAGGTCCATCACTGCGTATAGCTCTGCCTGTGCCTGCTATGCTAGTGATATCGCAGCTCTCGCAGGAAGTCGATGTCTGAGATTTTTCAGTCCGGTTTTCGCCTTGGCGCCTGCTTTGTAGACCCAAAGCAGGGACTGATTCGTCGATCTGACGGAGCTGAGCGAGTTACGCCCAAGGCAATGGAGATTCTCCTGCGCCTCGTAGAGACGCCCGAGAAACTCGTCGAGCGAGAATCACTGATGGAGGCCGGTTGGGGCGACCAGGCCGGCCATGAAGACGCGCTGACCCGCTGTATCGCTGAACTGCGGCACGCGCTTGGCGACCATCACGACCATCCCGAGTACATTCAAACGGTGCCACGGCGCGGATACCGCCTGGTGGCGCCGATTGACCTGGGCGACGATGCGGAACGGCCGGCAGAAAAGCCAACGACCTACTGGGACGAGCTCCAGCGTCGGGACGTCGTCCGCACTAGCCTCGCCTATGCGGCTCTGGCCTGGTTGATCATAGAAGTAGCCACCGTTATCGGCGGCATATTCGACTTGCCTGCCTGGGCTCTGCGCGTGGTTGTGATTACGGCGATAGTCGGTTTTCCAATTGTCGTCGCATTATCCTGGGCCGTGCAGCGCACCTCGAAAGGCCTCGCGTTAGACATGCCGGTAATGGAAGATGCTCCGCCTGCCCCGGCTGCGCGCGCACGCCGGGTTGACTACGTCATTATCATCGCTCTCAGCATTGCGGTGAGCTTCTTGCTGTATCGCGAGTTTCGTCCGGGCTCGGAACCACCCCTTCTGCCGGAGAACTCCGTGGCCGTGCTGCCATTCGACATGCTGAGCGACCACGCAGAGGACGAGT